>JAOUKN010000171.1 GCA_029882515.1 Candidatus Bathyarchaeota archaeon
AACTGGAATTCAGAATGCGACTTCAATAAAGACGGCGTAGTTAACGCTTCCGACCTATTAGACCTAACCAAAAACTACGGCAAAACTGCCTAAAGTTTAGGAACAATAAAAGTATAGATAACTGTGTGCGCGTAGCCCCAACTCCCTATTTGCACATGCGTCTAGTCTCTGAATTGTTAACTGAAAATTCTTATAATCTAGATTGCGGTGTTACCTCTAAAAGTGCATGAGGAACATTCTTTGCGAAGGAAAGCCTTGATGTTGATGCTCGCTTTCTCACTACTTTTTAGTGTTTTGTTAGTTTTTCCTTTTTCTTTTGAACGGTCTTACAACGGACAGACCAACGCTACCCAACAGAATAATTTTCGGGTGCGCAATCTCAACACAGGTAAGACTTATTCAGCAATACAAGAGGCGATAAATGCTCCAGAAACGTTAGACGGACACGAAATCTTCGTTGCCGCCGGAATCTATTATGAACATGTAACTGTGAACAAGTCATTGTCGCTCGTCGGCGAAGACCGAAGTGCAACAATAATTGATGGAAACGGAAAAGGCAAAATAGTTTATGTAACTGCTGACAACGTGGAAATTAGAAATCTCACCATACAGAACGGAACCTTTGGTCTCTGGCTTGACAACTCCAATAACTCGAAAATTGTCAGCAATACCTTGCAAGATGGTTCATACGGCATTCGCCTATATAACTCCAGAAACTCGGAAGTTAATCGAAACAAAATATACGGATATACGTGGTTTGGGGTTGAAATCAAGGCGTCGGGGAACACCACTCTACGGGATAACACCATAGTTGATAACAAGTACAACTTCGGAGTCAACGGCAACTCACAGTTTGACTTCATCAACGACATTGATGTTTCAAACACCGTCAACGGCAAACCTATCCACTACTTAATTAACCAACACAATACCACAATAGACGCTTTTACCTTCCAAGAAATAGGATATCTCGGCTTAGTAGACTCTACCAACATTAAAGTGAAAAACCTGAACGTGCAAGACAACAAACAGGGGATACTCTTCGCCTTTACAAGAGACTCAAGCATAAGCAATGTAGACGCAAAAAACAATTGGAATGGCATCTACGTTGCATATTCTTCAAATATATCCCTCAGCGGAAACAATGCAAACAACAACTTCGACTACGGCATCAAATTTTTCAATTCTTCGTGTTCTACAGCTAGCGAAAACAACGTGGACAACAACGGTTGGGCAGGCATCGGCCTCTTCAAAAGCCCCAACTCAACAGTTGATCGGAACGAAGCGAATTTCAACACCTACAACCTACATATCGTCTATACAAACAACTCCGTTATTACCAGAAACAACGCCTTAATCGTCAAACCCAACGGCTACAGCATAGCAGTCTACTATTCTCACAATAATATAATATATCACAACACGTTTGTCAACAGCCGCCTCCATATTGAAACTAGGAATGAAACACGGTTCACTCCGAGAAACAGCTGGGATAACGGGTTAGAAGGCAATTATTGGAGCCTTTACAGAGGTGTTGATGCAGATCAAGATGGCATAGGTGACGCTGTCTACACGGTTGGAAAGGACAACGTTGACAAACATCCCTTGATGGGGAAATTCATAGATTTCAATGTAACTTTAGAAGGGAAAACATACAGCATCACTATTATTTCTAATTCCACCATCTCACAATTTCAGCTTAGCCCCGATGATGCAAGGATAAGCTTTATGGCTACTGAAGAGAATGAGACCATGGGTTTTTCAAGAATTGCTGTTCCAAATACTTTGCTTCAAAACTTGCATGGTGGCAACTTGAGTTTTTTGATTAATGGTGAACACCCTGGCTTGAAGAGAAAATGGACAGATGAGACAAATACATATCTGTATTTTTCTTATGTTAACAGCGTTTCCAAATCAGCGATCAGTCCATGGCTTATTGTAGCAGTGGCTTCTGTCTTCTTAATCGTCTTTGTGTTAGTTTTCTTGGTTTTGAAGAAAAAGAAACCCAAGGAAGGATGGATTGCTAAAGACACCGCCTCACAGAAAAGAATGGGCATGTGCACGTACGCATAACTAAAGGACCCATCAAAACGAACTATCTTCTAGAAGTAATTAAGCTGAAGTTTAATAATCATTGGCAACCCCAATAATACATTGTAGACAAGAAGATGGAGGCAAAACCATCCTGCTTACACTTCAAAGCGGAACAAACTTGACGAAAAGAAACAGAACAAGTTTAGTCTGCACTCTGCTTTTGTCTGCATTGCTCACTTTTTCCGTCTTTTCCACCATTCCAGCGACCACCTCCGATTTTCAACAAGAAAAAATACAAAATGTCATACAACCAACCCTTCAAACCACATCCCCCATTGGCAAGAATCAAACATTCACACCTGTAATACGGAAACCATTCTGGGTTGACCAAAACAACAACAACGTCGCCGACACCCTCGACAAAGAAATCACTAACAGACTAATCAACAACACCGCTGAAAATCATGTAAACGTTATCGTGGCGTTGAAGACTCAACCAACAGCTGACGACGCCAACGCCTTCGCTTTATCCGGCGGATACTTAACCACCTCTCCTTGGACCAAGGCGATCTACGGATTCGGCGGCCAAATACCCTACAATAAAATAGCCAACTTCATCCAAGCAGACTCCAATGTACTTCTGGTTGATAAAGAACACATTTGCCATGCTCAAGTCGCCTACGCCGCACAACAAATTGGAGCAAGAACCTACGTCTGGAACACTTTGAGCCTTCAAGGCGACCTGAACTCGTCCATAGCCATCTTAGACACAGGAATAGACGACTCCCACCCAGACTTCTCGCCCGGTTTCGACGACAAAAACTTCACAAACAAGATAGTCGGATGGAACGACCAAGTAAAC
>JAOUKN010000172.1 GCA_029882515.1 Candidatus Bathyarchaeota archaeon
CGTTGGAACCTCTTCAACGCTTCTTCACCATACATCCTACAATGAAGAGCGTTACAGAAAAGAGGAATACGATCATAAGAAGCAGGTATGCCTCGACCGGGATTACGAGGTTGAATTTGTAGCTAGCCCAGATGATAGTAAAAACCAGACCCATGAGAACTCCAGATGTCCAATACCACCACCAACCTTCTTTCATTTTGAACTCTAAGCGAAACACCAGCAACATTGATTACAGAAAGTTCAGGTAGTTAGATTTTAAGGAAACGCGTGTAAGTTTTGTTAATGACCAAAGTTGTATTTTTGATTCAGATTCTTAATTCACACGTATTAAATACGATTTGAGAAACATGGCCTTTGAAGATGATGTGCCAGATAAAATACGCGCGCGTGCATGTTAAGCTAGACTAAATTCATAGTCTTAATATTCATGGGAGTATAAAAAGCATAAAGGAGCATCGTTTCGCGAGGGAGACAAATGAGCACGAAGCATATAGGTGAAGAAGTACGGCGTAGATTTCCCAGGTTAACGATGAGTTTGGTGATGGCGGTTATTTTTTGGATAATAAACCGCGTTGTTCCGCCAACAATTAGTGACCTAGTTGTTCCAGGTCCTAATATAAACGCTGGCGCCCTAGTAGGGTTCATAGCGTTGCTTTTCACAGGAATTTTTCTAATACGAGCCTTGTCAGACGCCTTGATACTAAGCGACATCGTGACCGACATCATTGTGAAACGATTAGGCATAAAAGAAGAAAGGTCGTCAAGAAGAGCGGCTAGAGATGCCATATACATCATCGTCATCATTCTGGTAGCAACGGCTCTCTACCCCCTTTTAGGGACACTAGGAGATACTGGAAACACGCTAACAACCGTTACAACATACGTTGCCCTTGCGATAATTCTCCTATTAATTTACGATATTGGGCGAATCGTTTATCGAATGATTGAACAAAGAGCTGAATCGCTGGCTGATCGTCTCGCCAAAATGGCTGAACGAAGCAAGAATAGGGAATGATATGGATCCAACTCAAATAATTTTCATTCTCATCTATGTGCTGACAGTTCTTCTTTCGGCAACCGGAATTGTTCCCCTGTCTGTCGCTGCCTTGATTGGAGCTTTGCTTACCGCTTGGTTTGGACTACAATATAACGTGTTCACGTATGATCAAGCTTCGGGCTTCATAGACATTCGGCTCATCGGGCTGTTGCTCGGCGTAATGATCGTGATTGAAGTGGCTCGGAGGAGTGGTTTGTTTCGTTTTGGCGCCTTGTATGCCGTTAGAGTTTCGAAGGGAAATCCTGGTAGGCTTTTTGTCTCTATTTGCGTTGTCTCTGCCGTTGTTTCCATGTTTCTCAGCGATCCAACGGCTATGTTGCTCATAGCTGCTGCTACGGTGACGATAACTAAACTTCTAGGTTATGATCCTGTGCCCTATTTCGTTTCTGCTACTATTATGGTAAATCTCGGTGGCACAAGCACTTTGATTGGCTCGGTGAGTAACATGATAATTGGTGTAGAAGCAGGGATGAGCTTTGCAGAATTCATCAACTACTTGGCAATATGTGAAGTTGCCCTTTGGGGGTTAACCATTTTCGTGTTGTACATGCTTTTTAAGCCAAGACTTGGAAAGAAAAAAGTTCTACCCAAATACGACCCTTGGGAGAGCGTAGAAGATAAGAAACTTTTCTATCGTTCAATCTTAATTCTCGCTCTTCTAGTACTACTTTTTTTGACATTAGAAAACTTAGGAGTCGGACCTGAAGCCGTTGCTCTCGGCTGCGCTATCATTGCCTTGGTTCTTAGTGGTTTAGATCCAACAGAGATTTTCAAAGGATTGGATTGGGAGACGGTGTTTTTTATTGCAGGTTTTATGTTCGTCGTAGGAGGTTTAGAAAGTACAGGAATCTTGAACGAAATATCAACGCAACTTTTCCAACTGGTTGGAGGCAACCCATTGGAGGCCACCATGGTGACTTTGTGGTTTAGTGGACTTGCCAGCACCTTGGTAAGTAATATTGCAATTGCTCTAACGTTTGCTCCAATAGTCAGCGGAGTTCCTGGCTTAAACTCTGGAGCCGTGTGGTCAGCGTTAGTTCTTGGGACAAATCTTGGAGGTGCAACTACCCCCTTAAGTGGCGCTGTCTGCATGATGGCTATAGGTGCCCTCAAACGTGAAGGAATTTCATTGAGTTTCGGTGAATTCACAAAAGTAGGTTTAGTAACATCAATACTTCAGTTAGGCTTCGCCAGCCTTTATCTCATTTTAAGATTTAGATTAGGAGTGTGAACAAAATGGTTAAAAAGTGGCTTGAATCTAGAAAAAGGAAATCAGAAGTCGAATATGACGAGACCAAAAGAGAATTTGAAATGGCTATAGGAAAACCTTTCATTACCATAAAAGTGGAGATTCCAACAGGATTTAAAAATCTCCGCAGTCAATTTCTGAGCCTAGAAAAAGACGACCAGTTCCACGAAGAAGTCAGGGACCTCGTTAAAAAACGACTTATACTTGAAAAGCGCCGCCGAAAGAGCAAAATCTAGGTTACAAGCGCTTTCTCAACACGCATCTATAGGCTATCAACTATTTCAAGAAGAGAAAAAACGCTGTTTTATTGAAGAGATATATCACATTTCGAAATATGTCGATAGGTGAAGCAAGTCATATATCAAATCATATGATACAATACGTTATTCGGGCGTGAACACATGCTAGAAGATCACGAACAGATCTTGGAAACCATAAAAAAGCGTGAACTTGACATAAAAATACTGCAGTTACAGTTGAAACACAATCTAACAAAGAAAAGGGCAGAATCTAAACTCTTGATCATGTACTACAAGGCCTGCAACACTATATCAAGAACCAAACTCATGATGCATGGAATTAACG
>JAOUKN010000003.1 GCA_029882515.1 Candidatus Bathyarchaeota archaeon
CCATAGAGTAGGCCTTGGAGGCTGTGCATGTGGATAGGTTTCAGAGTGATATTGTTGTTGAAATGTATAGGTGCCATAGGCGGACCGTGGAGGTTGAGAACATCTGAGGCAGGTAGTCCACTGGTGAAGCTGTCAAAGGCAGCTAGAAGTGAGGAAATAATCAGTAGCGCCAAAGCAGTCACTAGTAACTTCTTCTTCAGAACTTGCATTGAGTATCTCTTTCTCCTTTCTCGTTCTTTTGACCTAATATGTGCACATTCAAGTATAAAAAACGTTATGGAAGAAACTTACACTCTGACACATGGGAGTACGTATGCTTTAGGGCAGTTCTTGCCCGAAATTTTGGGCTGCGATTAAGATGTCATCGACCCGTACTTTACCATCGCCATTTACGTCACAATCAGGATCCCAATTCGGATCACCTGGTTCAGACCCGAACGCAAGAGCGACCGCGAGAATGTCATCTATCCGCACCTTACCATCCCCATTCACGTCTCCCAAGAGTTTTTCGCTAACGGCCACAACGTAGGACACAGTATCGGACTGATCTAGTTCATCAGTGACAGTTAATGCCACTATGTAGTTGCCTGGTTGAACATATGTATGATTTATTGCGAACACAGAGATCGTGGTTATGTTGCCATCGCCGAAATCCCACATGTACGAAACGATTGGTGGATGATCAGTCCCATTCCACCCAGATGTGGATGTTGATGCATCAAACGTGATCGTTCGGTTAGGATAACAGGGATATGGCCACGTGAAGTCAGCCGTTGGACCACTAAGTGGAAGAATAGATATTATCTTTGATGCGGTGGACCAGAATCCCCGAGTATCTGTTACGTTCAGAGCTACAGTGTAGTTTCCTTCAGATGCATATGCATAATAGACTACTGGATCCACAACAGTTATTGTTTCACCATCGCCAAAATGCCACGTGTAGTTAGCAATCTCTGCTACAGTTCCTATCGAGTTTGACGCGTCGAACAGGACAGTTTCGTTCACATATGGATCGGAAGGAGTCCACGAAAAGTCCACATAGGGACCGGTCACAATTACAGAAACCAGTTTTTGTCGGATGTTCCAGAGACCTTGATCATTGGTAACATTCAATGCGACAGTGTAATTTGCTGGTGCACCATATTGATGCGTTATGATTGACTCAAATACTGTTGTAGAGTTGCCATCGCCAAAATCCCAAGTATAATTGACGATAGATCCCGTGGGGTCGTAACTTTCGGAGGCATCAAAAGCGATGACTTCATTTATTTCAGGATATTGTGGCTCCCAAGTGAAATCTACGTGGGGTCCCGCTATAACCGTTACTATCTTCGATATTGCATCGGTGTTTTCGTCTAGATCTTCCACAGTGAGAGTTACATTGTACTGTCCAAGGGCAGTATAAACATGTGTTACAATTGAATCCCAGCCAAGATCGGTCTCACCGTCGCCAAATCTCCAATGATAGACCCAAATTTGACCATCCGGATCGTGGCTTTTAGAGGCGTTGAAAGTGACTATCCCACCTTTCACCGCGGGGTCGGGAGAGTAGACAAATGCTGCCACAGGTGAAGCTTGTTCAACGGTTATTAGCTCAACATTCAAATCAGAGAGCCCCTCACTATCCGTGACCGTCAAGACAGCAGTGTAGTTTCCAGCTTTTGCATACACATGAACTACCATTGATGTCGTAGTGGTCGTGATGTTGCCATCACCAAAGTCCCATGCGTAGTCTGTGATGGACCCGCCTTGGCCTGGTGTGGATGATGATCCGTCGAAGTTGACAGGCAAACCGGCTGTGGGGGGCGTTGGAGAGTATTGAAAAGTGGCTGTTGGGTAATCTCGAACTGATACAGTTGTGGATGTTGTGTCTGAGAGGTCTTCACTATCTGAGACAGTTAGAGTCACCACATAGTCTCCAACCGTCGTGTATAGATAGGTAAGTATTGGGTCGGGGGTATCGACAGGGAGCGATCCATCACCAAAGTCCCAATGGTAGTTATCAATTGACCCACCGTTAGGAGTTGAAGAAGACGCGTCGAAAGTTACGTCTTCTCCAGCAATTGGATAATCGGGAATACACATGAAGGAAGCTGTAGGGTATTCTCTAATCCTGACGAATTTGGTCTTTTCGTCTGTGAACCCTTCATTGTCGGTTACAGTCAATATCACAACATACGTCTTCGCAGTCGCGTAAGTATGAGTTGTGATTGGGCTTGTTGTCGCCGTTATATTCCCGTCACCAAAATCCCACGTGTAGTTCATAATATAGCCGTTCGGATCATAACTCTCCGAAGCATCAAACGTGACCACGTCGCCCACGAGGACGAATCCAGGAGAATACGTGAAAGATGCTACAGGAGCACGGAGAACTGTAATCATCGTTGAGTTGGTGGCATTTATGCCCTCATTATCGGTAACAGTGAGTGCTACTGAGTAGACGCCATCTGAGACATAAACATGAATTGTTATGGGATCAGTTTCGTTCACGGGTAAAGAGCCGTCACCAAAATCCCACAAATAGCTGATAATAGAGCCGTCAGGATCGTAACTCGCAGAGGCATTGAATGTGGCAGTATCACCTACATATAGAGTTGCAGGTGAATAGGTAAAGGAAGATACCGGGGATAATCCAACTCTGATAGTTTGCGATAAAGAATCGCTTAATCCTTCACTATCTGTCACATTAAGAACTACAGTGTAGTTTCCTTCAGATGAGTAGACATGAGTTAATATCGGGCCGCTTACTGCTGTGATGTTTCCATCTCCAAAGTCCCATTGGTAGCTAGTGATAATTCCGCCATTTGGAACTGAAGAAGATGCATTGAAAATTATAGATTGGTTCTTGGCTGGGGGGTCAGGTGAATACGTAAAAGCGGCAGTTGGATAGTTTCTCACCATCACCACGTCTGTACTATTATTGGTTGCTGAATCGTCATCCGTTATGGTTAGCGTCACCGTGTAGTCTCCTTCTATTGCATACGTATGACTCACTATAGGTGTGGCTACGGTTGTTGTCGTATTATCTCCGAAATTCCATGCATAGTCTACGACATAGCCATCAAGGTCATAGCTAGCAGAAGCATTGAACGCAACAATCTCACCGACAATTGGATAGCTAGGAGAGTAGATGAAGGAGGCGCTAGGAGACCGGTTCAAGATTGTCTTAGTTGCCACTGCAGCAACTACAGATCCATCATCATCTGTAACTGTCAAAGCAACTGTGTAGTTCCCATCATTAACATAGGCGTGCTCAGCCAAAACGCCTGTAGCATTGGTACCGTCGTTAAAATCCCAGAAGCAACTAACAATTACGCCATCTGGATCATAGCTGCCACTGGCGTTAAACGTAATGGACTCTCCAGTGTAGACCGTCTCTGCAGACTCGGTAAACGAAGCAACTGGAAACCTGTTCAAGATTGTCTTAGTCGAAGTCGCAGACGAAGTCTCACCTTCATTGTCTGTAACCGTAAGGATAACAGTGTAGATGCCGTCATCAGCATATGAATGATTCACGGTAACGCCAGTTGCATTAGTGCTATCACCAAAATCCCAGAAATAACTAACAATTACGCCGTTAGGGTCATAGCTCGCAGAGGCGTTAAAGTAAATAACCTCATCAGTATAGACAATCTCTGCTGACTCAGTGAATAACGCAACGGGAGACGTACTCAAAACTATCTTAGTTGCGCTGACAGATGTGGTCGCACCATCATTATCAGTAACGGTTAATGTAACAATGTACGTCCCTTCGTCTATAAATGCATGATCCAAAATGACATTAGAAGCGTTAGTGCCATCGCCAAAGTCCCAGAAGTACGTAGCTAGATAGCCATCAGGATCATAACTGGCAGAAGCATCAAAGTGGATAACCTCTTCAGTATAAACCGTCTCTGCAGACTCCGTGAAAGACGCAACGGGAGACCTATTCAAAACAGTTTTGGTTGAACTTGCCATGCCCGTTGCGCCATCGTCATCAATCAAGGTTAAGGTGACGAAGTAGTTCCCGTCATCTATATAGGCGTGTTCAACGATGATATCTGTCGCGTTGGTATCGTCACCGAAATCCCAGAAGTAACTTAGAATAACACCGTCAGAATCATAGCTGGTGGAGGCGTCGAAGTGAATTACCACACCGGTGTATACTACTGTTGCAGACTCAGAAAATATAGATACAGGAGATCGGTTCAGGATTGTCTTGATTGAGGTGGCGGTGGCAGTTGCATCAGCATCATCAGTGACGGTTAGAGTTACAGTGTAGTTTCCATCGTCAGCATATGCATGACCCACACTCAGACCTGCAGCGTTAGTACCATCGCCGAAATCCCAGAAATAATCAACAATCACACCATCTGGATCATAGCTGCTGCTGGCGTCAAATGAGATCACCATGCCAGTATAGGCAGCTGCTGCAGACTCAGTGAATATAGCTACAGGAGATGAGTTCCCAACTATCTTAGTAGCGATAGCTGACGCAGTTGCACCATCATCGTCAGTAACCGTCAAGGTGACGATGTAGTTTCCCTTTTCAGCATACGAATGCTCCGTCGTCACGCCCATAGCGTTGATTCCATCACCAAAATCCCAGAAATAACTAACGACATAACCATCTGGGTCATAACTTCCAGAAGCATTAAAGTAAATGACCTCACCAGTAAGCACATTTTCCGCAGACTCAGTGAATGAGGCAACAGGAGACCTGTTCGACACAATCTTAGTAGCGGTAGCCGACGCAGTTGCACCATCATCGTCAGTAACCGTCAAGGTTACCGTGTAGACTCCATCATCTACATAAGCATGATCCACGATGGCACCAGTAGAGTTAGTGCTGTCTCCAAAGTCCCAGAGATAACTAATGATATAGTCATCTGGATCGTAGCTGGCAGAGGCATTAAACGTGATAATCTCATCCGTTAGCACGGTCTCCGCAGTTTCAGTGAACAGTGCAACCGGTGGCCTATTCAGAACCGTCTTAGTTGAGGTAATGATGCCGGTTGCACCATCGTCATCAGTCACAGTTAGGGTAACTGAGTACGTTCCGTCATCAACATAAGAATACTCTACAATCATGCCAGTACTGTTTGTTCCATCACCAAAATCCCAGAAATAACTAACGATTGTACCATCAGAATCATAACTGGCGCTAGCATTGAATGAAATAATCTCGTTGGTATAAACCGTTTCTGCGGACTCCGTGAAAGACGCAACGGGAGACCTATTCAAAACCGTCTTAGTAGCACTTGTTGAGGTAGTTACACCGTCGTCGTCAGTAACCGTTAGGATTACTGTATAAGTCCCATCGTCTACGTATGCATGATCCACGATGACGCCAGTAGCGTTAGTGCCATCGCCAAAATCCCAGAAGTAACTAACAATGATGCCATCAGAATCGTAACTAGCTGACGCATTAAAGTAAATAACCTCGCCTGTAAACACCGTGGTCACAGACTCAGTGAACAATGCAACAGGAGACCTATTCAAGACTGTTTTAGTGGCCGACGCTGAGACTGACGCTCCATCGTCATCTAGTATGGTTAGTGTGACTGTGTAGACTCCGTCGTCAGCGTACGAACGATCCACGACAACACCAGTGGCGTTAGTGCCATCGCCAAAATCCCAGAAGTAACTAACTATTGTGCCGTCTAAATCATAGCTATTTGACGCGTTTAATGTGATAACATCGCTTGTGTAGACGGTTTCCGCAGACTCAGTGAATGAGGCAACAGGAGACCTGTTCAAAACAGTTTTGGTTGAAGTATCCGTGGCAGTTGCATTATCGTCATCAGCAACGGTTAGGGTCGCCGTATAAATGCCATCGTCGGCAAATGCATGATCCACGATGACGCCAGTAGCGTTAGTGCCATCGCCAAAATCCCAGAAGTAACTAACTATTGCGCCGTCTGGATCATAACTGGCAGAAGCATCAAAGGAGATGATCTCATTTGTATAGACGGTTTCTGCAGATTCAGCAAATGATGCCACAGGAGACCTGTTTAGGACCATCTTGGTCGCACTGGTCGATGCAGTTGCACCGTCGTCGTCTGTCACAGTTAGAGTTGCCGTGTAGACGCCATCACTCACATAAGCATGACCCACAATAACACCCGTAGCGTTGGAACCATCGCCAAAATCCCAGAAGTAACTAACAATGGTGCCATCAGAATCGTAACTGGCAGAAGCATCAAAGGAGATAACCTCATCAGTAGACAGAGTTGTTGCAGACTCGGTGAACGATGGTACTGGTGACCTGTTTAACACCGTTTTAGTGGATACTGCCGAGGCTGTGGCTCCATCATCATCCGTAACCGTCAGCGTCACGTTATATACACCGTCATCCACATACGAGTGAACAACAATCACACTGGTCGCGTTGGTACCGTCACCAAAGTCCCAGAAGTAACTAACTATAACACCGTCGAAGTCGTAACTTGCAGATGCATTGAACATGATAGTCTCGCCGGTAAGCACGGTTTCTGCAGATTCAGTAAATGTGGCTACTGGGGGTGTGATTCCGACCGTCTTGGTGGCGCTGGTCGATGCAGTTGCACCGTCGTCGTCTGTCACAGTTAGAGTTGCCGTGTAGACGCCATCGTCGGCATATCCGTGTTCAGTCGTCATCCCTGTGGCGTTGGTGCCGTCACCAAAGTCCCAGAAATAACTAACTACGACACCGTCGGGGTCGTAGCTTTCGGATGCATTAAAATAGATAACCTCACCGACAAGCATAGTTTCGGTCGACTCTGTGAACGACGCTATTGGAGACCTATTCAAGACAGTCTTAATGACTGACGTTGAGGATGATGCACCGTCATCATCGGTCACGGTTAAAGTCACCGTGTAGTCGCCATCATCAGCATACGCATGATCCACAATGACCCCAGTAGTGTTAATGCCATCACCAAAATCCCAGAAATAACTAACAACTGTACCATCTGGATCGTAACTCGCAGAGGCATTGAAAGCGATAATCTCGGCAGAGTAAACTGTCTCTGCAGTCTCTGTAAATGATGCAACTGGAGAATTGTTCAAAACTGTCTTAGTTGCGATCGAAGAAGAAGATGCTCCATCATCGTCTGTGACAGTGAGTGTGACTGTGTAATTTCCATCTTCAGAATATGTGTGATCTACAATTGTTCCTGTAGCGTTAGTGTTATCACCAAAATCCCAGAATCGACTAGTAATAATGCCGTCAGGATCATAACTCGCCGAGGCGTTGAATGAAATAACCTCACCAGTAAACACCGTTTCGGTAGATTCGGTAAACGATGCGACTGGAGGCCTATTCAAAACTGTCTTGGTTGCTGTGGCGACGCCAGTTGCGCCGTCATCATCTGTCACCGTTAGAGTGATTGTGCAGTTGCCGTTGTTGGCAAAAGAGTGATTCGTAACAATGCCTGTTGTGTTGGTACCATCGCCGAAATCCCAGAAATAGGTGGCGATCGAACCATCGGGATCATAGCTGGCAGAGGCATTAAACGTGATAACCTCATCCGTGTATACGGTTTCCGCGGATTCGGAGAAGGAAGCACTAGGAGCACGATTCAGAACTGTTTTCGTTGTGGTGGCACTGTTAGTTACCCCGTCGTCGTCAGTGACAGTTAGTATCACCGTATAGTTTCCGTTATCGGTATATGCGTATTCAGCTGTAACGCCAGTAGCGTTAGTGCCATCTCCAAAGTCCCAAAAATAACTAACGAGCACACCATCTGAATCATAACTGGCGGAGGCATTGAAGTAGATAAATTCACCCGTATACACTGTCACAGCAGATTCAGTGAATATGGCTACAGGAGGTGTTACCTCCACGTTCTTTGTAGCGGTTGCTGAAGTGGTTGCCCCGTCATTGTCGGTAATGGTTAACGTGACCGTGTAAACGCCATTGTCTGCATAGGCGTGCTCAGTCGTGACATCTGTGGCGTTGGTACCATCACCAAAATCCCAGAAATAACTGACAATAGAGCCATCAGGATCATGACTGACGGAAGCATTGAAGTAGATAACTTCATCGACAAGTACTGTTTCGGCAGACTCAGTGAATATAGCTACTGGAGGTCTATTCAAAACTGTCTTAGTTGCGCCAGCTGAGGCAGTTGCGTCATCATCATCAGTAACCGTTAGGGTGACAGTATAGGTTCCATCTTCTGAATAAGCGTGATTCACAATTATTCCTGTGGCGTTAGTACTATCCCCAAAATCCCAGAAATAACTCACAATAGCACCGTCAGGGTCATAGCCGTCCGAAGCGTTGAATGTGATAGTCACACTGGTATAGACGGTTTCTGCAGACTCGGTAAAGAATGCGACTGGA
The DNA here is from genome assembly GCA_029882515.1 of Candidatus Bathyarchaeota archaeon. Taxonomy (GTDB): domain Archaea; phylum Thermoproteota; class Bathyarchaeia; order Bathyarchaeales; family Bathyarchaeaceae; genus JAOUKN01. Next base: position 8,309 of record JAOUKN010000003.1, read on the forward strand.
GGTCTGTTCAATACTTTCTTGGTTGATGTAGCCGTGCCAGCTGCTCCGTCGTCGTCAGTTACCGTCAGTGTGACGACGTAATTTCCGTCGTCGGTGTATGCGTGTTCCACAGTTACGCCCGTAGCATTAGTTCCATCACCAAAATCCCAGAAATAACCGACAATAACACCGTCTGGATCATGACTCTGCAATGCGTCGAAGTAAATAACCTCCCCAGTATACACCACTGATGCAGACTCGGTAAATATGGCTACAGGAGAACGGTTTAAGATCGTCTTTATCGCCGTGGCGGTATCAATTGCACCATCATTATCGGTTACTGTAAGGGTGACCATGTAGTTTCCGTCATCTGCGTAGGAATGACCTACAGTGATCCCTGTAGCATTTGTGCCATCACCAAAATCCCAGAAATAACTAACAACGGTGCCATCTGGATCGTAGCTGGTGCTAGCATCAAATGTGATGGTCACACTTGTATAGACGGTTTCTGCGGACTCGGTAAAGAATGCGAGAGGTGGTCTGTTTAGGATGGTTTTGATTGAAGATGTTGATGCTAATGCACCATCGTTGTCAGTTATAATTAGTGTCACTGTGTAATTCCCATCGTCAGCATATGCGTGATCTGTGACTATACTTGTATTGTTAGTGCCATCACCGAAATCCCAGAAATAACTGATGATGATACCATCCAGATCGTAGCTCTCGCTAGCGTTGAAGGAAATTGTGTCACCAGTATACACTGTTTCTGCAGACTCAGTGAAGACAGCAATGGGAGGTCTGTTTAGAACCGTCTTATTGGCGCTAGTCGAATTAGTTGCCCCGTCATCATCAGTAACTGTCAGTATTACTGTGTAATTTCCCTCCTGGGAATATGAATGCTCGGTTGTCACGCCAGTGGCATTGGTACCATCACCAAAGTCCCACCAATAACTGACAATCGTACCATCGAGATCGTAGCTATCTGAAGCATTGAGATAGATAGTTTCATTGATGTAGACAACCTCCGCTGATTCCGTGAACGTAGCGAGAGGTGGCCGATTTAAGACGGTTTTTATTGCGGTGTCACTATTGGTTGCGCCATCGTCATCCGTCACTGTCAGCGTTACCGTGTAAATACCATCATCTACGTAGGCATGATCAACAGTGACTTCAGTAGCGTTGGTGCCGTCACCAAAATCCCAGAAATAACTCACAACAGAGCCGTCAAGATCCAAGCTACTGGAAGCATCAAAATGAATTGTCTCACCCGTATATACGGTTTCTGCGGATTCAGTAAACGAAGCTACTGGCGGTCTGTTTAGCACCGTTTTGGTTGAAGTTGTAGTATCTGTGGTGCCGTCATCATCCGTCACTGTTAAGGTTACGGTATAGTTTCCATCATCGGCATAAGCAAGATCAACCACGATGCCAGTAGCGTTAGAGCCATCTCCAAAATTCCAGAAGTAGCTGACAATCATACCATCAGGATCATAACTTTGAGAGGCATTGAAGTGAACAGTTTCTCCAGTGTTTATGGTTTCAGCGGACTCGGTGAAGGATGCCAATGGCGACCGATTCAGAACAAATTTAGTAGCGGATGCGGTATCCGTGGCGCCATCGTTATCTGTGATAGTTAGGGTCACAGAATAATCACCATCATCCACGTATGAGTATTCGACAATGGCTCCAGTAGCATTGGCGCCATCACCAAAATCCCAGAAATAACTCACAATCAAGCCATCTGGATCATAGCTTGAAGAGGCATTGAATGTGATTATCTCTTGCGTAAGCACAGTTTCCGCAGATTCAGTGAACAATGCTACTGGATGTCTGTTCAAGATCATCTTAGTCGCCGACACCAAGGCTGTGGCTCCATCGTCATCAGTAACGGTTAGGGTCACTGTGTAGTTTCCGTCGTCTGCATACGCATGGTTAACGGTAACGTCCGTGGCATTAGCTCCATCTCCCAAATCCCAGAAATAACTAAGAATCATGCCGTCGGGGTCATAGCTATCGCTTGCGTTGAACGTAATAGCCTCACTGGTGTAGACGGTTTCAGCTGACTCGGTGAAGGACGCGACAGGAGGTCTGTTTAGAACCGTTTTGGTTGAGGTTGCAGCATCTGTAGCTCCATCATCATCAGTGACAGTTAGAGTCACTGCATAGATTCCATCATCAGCATACGCATGATCCACAATGATCCCAGTAGCATTGGCACCATCACCAAAATCCCAGAAATAACTGACTATCGAGCCATCTGAGTCGTAGGAGGCACTAGCGTTGAAGGTGACAGCCTCATTGGTGTAGATGGTCTCAGCCGACTCGGTAAACGACGCAACAGGAGATCTGTTCAGAACCGTTTTGGCTGCTGTAGCAGTGTCTGTGGCGCCGTCATCATCTGTAACGGTTAGGGTGACTGTGTAGTATCCATTATCGGCATAAGCATGATTTACAGTAACGCCAGTAGCGTTAGTTTCATCATCGAAGTTCCAGAAGTAACTAACAATAGTACCATCTAGGTCATAACTAGCACTAGCGTTAAAGGATACTACCTCATCGGTGTAGACGGTTTCAGCCGACTCCGTGAAGGAAGCAACGGGAGATCTGTTTAGAACTGTCTTGACTGAAGTAGCAGTATCAGTTGCGGCTTTGTCATCTGTAACCGTTAGAGTTATGGTATAAATGCCATCATCCACATACGTGCGTTCCACAACAATACCAGTTGCGTTGGTGCCGTCGCCAAAATCCCACTCGTAGCTGACGATTATACCATCTGGGTCATAACTGCTACTGGCGTTAAACGTGATAGGCTCATTCGTATAGACGGTTTCCACAGACTCAGTAAACGACGCAACAGGAGATTCATTCATGAGAATTGTCTTGGTCGACGATGCCGAATCTGTTGCTCCATCGTCATCTGTTATGGTTAGGGTCACGGTGAAAGTTCCGTTAGTAGCAAATGCGTGATTTACAGTGATCCCAGTGGCGTTCGCACCATCGCCAAAATCCCAGAAGTAACTGACAATCATGCCATCTGGGTCATAGCTGTTGGTAGCGTTAAAGGTGATAGGCTCGCCAACATACACGGTTTCCGCAGATTCTGTGAATATGGCTACTGGAGGTTTGTTTAAGACTGTCTTAGTTGCAGTAGCGAGGCCAGTTGCGCCGTCATTATCGGTAATTGTTAGAGTTACGATGTGAATGCCATCATCCAGATAAGTGTGATTTACGATAATGCCAGTAGCGTTGGTGCCGTCACCGAAATCCCAGAAATAACCAGCAATCGAACCGTCTAAGTCATAACTAACACTAGCGTTAAAGGATATCACCTCATCAACGTAGATCGTTTCAGCTGACTCGGTAAACGAAGCAACAGGAGGTCTGTTTAGAACCGTTTTGGTTGAGGTTGCAGCATCTGTAGCTCCATCATCATCAGTGACAACTAGTGTCACCGTGTAGTTTCCGTCCTCAGGATAAGAGTGCTCCACAATGATCCCAGTAGCATTGGCACCATCACCAAAATCCCAGAAATAACTGACTATCGAGCCATCTGAGTCGTAGGAGGCACTAGCGTTGAAGGTAATAGTCTCACTGGTGTAGATGGTCTCAGCCGACTCGGTAAACGACGCAACAGGAGATCTGTTCAGAACCGTTTTGGTTGCTGTGGCGGTTTCTGTGGCGCCGTCATCATCGGTTATAGTAAGAGTTACTGTATAATTGCCGTCGTCAACATAAGCATGATCAACCACAACGCCAATAGCGTTGGTGCTGTCACCAAAATCCCAGAAATAACTAACTATTGAACCGTCTGGATCCGAGCTACCAGAAGCATCAAAATAAATGGTTTCACCCGTATACACGGTTTCAGCAGACTCGGTAAACGAAGCAACAGGAGGTCTGTTCAGAACCGTTTTGGTTGAAAATACGATGTTGGTTGCCCCATCATCATCAGTAACAGTCAAGGCAACCGTGTAATTACCATCATCAGCAAATGAGTGATCAGTCGTGACCCCAGTGGCGTTGGTACCATCACCAAAATCCCAGAAATAACCAACAATCGAACCATCAGGGTCATGACTATTAGTAGCGTTAAAGGTGATGGTTTCATTGGTGTAAACAGTCTGAGTCGATTCGGTAAAAGCAGCTATAGGTGGACGGTTTAACACGGTCTTGAACGCTATCGTGCTATCAGTAGCGCCGTCATCATCTGTCACAGTAAGAGTTACTACATAATTGCCATTATTAATGTACGAGTGATCAACAGTAACTCCAGTGCCATTGCTTCCATCACCAAAGTCCCAGAAATAACTGATAATGCTACCGTCAGGATCGTAACTCGTGGTAGCGTTGAAGTATATAGTCTCACTGGTATAGACGGTTTCCGTTGATTCTGTAAATGAGGCAATGGGGGGTCTGTTCAGAACGGTCTTACCGGCACTGGTCAAGTTAGTTGCCCCATCGTCATCATTGACTGTGAGGGTTACTGTGTAATTTCCCTCCTGAGGGTAAGAGTGCTCGGTTGTCACGCCAGTGGTGTTGGTGCCGTCACCGAAATCCCAGAAATAACTAATAATCACACCATCTGGGTCGTAACTTGCAGAGGCGTTGAAGTAGATGATCTCCTCGGTATAGATAGTTTCCACAGATTCGGTGAAAAACGCTACAGGAGGCCGATTCAACACGGTCTTGGTGGAGGTTGCGGTGTCAGTTGCGTCGTCGTCATCCGTTACGGTCAAAGCCACCGTATAAGTTCCGTCGTCAACATAAGCATGATCAACCACAACGCCAATAGCATTGATGCCGTCACCAAAATCCCAGAGATAGCTATTAATAGTGCCATCGGGGTCATAGCTGTCTGACGCGTCAAAGTAAATGATTTCACCAGTGAGCGCGGTTGTTGCAGACTCGGTGAATATGGCTGCTGGTGGCCTATTTAGAACAGATTTGGTGGCTGACGCCAAGTCAGTTGCTTCATCATCATCCGTAATGGTTAGGGTTATCGTGTAGTTTCCATCATCAGCATATGAGTGGCCTACAGCTATACTTGTGGCGTTTGTTCCGTCACCAAAGTCCCAATAGTAGCTCACTATTGAACCGTCAAGATCATAGCTGTCACTTGCGTTGAACGTGATAGGCTCACTTGTATAGACGGTTTCTGCCGATTCAGTGAATGTTGCAATCGGAGGTCTATTAAGCACTGTGATGCCCTTAGAAGTGATGTCGGATAGTCCGTCGTTATCGGTCACAGTGATTGTAACTGTGTATGTTCCGTCATCAGTGTAGATGTGGGTCGTGATCTCGCCTGTAGCGTTGGTTCCGTCGCCGAAGTCCCAGAAATAAGTGACGATTGACCCGTCAGGGTCATAGCTGCTCGAAGCATTGAAAGTTACGGTTTCGCTAACATAAGGGTATTCCGGGGTGCAGGAGAAATTGGCTACCGGTGGTACTCCCCACGTACGTAGAAGCGTGCAATCTATTTCCCATGAATCTTGATAGGTATCCGCTGTTTCGGTTCCCCCTTTGAATCTTATGGTAAACGTGGAACTAATCAGATAGTCAGTAATTGAAATGTTGTTCCATCCACTTGATAGGTCATTGAACAGGCTTTGCCACGTGAAACCGTCCCAAACATCGATTCGAAGATTTTCCGATCCCATAGCTCCTCCGAATATGCAAAGTTGCTCGTTGGTCAGATCGTGCGTTGCATTGGTCCATTGAACCTCCAGATCGAGATCATAGTTAGTCATGAAATATGTTACCACAATCTTGACATAATCGCAATAAATTGTGCCTTTGTTAGTCTCATCTTGGACAACGAAGTAAAGGTACCCGTTCGCGTTAATGTAATCGGTAATTCCAGTCGTGATGGTTGCCGTAAAGTTTTCGTCTTGTCCTCCTGCGGCGACGGTAGAGTTTTTGATATCCCAAGCAGAACCTGTAAAGTTCCATAGACGTAGATAAACAGTTGCTCCTGCACCAAGGGGAGACCCTTCGAATAAAAGGTCTAGCTGAGTAATACTGTTCTCACTGATGGTGAATTTGAAGTTGAAGTATGGTCTTCTGCCTGGAGAGCAAGGGCCAGAGGAATCCCTTACGTCATTGGAGGACTCTATCAAGGTGTAGTCTGCTACTTCTGTCTGTCCCGTTATGTCTGGTCCATCAGCGGGTGGAGAACTTGCTTGGCCTTTGTAAGCCCACTTGGTTAAGCCTGCGCCAGCACTATAATCGTAGGTTGTTTCATCAATACCACCAGTATTTTCTTCGTTTAGAGCGTCATAAATTGAGTCTGGACCGTATTGTTGGTCTGTGAAGTTTGAGTGTGTGCCCCTGTCGGGGCTAGTGTCCACATCACTTGTGTTGTTATCGACATAATCATACTCGTCTGAAGGATTGGCATAAACAGGGAAAAGTCCAGCTGCTACGCTAACTGAAACGAGTAATCCTAGCAGAAGAAGGAGAAAGAGCCCTCTTCTTCTCCTACGCAAATTTCTCTTCTCCCTTCTCTTTCAGCACTGTATATTTTTAGCTGCCCGACTTATTTAACCGTTCAGTATATATCTTCTACATACATTTTGAGATGAAGCAGACTTTAAACGCATATTCTTCATTAAGAAATACATCCATTGCGAAATATCTCCCAACTCATACGATGCTTGCACATATGATAGTATGCGTAAGAGAAATGAAAGGGGGATACAGTTTTTAGTGAAGTGTTCTTTCAAATAATCTGCGTCTGTACAAGCCTATAGCAACTGTAAGCATGGTAAATAAAAGAAGCATTGATATCCATGTGGAAAATTCTGGAACCCAGCTATATCCATTAGAAGACATATCTCCCCACACTGCTGGTTCTGAAATACCGGCCGTGGAAGGCCATGCATACCATCCCATATCAACATCCATATCAACGATTAGAAACATAACTCCAAGCGTCTTATTTCCGCCAGCAGTCACATCCAACTTTGCATAGGTAATATTGTATTCACACTGCCACGCAGTCGATGTTGAATTAGCTTTCGCTGTCCAACCACAGACTGTGGTTGGAAACCAACCGCCTGCAGTTACATTGTATTCTTGTGTGGCACCGATACGAGAAATACGAAACCACACGTCGTCTGTCTGCAATGAGGTGTTCCTATCGTGATCAACATCGAAGATAAGAATACAACAGTCACTATTGTTGAACGTAGAGTCTGGTATGTCAAATCCGGCATAGAGGTTAGTACCATCTTGCTTGGCATAGACTGTGCAACTGGCCCCGTCGGTAATTGAAACCGTAATATTACTGGCATCATTCCATTCGCCACTTTCAAAGGCCCCGTTTAAAGTTGGAGTCAAACCATGCACAGCAACTATGATGTTCTCAGAAGATGCTTCGGTCATAGGAGCGTTAAATGCAATAGCTAACGCAGCAGCCAAAAGCAGGGCTAACATTTTTTTGGCTATCTTTTTCTTATCATACAATTCTTCTCTACCTAGGTCTGAAAAGTTGCTATGTCATTATATAAAACATGCGCATCTGCAAAAGTGAAGATCATTCAATGCGGTAACTAGCCGCTATAATTGCCAAAGGCTTGCGCCACAATCAGAACATCATCTACGCGGACTTTGCCGTCACCATTTATGTCAACACTAGGATCCCAGCCTTCGTCACCCTCGTTCATGCCGAAAGCCAAAGCCACAGCCAACACGTCATCTACCCGCACCTTACCGTCATCGTTCACATCACCGATTAGAATGACTTCAAACGTTGTGCTATTGGTTATGAACAGCATTTGATATTGTGAAACTGCTGAGATGCTGTAGTTGCCCGTGATCCCTCCTTCAGGGTTCGTACGAAATGTCAGATTGAATTCTCCTGGTGTACTTGTGCCGAAAGATTCTTCGGAGGTATAGGTTTCTCCTCCCCCTCCACCAACAATGTTAAATCCAACTGACGCTTCAGGGCAGTAGGCGAATCCGTTTTCGTTCGGCCATCCATACAACGCACTGGTGTATATAAACGCGGGGCCGAGAGATATGTATTCAGAGATTGGTATAGGCCAGATGAAACGACGTTCCTCTTGTTCTGGTCCTAGCTCTGTTTGGAATAGTTTCTGCGCTATGAAGGGTAAACCGGTTGAGTCATAAAGATTCAACGTGACCGTCACATTCTCTGAGGTGAGCCCGTTGTTTTTCACGGTTATGTTTATTCCTAGACCTTCGCCTAGTGTGAAGCTCGATTTGGCGTTTCCAAATCGGTCACATGTGACCAATTCTGGGATCTCAACAACCCATGGACCCACAGGATTGTCCCCTGTCGGCAGGGTCCTTAATACGAACAGGTTCTCATTTGGATCGTCTATTTGGATTGCTACAAAGCCATCAGTTACAGGTGAACCATCCAGCATTAGGCTTCCATGGACCGAAACGCTTTCTCCAAGACCGTTTTCCTGGTCAACACTCAAAATGAGTTTCAAGCTCACGGCTTGTACAACTTGGACTGTTACGAGGATGACGAGGATAGTAAGGAAGGTGAACCACTGTTTCCGAGACATTTTGTTCTATCCCGTTTTTATCTATAAAGAAAACTTAAAGATACAAGTATAAACCTTGTGCAGCTGTCTTGTTGCCACTTGTCTGAGAAACGGATGGTTACGGTGCCCATTCTTTTCCAAACTCCTTAGCGACAGCCAAAACATCGTTTACGCGCACCTTGCCATCCTTGTCTAGGTCTGTATATGGGTTCCAGTCCGGGTCACCTTCATTGGAGCCGAAGGCTAAGGCCACAACTAGAACATCATCTACGCGGACTTTTCGGTCACCATTTATGTCTCCGATGATCGTGGCGAAGATTTTGATGTTTCTTGTTGAGTGTTGATAGGTGAACTGTATGAAATCGTGTGTTGCATTCTTAGAGAGGCTATAGGGAGTCGGAGTGGTGTCTACGAGAACCATTATTGTACTGACGTTTCCGTTGAGGAACGATGTTGGTGTTGCCACAGTTGTCGACCCAACAGTTCCTGTGGTTCCTGTTGCGTCAAACATAATTTTTTTCGATCCTTGGTCGTAGTTGAACGTTGTGATCGTTGAGTTGCTGAAGATTAGAACATGATAGGTTTCTTGGTTGATTATCACCGTAAACAAGTTTTCTTCAAAGCCTTGGTCTGTGACGATTACAATGCCATCCATTCCTTCGAATGGAATGAATTCATAATCTGGCTCCTGAAGATAGGTGTCGCAGAGTTCGCTGGGACATTCGGGTTCTACTATTTCTAAGCTGCTGATGCCTGGGTCTATGCTGTTGAATTCTACTTGAACTAAATTGCCTGAGCCATTTACGCCATAGGTTCCATCTAATACACAGAAAACCAGCACGTATCCTTCTGCATTGTCAATTTCAGGTGGAAATAGAATGAAGTAGCTTCCGAAGATATTTTCGTCAGGAACTGTAATGTCAGTACAGTTGATTATTGAGGGGTTGAAACCAAGTCGAAGTTGCCATGTATTGAGGTTGGTCACATTGGATACGGTAACGTTGATTGTGACTGTTTGCCCTATCTGGACATAGCTCTTGTTAGGATTCACGATGATTGCCGTTCCTGCGAGCGGAGAAGCAAAGCGGAAGCTGAGAAATATTATCGTGGAAGTGACAAGTAATCCTAATAAGATTGTTGCTTTGCGATTCATGTAAATCCTCTTCTCAAGCTCATTTAGATCTCCGAGACAGTAAAGGGTTTTGGTTAAGTTACTTTTACCTTCATATTCTTACATGATTCTCTGTATAGAAATTTTCACAAAAAAGGAGAGGATGAGATGTGTGCACGTGCACACGCTTAGTTTACGGTTTTACCCTAGTATGGCAGTACGTAGATTGTGGTTGTGTCTTCCGGTCCTGCAGCAGTCCATCCGTCCACATACCAGAAGAGTGGAACTGCATGGATTGTTGCTGTGCCAACGAAGACAAACTTGTCAATGTGTAGACTTAGTTCCACCAGGTACTCTTCCGCCGTGCAGAATTCTGCTCCGGTGACATTGAGCATTACTACTCCAAATGCAACTGGCACGTTGAGTTCGTCATGGATGGTTACGCGCATTGCGACGAGATATTGTTGTTGTGCATGGCTGGTGAAGGTAATACTGATGTCTACCCATTCACAGTGTTCGTAGTAGTACTTGTCAGTTGTAACTTCGACGATGTTTACTAGCCAGTCGTAGTGGAATTCAAGCTCATCGTAGATTGATTCGCAGGCGACGTCGACTTCTGCTACAACTCTCCATACTCCGAGTAGGCTTTCAGGATCATCGCAGGGCCACGGTAGTCTGAATGAGACGCATGCCACGCCGTCTTCGTCTGTGACGGCTTGCAGCGTTGTCCACATGTTGTCTTGATTATCCCAGACTGTGAAGGTTACTAGTTTTTGCTGTACTGGCCAGCAGTTGAAGGTTACGTTTGCGCAGAGGATGACCTCTTTTTGTGGCCAGAACATGTCGCTGGGCTGCATTAATCCTTGGCCTCCGTATGGAGCTGGATATTGGGTGTATACGTCGATGATTCGACCCACTTCAAATGAGCCTAGTATTGTATAGGTACCGTCTACGGGGTCTCGATAGCCTATGGGTTCACTCTTCTTGTCAATCATTAGTATGTCGTACAGGATGAAGTCGCATTCGAAGTCTTCTGGATCGCAACTGACGTCTTGCGCTGTCACTTCAAAGGTGATGATGGCGATTGTTCCATTTTCTACCGGATCTCCGCCAGCCACAGGATCTGGATAGTATCCTGTTCCGTTTGGCAGGATCAAGTCCATGAGCACGATGTAGTCGCCTTCGTCAAACGCCTGGAAGATTGTAGGTTGCGGTGCACCGGTTTGCTCGAATTGGGGTAGGTAGTCTCCTTCTTCGATGCTTACTACTTGCATCAAATCGGGACAATAGGTTAACCTGAATTCAACTCCTACGAGGTACCAGTTCCAGTGTAGCTCCTTGATGTTCACAGCGATTGTAAATTCTTCGCCGACTGCAGGTGCAGGTCCCAATGTGGTATCGTTGGGCACCACTTCTAAGTATGGTGGTACGATTGATAGGTACGCAACTACCTGAACCATACCGTCTACAGGTTCACTGTCTATTGTATATTCATGGTCCCAGACTTCGGTTTCGTCGCAGAATGCTAGTGCAGTTTCGTTGTAGGCTCCTTGTGCCTCTGGTGGGGCGTTTCCTTGTACTAGTATTTCGAAGGTGATGGTGGCAACGAGTACAGAGGCTCCTCCGTCTTGTGAGCCAGAGAAGCCGCGAACGGTGGCGTTAACCCAGTCTAAGGTATCATGGCTCATGGTGATGCTGTTCGTGCCAGTCCAATCCGCCGTGTTAAGGACTGCTGCTGTAGCGTTGATGAGGGTTGAGTCATAGCTTAGGCAGAAAGTGGCGTTGGTCATGCCCCAACCGGCGTAGTAGTTGGCAATAACAACGTCAACATCGAAGGTTGTACCAACCCAGTGAGTCCATTGGTCGAAAATGTTTTCGTCGTCGTCGGTGGTGAACCAACAGGGTGCTGGTGCCGACCACGTGAAATTGTAGTTCGCGTTAATTCCTATCCATCGGTAGTAGACCTGTGCATCGTCTTGGATGTAGTTATCCTCGCTAGTCGTGATGTCAAGGAGACTGTTAAATTCTTCACCTTTTGTCGGAACCGATACCACTTCGAATTCAAGGTAGGCCACGCTGGATGGGCAATGGCTTGGACCTGGATACGGACCACTGAAGTACGACTCAGCGAATAGTACGTAGTCGCGAGTGCTATCATATGAGCCGTATGACGGGGATGTAGCGATGTGTGTGGTTCCAGCTTTTATGAAGAGTTCGCTTGCGTCGGTGCCTTCATCAATTCCGGAGTACCAGGCGCCATTACATTGTAGGTGGTTCTTGTTGTATAACATGTAGAACTGCCATGAAGCAACGCTTACGTTTGAGTTTACGAATACGGTGACATTGAATTTGTAGCCGATGGATGTCGTAGACGTATCGAAGCTGATGTTGGCGGGTTCAATCCACAGGGCATTGGCCGGGTGAGTTGTGCTGGGAACATCATATGCAAGGACTGGTAGTACAGAAAGTAGAAGCATTAGAACTGCCATTGACACTATAATCTTCTTTAGGTTTCTTTTCAATATTCTCCCTTCTCTTTTCAACATGTATCTGATGAACTCTGCGGATTTAAGTATTACGGAAGTATCTTCTATCTCCTAGACGTGTACATCAGCACTCCTTGTTCGATCTGGCTTCACACATTCTCTCAAAATTATCAAAATGAAAAGTAGACAATATTTCGTAAGGAGAGAATATAAAAAGGGGGGGAAGGGGTTGTTTCAGTTTTTCGTTTATGGCCAGCCGAAGTTGAGGGCGACAGCCAGAATGTCGTCGACTCGGATTTTGAAGTCGCCGTTGACGTCGCATCGTGGATCCCATCGCAAGAAGGCGACAAGGGGATCGGAACCGAAGGCGAGGGCAGCGGCTAAGACGTCGTCCACACGAACTTTGTCGTCGATGTTGATGTCTTCGGGGATGGTGGCGTGGATGGTGTGCGTATACGTGTCCACGAGCAGCGTACCTTGCCAAACTTCCACGGTGATCTCTACGGTTCCTGCGCAGAGGGGATAGATGGTGTAGGGGCCGAGTTTCGCCCAGTCAAACACGTTGACTTGGGTGTCGTTTTCGACATGCTTTACTACGCCGTCTTCTTTGATCACTACGTCCACAGTCTTGTTGGCGAGTTCGCCGTCGACTTTGTAGCCATAGTTCGTAACCAAGACGTTGTATTCCACGGGATCTTCAACGCAATCTGTCTCGTTCACGAAAGCAATGTAGGGTGCATCAACAACCGCCTTGATGGGGCCGTCCACCCAGTAAACGTCGCTTGAGTGGACTTCGCCGATTCGGGTGGCGTCATCGTAGTAGTCGTAGACGAAGGCGCCAGCACCGACGTTGGCGGTTTGTGGGGCGTTGCTGTCACGTGGCGGCAGACCGGCATCCGGCCAAGCAGCGTAGTAGTCGAGGTACTGTGGGCGCACGGATGTGTACCAGAGTTCTTTGGCTTTGGCGGTCCAGTCTTGGTAATCCCACGCATCGGGGACCATGGCGTCAAACGCGATTTTCTGTTCGTCGGGATTAACTGAGGATTGTTCAGCCATTTCGTCGAGGATGTAGTAGATGTGCTTCGGGAAGTAGGACGCGATTTGTGGATAGTCTTCGTACCAGAGGCTGGTCGCATTGAAGTAGGTGATGAACTCGTAGGGACCTTTGGCTTCCGTGTAAACGACAGTTTTCCACGTGCTCTCGTATCTGCCAACCTCCCATTTCTTGAGCATGTTGAAGGCGAATTGGCAGTCGTCGGCCGTGAACTGGAAGGTTTTGCCGCCTGCACCGGTGTCCTGCCAGTAGACATCGTTTCGGAGGTAGTAGGTGACTTTCATGCCGTCCGGTATGTTCAACGCTGCCGATACGTCAGCGTTAACCGTGCTGTTGACGGCTTCAATTTTGGATTTGTATGCTATCCAAGGTAAGTCGGTGCTGGGAACTGGTGGCGAAAACATCATTAATGGTTCGTGGAGTCCGTCTAAGAGCAACCATCCATATAAGGTATTGTCGGTCCATGGGCTCAGTGTGTCAGGTTCGTCTCCCATGGCGCGTCGTATTAAGCCTTCGTAGGGCGGATTGTTATATACAGTGCCTGGACCCCAGTGGACGCTTCGCCAGTTCAGGTAGCATTGGTCCGCGCCTGGACCCGGTGAGCCGATGAAGTTATCGAGGTCGGGATCCCACGTAGTAATACCTTGACCCGTGGTGACGGGGAAGAGGGGCATCCAGTCACTGACGAAGAGGCGTTGCATCTCCCAAACGGCGTCCAGCACAGTAGCTTCATCCAGATTGTACATCATCGTCTCCAAGAGGTCATCCATTGTATCGTTGACGAAGCCACCAAAGTTCCATTGCCATGGACCGATGGTGCTTGAATGGTAATTGTCAAAACACCAGTCCGGAGTTAGTCCCAAACCAGTCAATCCGATGCCAATAAAGTCGAAGTCATGGAAATCCATTAGCTCGTAGACTAAGGTCATGAACTCTCGATCGGTCAAGATGAAGTTAGGACCGTTCGTGGCGCCTTTACTGTCAAAGAAGGCGTTCACTTGGCCAACGAATTGTTGGAGGATGTATTCCCATGAGAGGGTGCCCGTGCTGTACACGACTTCGAGGTCTCGTACGCGGCTGCCGTCAGGGTTAAGCAGATAACCCGCATCGTCGCCAGCCCCTAAGGTGTAATCGGCATCCATCAGAATCTGCCAGGCGGTATCGTTGTCAGTGTCCGGCATGACGTCCACATTGTTGCACCAGCCGCCTTGAGCGGGCATTATCGCGGATCCTAGGGCGACGGTGAGGGAGTTCTGGTAGTACTCGTAGATGGCGTCAGCTTTGTCATCCATACCCCACACGTAGGATAGCGCCACTCTAAAGCGGCTATCGTTGAGGGGCTTACACGTTTCTCCCGGCGTCCTTCCGGCAGGTCCACCGACCACGTGTGCACAGTATTCATCTCGGTTTTGTACTGCCATAAATCCAAAGGCAGATATAGGATCAAACGTCATGTTGTATCCCGCCGCGACACAAGCATCGATGAGTTCAGTGGTTCCCGGACCAGGCCTCATGTCAATTTCGTGGTCAACCAACAAGGCAGCGTTCATCTGTGCGGTGTCATCGTACACCTTGTACTGGATCTTTTGAATGTGCGGAAACGGATCGTTAATGTTGGTTGTCGCAGATACGCTTAAGAGCAATATAAGAGCAAACAGCGTAGCAATTACAATAGGTTTTTTCGAAAGCAAATACTCCTTTCTCCTATTTTTTCTATACTGCAAGAATATTGAGGGAGCTTAAAAGGCTTATGGAGGATTTTTACATTTTTTATTCAAGCTCAGATGTTAAAGACTAGCATTACGAAGACCCCATTAGACTTAAATATTCAAGAGGCCTCATCAAATTGAGGAGGTTTTATGGGATTCAGAGGTTATTTCTTAAACAGGATAGCAATAGCAGTAGCAGTCCTCTTCATCGTATTAGTATTGAACTTCTTGATTTTCCGTGTGTTCAGCCCCTATGATCCCACTGATATGATAATAGACCCAGATTTCGAGCAAGCAACGAAGGATAGGCTCAGAGCTGAATGGGGATTGGATCGCCCTCTTTTTCCCGATCAATTCGTCTTGTACCTGAAAAATCTGCTCACCTGGAACTATGGGCGGCAATTTGACCAATCAAAAAGTCTTATAGCACCGCAGATGGCTTGGCGCCTCCGAAACACACTTTTGCTTCTTGGAACAGCAACGATAGGAGTCATACTCGTAGGAATCCCGCTCGGAATCTTGGCAGGGTCAAGAAGAGGAAGCAAAACAGACATAACGATCATAGGCGCAGGGCTCTTTACATGGGGTGTTCCAACCTTTTTCGTTCAACTGATTTGGTTGTTCGTCTTTTCTGCGACCTGGAACTCCGTTTTTGGGGCGCCACTTATCCCTAGAAGTGGAGTCGTCGGCTTGCCTCCACCAGAAGGACTACTTGAAACATTAAAGGATGTTGCATGGCATGCAATTTCTCCCATATGTACCTTGATCATTGCAGGTTTTGGATCCTGGGCATTGTACACTAGAAACATGATGGTCGATGCGCTCACAGAAGACTATATTCAGACGGCTCGTGCTAAAGGAGTGAAGGGCAGAGATGTGTTGTTTCGGCATGCCTTTCGAAGCATACTTCCCCCTGTCGCCACTATGGTGGCTTTGGCGATTCCGGGAATAGTCACGGGTGCCATAATAACTGAGAGTCTGTTCGGTTGGCCAGGGATTGGAGCATGGTACATAAATGCTCTGATGAACCGCAATCATCCAGTGGCTCAAGCAGTCCTCTACAACTATGCAGTTTTGATGATAGGGGCCAACCTTGTCACAGATCTGCTTTATGGGTTCCTAGATCCTAGAATACGTGTAGGCCAAAGAAGGTAAAGGAGGCTCAACAGAGTGGCCCTGTTTCGCAAGGAAAAAAGAACAATATACGTGAGAAAGATCAAGAATTTTTGGGAAGAGTTCAGTCACAACAGAATCGGTCTTGCCGGTATTGGTATCTTAATATTCTACGTAATGGTAGCTGTCTTCACTCCCTATATTTCTCCGATGAGACCCACAAGCCAAGAGTATAATCCTCCTCGCTCGGCTGCGATGTATGCAATGCCCGAATGGGTGCGTATCTTCCCTCAGTTTCAGGATTTACCTCCGTCTTTTGAGGTCCGATTATTAGAGAACGTGACGCTAGTGAACTCGACCGTAACTGACCGTGCAACACTCCAATTTGACAAAGAAGCGCTCAACATTACTTTCCATGCAGACGCTGAGGAAGAGGAAGGAAGCATTCTTCTTCATCTGACTGCATTTAGTTACGTCTATGCTCCTCCATCGGACTTCAAGCTCACAACGGTCTACTACGAAACAGGTAACCAAATACGGTATGAAATAGACTTGTTCTTGACGACTGATCAACAAAATGATATATGGGACGAATGGCTGGAAGATCCAACAAGAGCTGTCTTATATACTAATGACAGAAAAGTGACTCGCTACCCAAGTGTTGACAAAAAGATTAGAAGAAGCTTGTATGCTGGGTTAATGAATGAACAGCTGTTCGCTTGGCAATACCCGAATGACGCCGTACAATACGCATTTCTCCATCCGTCAGAGATGCTACTCTCCAAAAAAGGAAGTTACGACTTCTATCTTGAGATAAAATTCAACTCGCTTGCGTCTACTTCAACATGTAACATACATATTGACACTGCTGAAGTCAAGTTCTTTGGTGATGTTTGGGGATTATTAGGAAGTGACAGAGTTGGTCACGACGTTTGGGCACAACTAATTTATGGAGTTAGAATCTCCTTGATCGTTGGATCTCTTGCAGCGGTTCTCTCATCAGTCCTTGGGATTTCGTTCGGAGTGATAGCAGGATATTCTGGAGGGAGAACCGATCAAATAATAATGCGAGGTGTAGACGTGCTTCTCTGCTTACCAGTACTTCCTATCTTGCTTATATTATCGTCATACTGGAGCTTCAACGTGTATTACGTTATCCTTCTTATAGCCATTTTTGGATGGCAAGGTTTATCAAGAATAGTCAGATCCAAAGTTCTCTCCCTTAAAGAAGTGCCTTTCATAGAAAGTGCAAGAGCTGCGGGCGCAACCTCAGGATACATTATGACGCGCCACATTATACCAAATGTCCTCCCAGTAGTTATGGCAGCCATGGTTCTCGCTGTACCCGGCGCTATTCTAACCGAAGCCGCGTTAAGCTTTCTAGGATTCGGGGATCCCTCCGTGCCAACTTGGGGAAGAATGCTCTACCGATCCCGAACGCAAGGAGGTTTTGAGAGTTTAGCTTGGTGGTACGTCATACCGCCTGGGCTTGCAATCACCTTCTTATGTTTGGCTTTTGTGTTCATTGGACATGCCTTAGACGAAATCGTGAACCCGAGACTTAGGAGACGACGCTAAATGACGCTTCTCAAAGTTGAGAACTTGACCATGTACTGGGAAGTATTACGAGGATACGTTAAGGCAGTAGACGACGTCAGCTTTAGCCTTGAAAAGGGACATTCTCTTGGACTCGCTGGCGAATCCGGATGCGGAAAAACAAGTACTGCCTTGGCAATTCTAAGACTGTTGCCATATAATGGGCGGATAATGGGTGGAAACATCATCTTCAACGGAGAAGAACTGCTACAAATGAATGACCAAAGGTTTCAGAAGGAAATTCGATGGAAAAAAATGTCTGTAATTTTTCAGGGAGCCATGAATGCGTTACATCCAATTCAAAGAATTGGAGACCAGATAACTGAAGCTATTCTTCTCCATGAGAACATAAGCAAGAAGGAAGCAGTGGACAGAGCTAGTAAGCTACTCGATCTGGTTGGAATCGGAGCGGAGAGAATCGATCGATACCCCCATGAACTCAGCGGAGGACTAAAACAACGAACTGTAATTGCCATGGCCCTAGCATGTAATCCTGACCTTATCTTCGCAGACGAACCGACAACCGCATTAGACGTCATTGTTCAAGCCCAAGTGCTAAAAGTGATCAAGGAACTCCAGCATAAATTGAATCTCTCTATGATCATGATTTCACATGACCTCGCCATGATCGCTGAAACCTGCGATGAGATCGCAATTATGTATGCAGGAAAAATAGTGGAATACGGAGATGTCACAACCATCTACAAAAAGCCGTTGCACCCCTACACACAGAAACTCATAAAAGCCTTCCCCAGTGTCATAGGACCCAAAACGGAACTCGCAACCATACATGGATTTCCACCCGACCTGCTGAAGCCTCCACCAGGATGCAGATTCCATCCAAGATGCCCATACGCCATGGAAATTTGTAGAAAGAAAGACCCGCAATCAGCAAAAGTAGATGGCAAATATCATTCAGTAGCCTGTTACCTAATTGGAGACTAGAACTCATGGAAGAAAGCGTTGTAGAAATTCACGATCTGAAAAAATATTTTCCTATAAAGTTAGGTTTCCTCAAGAGTTTAACAATTAAGTTAGTTCCAGAGATCCGTGCTGTTGACGGCGTAAGCTTCAAAATAGCCCCTCGGGAAGTTTTTGGTCTCGCTGGAGAAAGTGGCTGCGGAAAAACAACTACCGGGAGATGCATACTCAGGCTAATTGAACCCACAAACGGTAAAATCTTGTTTAAAGGGACAGATTTAACGGCTCTTGCTTCAGACAGAATGACCAAACTCCGAAGGAAAATGCAGATTATATTTCAGGACCCCTACGAATCTTTGAACCCACGAATGAGCGTATATGACATCATAGCAGAGCCGTTAACTATCCAAGGAATCGCGACAAGTGCAGATCAAATCACAAAGCTGGTAAGTACTGCTTTGGAGGAATTGGATCTCAATCCACCAGAGGAATTCATGTACAGATTTCCCCACGAGCTCAGCGGTGGTCAAAGGCAAAGAGTGGCCATAGCAAGAGCCTTCGTACTTAAGCCCGAGTTCATTGTTGCCGACGAACCCGTATCTATGCTTGACGCTTCCATTAGATCCGAAGTTCTAAATCTCATATTAGGCCTGATAGAGGAAACCCAGTGCGCATTTCTTTACATCACGCACGACATCGCACTGACACGGCACATTTGTAATCGCATTGCAATCATGTATCTAGGAACAATCACGGAGAAAGGACCAACTGAGAAGATGATTCAGAACCCTTTACACCCATATACTGAAGCGTTAATTGCTGCAGTACCAGTCCCTGATCCAACAGCCCGTAGAACTGAAATTGTAATTAAAGGTGAGGTTCCCAGCCCTATCAACCCACCCCCAGGATGCAGATTTCATCCAAGATGTCCATATGCAAAACAAAAATGCCAAGAAGAAGAACCACAACTGGTAAATGCCACAAAAGACAGATATGTCGCATGTCACTTCCCACTTGGATAGAGCTCAAAGCCTACACGTTAATTTCTCACAAAAGTAGACTATTCACAGCTTTGCGAACGTCCTAACTCTTGCTAGGTTTATAAACAATATAAAGAAAAACTTCCGATAGACTCAGACTTGTTACAAAGCCGTTTACACACATAAACCAGATCGCAGGATCTACAAAACCAAGCGAAATCACCGATAGAACTACGATAAGAACAAAGCCGATGACCTGTGCCAATACTCTCCACTTTGGAGGTACTCTCCGAATCGGCTCTACCCTCTTGTTACCCAGATTCTTCCCGGATTCCGGTCGCCTCTTCAACAGATAACGAAGTTTCAGTTTATACATAACAAACGTCAGCACCATTGCGATACCAAAGTAAGATACTAATAGAATTGGGTAAACATACAAAATAAGCAAAGACGTTACTGCTGACAGAATACTTATCGCAGTGCACCAATACACTGCAACTTTGCTAAAGGGGTATTCAACACGCTTACGAGTCAAAATACACTCACCGACCAGATGACACACGATTGACTTCGAGACTTCCGTGAATTACGTCCATGACGAAACTACGTATCGAAAGTGACCACCTCAAACAACCTGAGAGTAACTTCACTGGGAAGAGGTGTATCCAAACCTATGGTAACAGACAAGTACAAACTATACGTTCGTCCTTTAGCCACTTCAAGGCCATCCGCAGAGATCGCGAAAGTGCCATTCGAGAACGGATGTACCTCGACGGGAATTGCGTGTGGTGGTAACCAATAACCATTGCCTTTCCCGATAACTTTGCTATTTGTTGCGTTGTATAATTTCTCATTAGCCCATGTAACATAAAAAGCGAATTCAGAAGGGTTATGTATTCGCAGGTTCGTTCTTACGGATATTTTAGTGTCCGACGTTTGAAACACCTCTAAATCCGAAAGCGAAACCTCCATCGTCCGCGTGGCTGAAGCCACTCCAAAATAGACGTACAATGTGTAGCATGACACAAGCGCCAATACTGCGGTAGCCGTCACAAAAAGCATTAAAATATTTTTCTGAGCGCTAATAGACACGTGCTCACCAACAACCTTATAGTTTTCATCTGTATTTTATAAGTTTGTCACATAAATATTGCTGGTCTCAAGGGATAAACATGTATATTAATCGTTTCCAGATCTTCTTAACACTTGCTTCGATTATAAACTTTCTCTGTGCTTATTTGTTGTTTTTCGTTTGGGAACAACAGTACGGCTACTTTATCGTCATAGTTTTGGCAAGTTTTATGATAGGAATCGTCATAGGAGACCTAAGAGAAGCTATCCCCTATACGTTTGTAGCATGGATTACAGGTTCGTTTATATCTGTCGGAATCCTCCTGATACCCGCAGTAGTTTATGGCGCAGAAAGTTTCCTGCTAGATGCATTCATCCTATCCTACCTCACATATCTGGCAAGATTGGCGTTCTTCGTCTTTCCTCTTAGTTTTGGTGTGACAGCACTTGGGTGTTATTTTAGCCGTGGTCGCACGGGTATCATAAAAACGTCTTAAGTAACCTGTGTTTTAGGCTGATTCTTATACAGTTGAATTATTTCATTTACTGTTGTTGCGTTTTCCGCCGCTTTGTCTGGCCGATAGTTTCCAGTAAAACGCGGAAATCGTATAGCAAGGCCACTTCCTTTTCTTACGGCATCTAGAGCACACGTGTGGATCGGGCTTAACGTTATTTCTGCACCTATGGTTTCGACAACAACTCTGGGTTCAAACCACACATCGGCTTCAATGGTTGATAGAACTCTAGGATGCCTATGGGGTATTTGATGCTTTTTCATCATTCCTGGAAGCTTTTCAAGATCTTCATCAGTGAACCCAGTTCCACATTTAGTCACTGTTTCAAATATGTCTTCTTTTGGATTGTATGCAGCTAAGAGTAAGGCGCCGTAAGTTCCTGCTCTTTTGCCCCTTCCATGGAAAGCGCCTACTACTACTAAGTCAACGGTGTCGGTCATTTCACTTTTGTAGTCACGTTTGTACTTTATCCATTGCCATCCCCGTGCTCCTGCTTGATAAACCGCGTCTTTATTTATTGACTTGCAGATGAGCCCTTCACACCCTTCTTCAACAGCCTTTTCGAAGAACCGTTCAAGTTCATCTAAGTCATCCGTGATAAGGTATTCCGCGAGCCGAACACGATCACCCTTTTCAGTTATCTCCTCCAAATAGTTATGTCTAACAGGATATGGTTCTTGGGTTAGGTCTTTTCCGTCAACGTAAAGTGCGTCAAACATGAAGAGGGAAACTGGATTTTCTTCCATGGCCTTTTGGATGCCATATTTTCGTCTTCGGTGCATGAGTGCTTGGAAGGGTTTTATTTCGCCAGTGTCCGGATCTATGGCAACACATTCTGCTTCGATGATTGTTTCCTTTGCGTTCACATATTTTCTAACCAGCTCTCTTCCATCTGGATATTGACCAGTGATATCTTCAAGTCGCCGAGAGAAGAGAGTAACATGGTCATCTCGTTTGTGGGCTTGTATTCTCTCGCCATCATATTTGTATTCCGCAATACATTTTCCTCCCAGTTTCTCTAGAATCTCTTGAGGCGAGCCTAAGCGTTCGGCCAGCATGGGTCTAATAGGATTGCCGACTACAACCTGGAATTTTTTTATGCTGTTTATTCCTTCTTCTGCAACTGTTCTCGCTACGTTGCCTAAATCGGATGACACATTGTATGCCCGTTCTAGATCCTCTCTTGTTTCTTTTCCTCCACCATATGCTATAGCTAATGCATCAAGGACCGTCATGTCTGCTATTCCCAGGCGCAAACTTCCTGTCACTGTCCGGATGATATATTTCGCTTCGTTTGGTGTGGCGTTGGCTAATAGTCCAGCTAGATAATTTATTTTTTGACCTATGGAGCCTGGACCTGACGCTTGTGCCATTTTGTCGAGATGTTCATAGACGTTTTGAACAGTAAGCGGTTGCTGGAAGAATGTTGTCTGAATTCTTTTCTTAAGGAACTGCTGGGCAGTCTCACCTAAATCTCCTGTTGTCCGTATATCGTCTTCGATTTTCTTCTCGCTTTGACCTGTTGCTTTGGAAACTGCGCGGATGGCTAGTTTTTCTGCAATACCAATTTCTATGCCGACAAAATCTGGATATAATTTACCTTGTGTTAGGTATACAACTTTATCTAGGATATCTTTGGGAGTTTTTCTGAGAAGTTCGACTAGGTAGTCGGTCATTTCAAGTCTTTTCGTTGTAGCTTCAATTTTCTCGTAGGAAACTGCAAGAAGAGAATACCTCAACGCGACTGCTCCATACTAACAGAAGGTGAGAGGTGTATAAAAAGTTGAATATGAAAGCAGGCTTTTCAAGTGATTCATTCTTTTGTGAGGAGTAGCAATCCACAGAGGACATTTAATGCTCCAATGCAGCCTATAATGGCGCTTAATAGAATTTCAAAGCCTTGAAAAGAGAAACTCGTCTCGATAAGAAGATATAAAAAGAAGAATAAAGCCAAGGCACCGATTCCAGTCATAATCCAACTAAAATATTGTCCTATTCGAGTGGAAACCTTGGAAACAATGTGACTTTCTAGCTCAGTCGTGTCTTTGAGAAGCTCTTCTTCACGTTTTAAGAAGAAAGTGTCAACCAAAATTTCTTTTGTCTTTTTCTTCTTCTTTTTCCTGTTGGACATTCCACCCACAAAGAAAGAATTGAAATTCGAGCAATTTAAGAGATTCTCTAGATAGGATAAAGCTTAGCGGTTATCAACGTTCTGATTTCGCGGTGACGTTCAATACTCCTGCTAGAATGCTGATTGCGCAAATGACAATGAAGCCATAAGAAACTGTGGTTGAGAACTGTGAGGGTACACTTATCGGTAATAGATATCCAGTTGCAAGTAGATATGCAAAGAGTGCCATGAAGCCTCCGATGCCTAGGCTCATTCCTCCGAAGGCTATACGAATACGTTGGTATCCTATCATTCTTAGATGGTATGTTAATACTCCTAAAAGGATAAAGATCAAACCAAGTAAAAGTGCGCTTCGTTCGATGAAAAAAAGCAGTGATATTGAGATGATAAACCCTGCAATGGGAATGTATGGATATAAGGGAATCTTAAATGGTCTTTTTAGGTAAGGGCTCTTCGTCCTGAGTCTGATAAGTGCAAGGTTCACAAGGGCGAAACCAAGGATAGATGCAAATCCAGCGACGTATCCAATGACTTCTACTACTCCAGTGGCGGCGAATAATATATAGAAGATTGAACCAAAGATGATTGTGATGTGAGGGGTCTTGAAACGGCTATGCGGTGATAGGAAAAATTTAGGCAAGTAACCATCCCTACTCAAGCCCCTAACAATACTTGATTGAACCATAATCGCTGTACTTAAAGAGGACAGTGCCGCAACTATGGCTGCGACTGTAAGGATTATGGCTCCGGCTTCTCCAAAAATCTGTTCAGCAGCTAAAGTTAAAGGTGTATATGACCCTTCAATCTTATCTAATGGAAGAACGCTTACAGTTACATAAGCTATACCGCAATAAAGCACTATCAAAACCACGGCGGAAATCATTACCGCCCGTGGAATATTCTTTCCAGGGTCTTTTATTTCAGGACCGCCAGCTGCTATTGCTCGCATTCCTAAAAACATAGTAAAAGTGTAAGCGACAGTTGCAAAAACGCCGGATGCACCGGCAAATGTCGATGGATAAGAGAAGCTGAATTCTAACCCATGCAAGAACCCACCAACTATTAGAAGAATGAAGAAAGCTATGAATGCAATCACTATCACAGGTCCAATCTGTCCAACTCCTCGGACACTCAAAACAGTAATAACGATAATTATGATTGACGCAATCAAAGGCGTCAACAATGGTATGTCGACTTGAATGAAAAACAAGATGTTGTAAGCGAAACCTAAAGCTGCGAGTGCTGCACCAAATACGTTAGAAATCCATCTAAACCAGCCAGTTAGGAAGGCTAGAAAACCTCCTAGTGCTGCTTTAGCATAAGAGTATTCCCCGCCAACTTCAGGGATAGCTGCTCCAAGTTCGGAAAAACTTAGCATGGTTAGCAGATTTATGACGCCACATACGAGAAGTGCAAAAACTATTGTAGATCCAGCTAGGTACGTTGCGTAGTTGAGGAGCACAAAAATTTCGATACCTATAGCGCCACCTAGTCCTATCATTACTGCCTGAAAGAGCCCAACTTTCCTCTTTTCTTCCAACTTTTTCATAGAACCCCCATCATCGTCATTCTAGTAGTTCACGAATAAGAAAGAACCCACTTATTATAAAGACAAAGCCGAAAACGGAAAGGATCAGCACATAGAGTGCAACATGCTCTGCAGCAATATTTAACCAATTTAGAACATCGAAGAGATTGTAGTAAAGAACATAGCAAAAAACAATGGTTAATACACCTATTGCTTCTTGTGTTACACCAATGAACCCTATTAGTAGTTTCCTGCCTTTCATTGAAGAAATCACCGAAGTGCAAGTATAATTCCTGCTAGCAAGTCACAGGTGCCAATTACTAACAAAGTGAGAATAAAAAACGCTCTAAACTGAGATTCCATAACCATCGTGATATCAAGGAAGTCAAAAAAAGCGAGGGTAAAGATGCCCATCATAACTATACCCATCATGATTAGCACTCCACCAAACGCTGCCGCGGCTATACCGATTTTTCGTCTGTTTCCAGTCAATTCTTACATCAACTCTAGCGATTGTCACTTACTGTAGGTTTCATAATGAACAAAATCACTTACAGCTCTTTTGAATCGCATTTCGGGTTTCTCTGCCGAATGCCCAACTGGAATTATGGCAATCGGTCTCACACCCTTAGGAATGTTCAGTATTTTTCTAGCATCATCTTCACGGAATGCGCCCACCCAACATGTTCCTAAATTCAAGGCACACGCAGTTAACAGCATGTTTTGAATGGCCGCTGCAGTATCTTGTAAACAGTACAAAGTTGTACCTCGACTACCATATCCTCGACCTGAGCGCAATTCGTTAGCGCAAACAACAATCAATACTGGAACCTCTTCTAGGAATCTCTGGTTCAAAGCAGCCACGGACAACTTGCGTTTTGTTCTAGAATCTCTAATGACAATAAATTCCCAAGGTTGCATGTTTCCGGCAGAAGGAGCATGCCTAGCAGCGTCTATTAACTTCTCAATTTCTTCTTTTGAAACTTCTTCAGGAGTGAAAGCTCTGATGCTTCTTCTGTTCGTTATTGCCTCAAAGACATCCAAATCTCGTCTCTCCTTTTTGCTTTGTGTTAGGTTATGTTGACTGGAAGCTCGCCACCTAAAATCCTACCTAAGTCATCTATCAAAGTCTTTCTAAGTTTCATGCTTTTCCAACTTAGATATCACATATGGTTATTTTGTAATATAATTTTATGTCACAATAGTGGAGATATCCCCCGCAGACCCTTTTTTCTCAACCAGAAACCGATCGGATTCGGAACAGTTTCCGCGCACATTGTTCAGACAAGAATGGTGAACAAGCTGTTGTCCAGCAGCAAGAGAATCCCCTGAACAATGCATACTAACCCAAGGATTATTGCCACAGGCCTAGAGGCTAAGAGAGTTCCAATCAGCTTCACCACGTCTTCAACAAACTTGAAGAGCATATACATAAACAATGCTGGGATAAAGAAAAGCAGTAGATAGATCCATGTCGACGAAATCCCAAAGATAGTATCTGGTAAAGGATGCAAAAAGAATACGAACCCAACGCACAATCCACCCACTGCAAGACCTACCAAAGCAGCCCAAGGAATATCCTTCAACGGTTTCAAGAACAAAGCGAAGCCGGTAACAATTAGCAAGAATCGAGTACCAGAATCCCAAGCTTGCACCGACCAAACACTCACTGCTGTCACTAATAAGAGGACTCCGACAAAAAATCCAAAGAGTGTCAGAGCCTTTATCAACCCACCGATAGGTTTTCCCATGACTGGTACAGGTCTCACGGATCTTTCCAGCAGCCAAGAAGCTGCGACCATTCCACCCAAGATTAGAATGAAAGGTGTGTAATCCACCAAAAACGTAATGTTCGTACTCCCACAACCTTCACAAATTCTTTCTTTGCCCTTCTTTCTAACTCATTGCCAACATTCTGCGTGTTTGTGCACTTCACACGTTGTAAGAAGCCATCTTTTTGGCCCGAGAGATGAGGTATCCCCTTTTTTGTTATTAAAGTGTTTCCAACGCACACAAACTAGAAATGCGCACGCGGTTTGAATACGTCATCAGATATGACAGCGGCGACAAGATATTCCGCAAAAGGAAGTACCCGTTGCACCCTAAAGTCAAAAGTTGTAGTTTATAATTTTATATCAAGTCAAATTGTTGACAAGAATAAATATCAAGATCATATTTTTCATTTCTTAATTGTCTTCTGATGTTTCAAACACCATTTCGTCTTAACGAGTTTGCCATTTTCGCTGAAAAATTCACACCCGCATGGCATCTTCAGTACTCGGGCATCAAGAAGTTCAGGTGATTTGTCCAATACCTTCTCGTCTTGTTTTTCCCAATACATTCGTTTCAGAGCCTTCTCTGCGCATTCAGCATTACAGTAACTCCGTCGAGTCGAAGGAAGCTTGGCTCCACAAAATTTACAGCGTCTCTCTTTCAACACAGTCACCACTTAACGAAGGATCCCAAGATTCGTCTCTAGCAAGGTAACTCCTCTTCACTCGAATCTTGTTCATATAATTTGATATATAGTTTTTATACGCTAAAACCTACTAGCGAAAATAGAAATAATTGGGAGCATTAACATGTCTGAAGAAACTCCGCTTACCCATCTTCTATATTACAAAGATGCTTACCTCAAAGAATTTGACGCCAAAATCTTGAAAATTCAAAACACAAACGAAGAATACCATATGGTGTTAGATCAAACCGCCTTCTATCCACTAGGAGGAGGCCAACCCGCAGACACTGGCATCATCAAAAAAGAAAAGAGAGAAATCAAGGTTTCAGATGCTAGGATGCTTAATGGTCGAGTAATCCACATTGCTAAAGAAGTGGTGGGAGAAATCAAGGAAGGAGACCACGTAGAAGGCGTCATTGATTGGGATCGCAGATACGCCTTGATGCTTAATCACACAGCCGCTCATTTGATGTCGGAAGCTCTCCGAAAAGTAACCGGACTTCCTATGAAGATAGTTGGCTCTGGAATTGACGCTGAAAAGGTTCGACTAGACTTAGCCTATGATGGCTCCCTAGGGCCAGCATTACCGCAAATCGAAAAAATCGCCAATGACATCATTAGGGAAAATAGGGCAGTAATTGCAAAAACAATGCCAAGAAAAATAGCTCAAAGATATGTTGAAAAGTTTCATGAAAGCTTGAAGACTCTGCCGCCTCGAGTGCAGGAAGTTCGAATTGTGGAGATCAAGGATTTACACGCTTGCGCGTGTGGAGGAACTCATCTAAGAAACACTGGAGAGATAGGAGCAATCAAGATTTTGAAAAGAAGATCCAAAGGTAAAGGTGTCGAAAGAATTGAGTTTTTGGCGCAAAAGTCTTAAGTCTAGATGATAACAGCTTTTACTGGATGATGAATAAGAGAGTTAGCAGAGCTGTAGAGCTGTGATAAGAAACTCTCGACGGGCGATCTGACACTACTATTTGAGATAGAATATACAAAAAGAGTTATCTACTTCCTTAAAATTTAAATAATTATGCCTATAAACGACTGAGGGAAAAGACGTGTCATGCACAGTGGTTGTTTGTGGTTTCTTTGGAGACACCGGCAAAGGAAAAATCATTTCGTACCTTGCTCCAAGAGATAAAGTTGCTGTCACTGTGAGAGCTGGTGTTGGTCCAAATGCAGGCCATACCGTGGTTCACGAAGGAAGAGAGTATAAGTTGCGGATGCTTCCCAGTGCCTTTGTCTATGACAGATGTCGCCTGTTGATAGGGCCTGGTGTTCTCATTAATCCCCAAATTCTAGTGAGAGAGGTTCAATTAACAAATTCTCAAAATAGGGTTGGTGTTGATCCCCAATGTGCAATTATAGAATCGAAACATATTCAGGTTGACAGAAAGGGAGAACTTGCTGAAAAGATAAAGACGACTGGAACTGGCACTGGACCATGTAATGCTGAAAGAGCACTTCGAACAGTCAAACTCGCCCGTGACATGCCTGACCTAAAGAATTATCTGACAGACGTTCCTCAAGAAGTGAATGAAGCACTCAATGACAGAAAGAATGTGTTGATTGAGGGCACTCAGGGAACATACCTTTCCTTGTATCATGGAACGTATCCCTATTGCACATCTAAAGACGTAACAGCCTCAGCCGCGTGTTCAGATGTAGGAATTGGGCCCACGAGAGTTAACGATGTAGTTCTCGTCTTCAAGACTTATACCACTCGAGTGGGAGGGGGACCCCTTCCAAACGAACTCTCCCAGGAGGAAGCAGAAAAGAGAGGATGGGCAGAAGTGGCAACGGTGACTGGAAGAATACGAAGAGCAGCACCCTTTAACTATGACCTAGCAAAAAGAGCGGTTATGCTAAATGGAGCTACACAAGCTGCAGTGACAAAGATCGATATAGTATACCCAGAATGCAAAGGAGTTCAATCCTATGAAGAACTATCACAACAGGCGAAGACTTTCATTAAAAAAATTGAAAAAGAAATAAAAGTGCCAGTGACATTGATTGGAACAGGACCGGGCACCTGGGAAATTGTAGATAGGAGAAATGTTTGACCATGTCAAAAATTGGAATTGATATATCTGAACTGCGAACAGGAGACGGTGATGAAGTCATAGAAGCCCTTGCAGAGTTTCTTAGAGACAAAGTGAAAGCCGAAATAGATGTTACAAGTGGCGAGATCATTTTAGAGTATGAGGAAACAAAGGAGGCTCCATCTAAAGCCCATCTTCGAGTGCTTCTTCGAAAATTCTTACATAAAGAAGAATTGAAAGAATGGTTCCGCGTGATTGCTGGCAAAGAAAAGGCTTTCATTATAAAAGAGAAACGAAGAGTCACAGGAGAATAATAATATTGGGAACGCAAGATCAACGACAATTTATTGACGCTTTTTCTCAAGAAAATTCTGCACCTTTAGAAGATGGCCACGGGCTAGCCATATGTTCTTGTGGGCTTCCGGAAGGTTGCCATTCTCAAAATCAGTTTGAGCCTTTTTAAGCAATTCTTGTGTAGAAGCGATTACGGGTGCAAATTCGAGCCCCTTTGATTTTAGGTTACCTTTCCATGAATGATTTTGATCTTCGTTTTGTCGTAGGATAGAGAAAAGGAAAAGAGCGTATTCCAGTTCTGCAGATGCTTTCCAAATCTGGTTCTCTAGCGCGTCTCGATTGTTTTCTGCAATGGATTTTTTGGAGTTTTCAAGATGTTTCATCGTTGATAGAATAGCCTTTGTTATCTTTTTTTCTAGTGCCATTCTTAATCCCTAATGCCTTGAAATATTAGTGTCACAATGTAGCGAATATACCAAGTCTCTCTTCTTTTAACAATTTCCTTACTGAGAATCTTCCGTTAATTTTTTCTTTTGCCACGAAATTACTACAAGCAAATGCGATGACCTATGCAAAGACCTATTTTCACAGTAGTAACAACTGCAAAGAATGAGAAGAACAAAGATGTATTAAGAGAGACTTTTGAGAATTGGGAACGTGCAACTGAGCCATTTGGTAGAAGTGTTGAGTTCATCGTAGTGGATGCTGGGGGAAATACTGAGCTACCATGGACGGACTTGACAAATATTGTATCCTCTGAAGAATATAAGAGATATAAGGAAGAACTTTACCGTTCCAAAATCATCAAACATCAATGGTGGGATTCCCCTTCCATAGGAAGAAATTGTGGTTTCCGATATGCCAACGGCTGGATAGTTGTTTTTCAAGATATAGACTCCCTTTTCTCTACAGGCACAGATTTCGACTACGAATACGTTACGGAATTGGATGCTTATGATAACTGGTTCGAAGTAATGTATCAGGCTTTCAAAAGAAAGAATATTGTGGCAGCCACGCCGTCACTAAGACCAAGGGACAGTAGGAAAATCAGCAGACGATTTGCCGCTATGGGCTTAAATACCTTAACTCGCATGTCATTAAAACTTCCTTCAATAAGTGTCCACGATACTATTATGGTAGGGGGAAGTGTTCCAGGATGTAGCATAGCCATGTTACGCGAAATCGCGGCAAAATTGACTGCAGATGGAACTGGACCCTATGATCCTGAACTGGCCATAGGAGAAGATTACAAGTTGTCAAGAAGGTTAGGGATGTGTGGAAAGGTGTCTTATGAGAAGAAAGCTGGCATATTTGTTAGGACGCTTAGCAGAGTGAGTGGCGGTTTTGATATCACCAAATCTTTAGTTTACGCTCTTAAGTGGGCGCCACATTATCTGTTTCCTGGACGATACTGCAAATACCAGAAGCACACACTATCAATGTAAAAAAGAAAACTTGAATTTTAGGCAGCGCGTGTAAGGGTGTCTGTCAACGGTTTCGCATTTTTTAGGTTGAAAGCATATCTTTCCCAGTCCCATAAGCTTTTGGCATACCTGCCCTTCCCTCTCCGTCTATTGTATACTCTGCCTGCTGCCAACCATTCACCGTTCGTTCTCACGTTGATAAGCCCATAATTGGTTTTTTCGTATAACTGAATTCCAACATCTTCAGATTTAAAGTCTACACCTTTGAAGGTTGCACCGATCTCTGTCGAGAACAGTAGTGGTCTTTCAATTACATTGGGTGCGTAACGCCCTAAGCTGCCCAAGGGGTTGGCTCTTGGATGTCCATAATCAGGTTGGTCACCTGAGGAGACGACGGTCACCCAAGGCTGAATGATTCTGAGGAACTCGGTGGTAAAATCCTGGCTTCCATGATGATTTGCCTTAAAAACGTGTGCAATGGGGGTCTCCTGTTTGCAGTGCTCTAGAAATTGCTTTTCTGCCTTCTCGTTCATATCTCCACACAACAATATTCGTGCCTTGCCATACTCGAGCAGAACCGCTACAGAGTTTCCGTTTATGGTCTCGCTTGGACGTCCGAATTTCATGAGTTTAGGCGAGTTCTTACTGTCTAGGTTTATGGGGTTCAGGAAGCTGATTTTCAATGGTTTCTTTTTATCTAAAACAAGCGGTTCTGTGTTCTGGTCCGCTCGAATGCACTTAAAGTCGATATTGCTCTGCAGTGCCCTATCTCTTGCCTGTGAAACTGCTTCAACCCACTTTTTGTAGGTTCTAGTTAATTCCCCTGCCTTCGGCTCTAAATCCTCTATATCGCTGTATAATTCGACGAGCATTTCTTTCCCTTTAACTTTTTCTTCCTTGCCCAGAACTGGTTTTTTCGTACGCTTAGCTATCCCATTGTGATAGATTGCTTTTACTAACACATGGTCGTCATTAAGTAATGGGAATAGCCCACCTGTATGATCCGTGTCACCGTGAGTCATAATTACCGCGTCGAAATCTTTGTGATATTTTTTCAAGTTATACTTCCATCTTATGAAACTGTAAGCACTTTTGTCTCGTCCCCCATCTATGAGAATCCTTTTGTCGTCTGCTGTCTGGATGAGGATCGAATCTCCTTGACCCACATCGATGAAATAGATTTCAAGAATCCTTTCCTCTCCAATTGAATCACTGGGCACATAGCCTTCTCCACCTCGGAACTTTATCTGTGATTCTTGTCCCTCCGTTCCAAGACACTTTGTCCAGTCGCCTACGAAAAGATTGGCTACAACTTGTCTTTTCTTTCCTTTCTCGGCTTCACCTGTTGAAATATCATAAGCTTTCGTTACTAACTTTTTTATCCATCGATAGTCTTTTTGTGCATCTTTTGCCTTCTTCAACGATTTAGACAACAGATCAACTCCGAAATTAGAATGAGCCGGTGTTGGTTGTTTATTCCCCTGTGAGGTCTTGGATTATTGCTTTGGGAGCGTTTTCTCTGACAGACGCTATGCCATTTTTGCAGCCATCTTTTGATGTGTATCCTTCACTCACAGATATTATCTCGCCATTTGGTGCTCTTAACCTAAATCTGTATTCGCCAGCAGTATCTTTGTAAATTTCAAATTGTGCTTCAGGCATGATTCTCACTTCTCACTATTCATTCAACAATTCATTCAACTATCTATTGCTTTTTTTCTTATTTAAGACTTTCAATTCCCAATGGAACTACAGCTACGCGGGCTTGTACGTTACCTTTCAGGAGAACAGCTTTGGAAAATAGCCAATATATCATCTGATATATCAAAAAGGCTAAGTGTCAGTGAAAATAGTACTTACCATAATTACTCTACATGTGTAAAGTATTTATCCTCGCTCTGTGATATATATATTTGTGGTGAGAAAAAATGCCGGAACAGATCGTGAAACAGGAAAGCAAGAGTTTAAGCCAATTGGCTGCTGACGATGAAAAATTCTATCAGAATACAACCTTCTATTCAAAGAAACACACCTGGGCAAAGGTGACTTCAAACTGGACTATACAAGTTGGACTAACTGACTTTGCTATACAACATCTAAAAGCTCTCGCCAAAATCTACACTGATGACGAAAACTCTATTGTCAGGATACTAGAACCATTCGGAGTTGCTGAAACATGGATGTTCATGTTTGATTTATACTCGCCGGTAGCTGGTCGAATTGTCAAGATTAACAGAGGAGTACTAGAGAATGAAGGAAAGCTCTTGGCGCCTGATTGTAGAACTTGGTTAATTGAAGTCTCTCCTATAGATCATAATGCTCTCATTGCTGAACTGGGTTTATTGTTGAAAGAAGCTGGATACAAAGAGTATCTTGAGGACGTTAAGAAAAAAATTCTACCCAAACTTGGACATCTCTGTTAGATCTTATTGTGAAACTCAATATCTCTCTTTTTTGCGCGCTCCTTGCTTGTATGTTATCTCTCAACAGAGACTTTGCTTACTCCAGCTTCTTTCTCGAATCGTATGACATGTTCTGCTTTTTGGGCAAACGCCTCGTTATGTGTGACGGCAATTATTTGTTCGATGGCTTTTAGTCGGGAGATGGCTTCGGCCAGCCGATCGATAGACCCGTCTTCTCTTCCCAGGCTTTCTGTGGGTTCATCTAAGAGAAGCATGTATAGTCCATGTCCAGTCCTTGACTGCATAATCAGTTGTCCCAAACCTATGCGATATGCGAACGCAAGGAGGGTTCGCTCTCCGCCAGATAAGTTGGTTACAGTTCGTTCATAGCCTTCTTCGCTCCTGATAGATGGTGTATATGTCTCATCAATGTTCACAAGTAGCAGAGATCCTTCCACGCCAACGAGTCCATCTAAAATCTGCTGAACCGACCTCTGCAAGTACGTGACAAATTCACTCCTCAACTTCGGCTGGATGCTCCTATAAACTCCACGTATTCCCTCAATAATCTCAAGAATCTTCTCGATTTTCTTCATTCTCTCGATCTTTTGCTGAGCATGATCCAACCGTTCTCTAATGTTATCAACTCTCAGTGTAACGTCTTTCTTCCGAATTGCCATTGATTCCAACCGATTTTTTAGACTAGAGTATTGGTCAAAAGAAGTATCACGAAGTGTTTTCGCGGTTTCAAGCTCTCTAATGTCAAATTTGGCGATTTCCTTTCTGGTGAGATCAAGTTGATTCCGAAGCAGTTTCTCATACCGTTGTTTCTCTGCAAACTCCTTTCGAAGTTTGTTTAATGATGTGTGTTCCTTCGAGTGCTGGTTTCTGAAATCTTCAATTCGTGGTGTAAGAGACTGCAATCCCGAAAGGGTTGGATTGATAATGCTTTTCAGTCTTTCTAGTTCATCAAGGTCTCTCTGGAGTTCGATGAGCCTTTTTTCACGTTCGGCATTTTCTTCTTGAAGGCGTTGAAGAAGATTCCTTTTGTATGTGTTTGGTAGGTTTTGGAGGCATAATGGACACTTGCTTTCTGTTGTTAATGTTGAAAGACGGTCTTGAGAATTTTGCATTTCCTTTTTAGTGGCTTCTTGTTCACCCCAAATGTTAGTGGCTTGATATTCAAGTGCTTCGAGATGCTTTCTGATTTCCTCAATTGTTTGATCAGATTGAAGCCCTGCTTTTTCTTGAAGCCCATGGCGATAAGACTTTTCTTGGCCCTCCAAGGATTTCAGACGGGCCTCCAAATCACTGATAGAGGATTTTTCTTGTTCAATTTCCTCAGACAGTCGGGCGCATGTGTCTTCCATATTGACGAGGTCTGCCTGTATCTTAGCTTTTTTCCTTTGCAACTCTTCGGTTTGTCTTCTTAATGCTTCAAGATTTTGCAGACGTGAAGTTGCTTCTTTCAGGGTTGCCTCAGCTTTTAGAATGTTTGTTTTCAGGTCTTGGATTTCATCTTCCATCAAAGAAAATTCTTCAACTGCATTGTTGTAGTCTGCTTGCAGTTTTTCGATTCCAACCATGTCAGGGTCTTTTTCTAGGGTTCCCTTTTCGATTCCATAGTCCCTTTGGAAGGTAGCTAGGCTACTCCAAGCAACTTCGTAATCTGAAAGACCAAATAGTTGGTCAAATTTCTTCTGTCTTTCACGTGGCGTCATGTCCAGTAGTGTTTTCAAGTGCTCTTGGCGTATCCAAACAACTTCACGGAAAATATCTTTGTCAATACCCGTGATTGCCATCAACTGCTCTGAGACTGCTTCACCTTTTGCACTTGCAATCAGCTTGTCTTCCTTGAAAAGTTTGAGTTGTTCCATGTCTTGGCTAATGCCTTTTTCTCTTCTTTGTAGGCCTCTGTGAATTGTGTAGGTTTTTCCGCCATGAACAAAAATTACGCTCAACTTGCCAAAATCTTCTCCTTCTCTAAGAAGGTAGTCGTAACTTCTGCCTAACGGATCACCAAAAAGAGCAAAATCAATAGCAAGTAAAACACTCGATTTTCCACAGCCTACCCCTCCAACTAAACAGTTGAAGCCTTCAGCAAAGGGCACATTACTGTTTGCATGAGAACGAATGTTCTCCAGTTTTACTTCTTTGATTCTCATGAAACAAAACCTTCCAGCTCTTTCTTTATCTTGGCTTCATCTTTCTTCACTAATGGCTCGATCATATTGACTGCAAGCTTAGACATCTTTTCAGCTTCTTCGTGACCATAGCGTTCACGGAAAACTTCAAAAAAGTACTCAAATGCCTTCGTTTTAAGGTCTTTCAACTCGCCTTCAAATATAGAACGGACAATCTCCTCTGAAACTTCGGTTTCTCTCAATCTAATAAGCGGACGCACCAAGAGTGCCTTTTCAGCGGCATCTCTAATTTTTCTGAGATCAACCTCTCCTCGCGTTGCTGAGGTTGGAAGCACCCCGCGAAGTACAGGGATGATTATGGCGCCGTCTTCATCGGCTTCCCTGACTGACTCAACTGCCTTCTCAGTTATTTTTGCAGGAGTTGAACCAGAATAGTCATGGTCTAAAATAATGAAGTGCCGGGGAGTTTCAAGATTGATGCGATGAAGTTTCGGGACTCCTTTTGCATTCACTTCTACGTGGAAAAACCCCTTTTTGATGGAGGCGTCTTCATAACTTACTGTTTCGGTACAACCACTGTAGGCAAGGATGCCGTTTTTAAAAGGCATTTTATGGAGACTGTGAACGTGCCCGCCTGCATAGTAGTCAAAGTCGTCAGGAAGGAGTTCCGGTGTAGCTTCAGCTTCTATTTGAGGTGGCTTTAGGCTAGGAATGTCCAAGGCCATGTGAAAGACAAAGATGTTGAAGAGAGAAGGGTCTGGAGTGGGTCGATTTTCCCCAAGAAAAGTGGGCAACTGTTCTTCAGTTCTTCTTTTTGTTCTGAAGTTTGGAACACCATAGACGTAGCAGTTTTTGTTCTGCCAAAAAGCTCCTTTTCTGCGGGGCAAATAGTGAATTAAGCCTGCGCTATCGAGAGGGTTGAGAATTGTGCCTGTGATTACGTTTGGTGCCGAATCGTGAGAGCCATCCACCGTGAGAACTGGAATCCCAGCGTCTCTCAGGTGCTTAAAATTCGTTATGGCGTTCTCCAGAGTAATGTTCGAAGGACGAGCTTGCTGAAACAAGTCTCCAGCAATAATCATGAAATCGGGTTTTAACTGCATAGTTTTTTCCACAACCTCTTGGAAGACTCTGTTGAAGTCTTCACGGCGTACATCCAGATTATATTGTGCATAACCAAGATGTAAATCGGCTACATGAACAAAACTGAAGGGCTTCAACCTTTCTGTCCACCTTTTTCAGTCGCTACGAGGTTTGACGTTTAGTAGTTGCGACTACCTTTTAAAAGTATTAGAAATCACTTTCCTTCAAGGCCAGCTTTCCGGTTAAGCAATTGGAAATCTCAGGTTTCTGCAGGTCCGCTGATTTATTTCATTACGATTCCGTTTTGCATCAGGTCTTCAACAACGTAGTCTAGACCTAGTTTCCTTAGTTTCTCTGCCTTCGGGACTCCAGTTTTCAGATTCCATTCTCTTTCTATGTAATACTCGTTGAGCATTGGTCCCATTTCAAATATCGCTCCTTTTGAGTTGCCGTCTGGAAGCGGCTCTTTCAAGAATCGTTCAGGTAGGTAATCGTCTTTCCTGCGGATTCCTTCTCGAACGACATATGCACGTTCTATGTTGACTATTCTTTCTCCAATCTCAAACATGAGGTCTTCAGTAAAATGAAATCCTGTTACAGCTTCAGCAATTTCGGCGGCTCGTTTAAAAGGTAGTAATTCCATGTTTTCAGCTAAGTTTTTGCAGGTCTCTAACGAATCTATTATTGCACACCAGTTTTCAAAATAGCGGACAAGTTTTCCTTTTCCTTTGGATGCAAGCCGTAGAGTTGCCTCTGGGACACCGAACATTTCCTTACCTCTTTCTGGATTATCGCTCAATTCTATGAATGGCTCTGATCTCAGGTGGTCAGCGCCTCTGCTCGAGACTGCGTATCCTAAGCCGTAGCCTTTTAAGCCTCTTGGGTCCGCTTGTATGAGTTCTAAACCTTTTACATGAAACGCGATTTCTTGTCCTTTTCCGAGTTTTTCTGCTGCCTTTCGAACCCCCTCTGCAAGTAAGTCTCCGAATCCTCTACGATAGGCTATCTTTTCGACTAAAGCGAGGATTGCCTCTTCGTTTCCCCATGTCAGGTCAAGGCCGTCGGTGTCACTCTTTTTCAGTTCTCCTTTCTCATAAAGCTCCATCGCCCACGCGATGCATTCAGCCGTTGTTATAGCATCTAAACCCAATCGGTTCGCTAGGTCAACAGCCTTTAAGGCTAAGTCTAGATTTGGGTTACCCACTCTAGCAGTGAAACTGCTTAGGGCTTCATATTCGGGGCCTTCCCCATAAAGTCCAGCGTATTCTCCTTTCCTTATTACATAAACTCGGCTACATGGGACTATACAGGAGAAGCAAGACCTGTTTTTTACATTGTATTCTCTTGCTAATCTTTCACCGCTTACGTTAGCTGCGTGTTCGAATGTGGCTGAAGTGAAATGTCTGGTAGGTAAAATGCCAAATTTGTCTGCAAGCATCAAGATTCTGGTTGTTCCCATAATTCTACGGGGCCAATACTGCGGATGAACATAGGTCTCTTCTTTTATTTCGTCA
>JAOUKN010000174.1 GCA_029882515.1 Candidatus Bathyarchaeota archaeon
TGAACAACGTCATCAATGTTAGATGCTCTGACAACCTCTCCGTATTTAGCTAGTTCATCAAAGAATTTTTTGCTGTAATCATCAGCTACTAGGATCTTATGTCTGCCCATTTGTGTCACCCTGTGCATGGGAATTAATCTTTTGATTTTCACACCTAGTCCGCATGTGCACATATTAAGATTATGTGAATCTTTTTTAATTGGAAGAAACCTTCGATTCACGCGCGCGCCTCAGGAAAAGGAGCGAACGCTATGCAGATGTAGAAAAAAGGGAGATTTTGGCATAAATTACAATTCTGAAGCGGTAACCCCGGGCTACTATCAGAACCGACAGAGCCAAAGACCTTTCTTTTTAACATGTGCAAAAAATATGCTTATTAATTTCGGCAAAGCACTAATACACGGTAAAAATGTCTCTAGAAGGATACATTGAGTACAAGCGGAGAGAATTCTGCAACGACATAAGATGCCCCGTGCAAATGAAGCTAAACAAACAAAAGGAAAAATCAGAAGAATACGAGCGAATTAGGCAAACCTGCAGGACTGACTGCAGATACACCACGTGGCAATTTCACCACTGGCTCATGGAGAAAGGTTATTTAATTCTGAAAACAAAAGCTTCCGAAGGGAAATAGAAAATGGAGTGGGGAATGAAAAACAGGCTAGCCCAACTAATACAAAAGGATGGTAAAGCCCTCTTCCTACCGATAGATCACGGATACTTCCAAGGACCAACCCGCAAACTGGAAAAACCCAGAGAAACCATAAAACCACTGTTGCCCTACGCAGACGCGATAATGCTTACAAGAGGAGTGTTGAGAAACTGCGTGGATCCAGCTAACACAAAACCCGTAATACTGCGAGTTTCAGGCGGAACAAGTGTCGTGGGAGAAGACCTAGCCAACGAAGGGCTAACAACATCAATCACGGAAATTGTCAGGCTTAACGCCAGCGCCGTATCAATGTCAGTGTTCATAGGAAGCAAGTACGAGCATCAGAGCCTCATAAACCTGACAAAGCTCGTGGACGAGTGCGAAGACTACGGAGTACCTGTGATGGCAGTAACAGCCGTGGGAAAAGAACTTGAAAAAAGACAAGCCAGATACCTAGCCCTATGCTGCCGAATAGCCGCAGAGCTAGGCGCCAGAGTGGTGAAAACCTACTACTGCCCAGAAAAATTCCACAAAGTTGTCGAAGGATGCCCCGTACCAGTAGTAATCGCAGGAGGCCCCAAAGTAGACTCTGAACTGGAAGTATTCGAATTCGTCTATGACGGCATACAGAAAGGCGCCATCGGAGTGAACCTTGGAAGAAACATTTGGCAATCAGA
The DNA here is from genome assembly GCA_029882515.1 of Candidatus Bathyarchaeota archaeon. Lineage (GTDB taxonomy): Archaea > Thermoproteota > Bathyarchaeia > Bathyarchaeales > Bathyarchaeaceae > JAOUKN01. Next base: position 1,330 of record JAOUKN010000174.1, read on the forward strand.
ATATCCCATAGCCATGATCCGAGCCATAAGGACCATAATCCACGAAAATTATACGCCGAAAGAAGCCCAAGACTTGTTCGAACAGGTAAAAGCGGGAAAGGCCTAACGCCTCCACGTTTCTAGGTGAACCCATGCTTGTAGCCGTATACCACAACAACAGAGACATAAGAATCCAAGAAATGCCTAAACCAGAAATCGCGTCTGACGAAATACTAGTAAAAGTCATGGCGTGCGGCATCTGCGGAAGCGACGTAACAGAATGGTACAGGGCCCCAAAAGCCCCGAGAGTTTTGGGGCATGAGGCCACAGGAATCATAGAGGAAACGGGAGAAAAGGTAACGCGATACGATGTTCAAGATAGAGTTTTCGTATCGCATCATGTGCCATGCAATAAATGCCAATATTGCCTAAAGGGGCATCACACGGCCTGCGAAACGTTACACACAACAAACTACTATCCAGGAGGATTCGCCCAATACATACGAGTAGCAAAGATGAACGTCAAATACGGCGTGTACAAGCTGCCGTCAGACATGTCCTATCACGAAGGAACCTTCATTGAACCCCTCGCATGCGCAATCCGAGGCCAACGACTTGCAGCAATCCAAAAAGAGGACACACTGCTAGTAATTGGAAGCGGAATCTCAGGAATACTGCACACCCAGCTAGCAAAACTCAAGGGAGTTCAAAAGATAGTTGCGGCAGACATAAACCCATTCCGCTTAGAGTTAGCTGAGAAATTTGGAGCCCACCACGAAATAAACGCGAAAGAAAACCTTCCCCAAAAATTGAAAGAGATAAACGAGGGAAAACTAGCGGATAAGGTAGTGATATGCACAGGAGCAAAACAAGGAGCCTTAACAAGTTTAGAATGCGTCGACAAAGGCGGAACAATCCTGTTTTTTGCCGTGCCAGACCCCACGGTGAAAATTCCAGTGCCCATCACTCAATTCTGGAGAAACGAAATAACCATAAAAACCTCCTATGGTGCAGCACCCTGCGACTTGGAGGAATCTCTGGAGATTCTAGCTCAAAAGAAAGTAAACGTAACAGATATGATAACTCATAAACTAAGCCTTCAGCAGACAGCAGAAGGCTTCAGACTTGTGGCAGATGCTGGCGAATCCCTAAAGGTAATCATTGAACCCAACAGGGTTTAGCCATCACAAAAATGTTGCCAGTTTATATCCAATCTGTTTCTTTCACGCATTTCCTTGGAGATTATGGTTGCTAGCGCGCGCTTCTCAGCGGCAAGTGATAACTACAAGATTCATTGCGACTACGATAGCATAGTAGGAAACGAGAACAATGAGCATTGCCGTGAAAACTTGACGGGTGATTTTCCATTCATGGGGTGCAGCCACTTTCTTGGCTGTTGCACATAAAGCTCCAAAGACCAATACCATCCCAATTTTGATCCAAGCGGAAAGGAAAATTCCTATTTGACCCCAAAGATACAGCGTAACTGGGTTAGCTTCGTACAACGGCGAAGTTGTCGCTATGTCGAAGATGTTCAATAGGAAGAGCGTTGTAAACCAGACTTTAAG
>JAOUKN010000173.1 GCA_029882515.1 Candidatus Bathyarchaeota archaeon
GCAACAAAAACTCCTTCTCTTTGACTGTCCACTGGTCTAAGTTTGTAGTGTTTTTCCAAAAGAAAGTCGTCAGAACCAAATTGGATTCCCAATTTTCGAGCCAAATCTTGAGTGCCTGAACTGGGAATGATTCCCAGAGTAAGTACCACCAAGTCGAATTTCCCTTCAACTTGAGTGCCTAGAAGAGTGTCTTCTCCCCTTACCAATATTTCATCGTTCTTTAATGGAACAACTTCTCCCACACGACCTCTAACGAATCGCACGTTATGGTCTTGAGCCGTGGCATAGAATTCTTCATATCCTTTTCCATCGGCTCTTATATCGGTATAGAAGATCCAAGGTTCGGCGTCAGGCACGACCTTTTGCACCAACATAGCCTGTTTGATACCAGCCATACAACCTATCTTGCAACAGTGTTCCACTCCTGTTTCTTTATTCATCATTCGGCTGCCTACGCAAAGTATGAAAGCAATTCTTTTCGCCACTTTCCCATCGGATGGCCTACGCATCTCGCGACCTAACAGTCTCTCTAATTGCAGGTTTGTTATAATGTCTGGATGTAAACCAAAGCTGTATTCCTCAAGAGTTTTCGGGTCTAATAGTTCAAATCCAGTGCAAGCAATGATTGCACCCACATCTAACTCTATGGTTTCTTCTTTTTGGTTGAAATCGATGGCGTTACCTTTGCAGAATTTTTCGCAAAGTCTACAGACTCCCTTGGTGAGGTATAGGCAATGTTCATTATCGATTACGTATGTTCTTGGAATCGCCTGCTGAAACGGTATGTAAATAGCCTTTCGTGGGGACAAGCCGGCTTCAAATTCGCTTGGAACCTTGATAGGACAAATCTTCTCGCACTCTCCGCAGGCCGTGCATTTTGAAGCGTCCACAAATCTGGGGCTCTTCTTGATTAAGACTCTGTAGTTGCCTGGAGAACCCTCAACGGCTGTCAACTCAGCCATGCTTATAATTTCTATTTTTGAATGCTGTCCAGCGGAAACCATTTTGGGTGTGAGTATACATTGGGAACAGTCGAGGGTTGGAAAGGTTTTACTGAGTTGGGCCATGTGCCCCCCAATACTCGGGCTTCGCTCTACGAGATATACTTGATATCCTTTATCTGCCAATTCGATAGAAGTAATGATACCTGCAATGCCGCCCCCAATTACGAGGGCATCTTGTTTCACGGGTATACTCTTGGTCTCCAATGGTTTAAGGTAACGGGACCGCTCCACCGCTCCATGGATAATATCAATTGCTTTGGATGTCGCAGCTTCTTTATCACCATGAACCCAACTGCATTGCTCCCGGATGTTTGCCATCTCGAGGAAATACGGGTTCAACCCTGCAGACTCAACCGTTCGCTTGAAGGTGTCAAGGTGCATTCGAGGCGAGCACGACGCCACAACGATTCTGTTGAGTCCATGTTCTCTGATCCCCCCTTTAATCATCTCCTGTCCGGGGTCACTGCACACGTACTCGTATGTTTTCGCGATCTTCACGTCTTCGAATTTGGAAGCGTATTCTCTAACCTTTTCCACGTCTACTGTATCGCTTATGTTTCCACCGCAGTGACAGATGTATACGCCAACTCTCACTTCTTCTTTCGCCATCTTCTATATCTCCTGTTTTGAAGGAATCAAGCGCTGTTATCTGGAATTCGGCCGAAGTCGATGTTTTGAAGGTCATTTTAAGGAAACACTATCTGAAAAATCTATCTATTCAGACGAAAAATCGACTAGTGATGTGAACTTGCGAACTTGCTACAATATTAGTAAATAGCAGACGGTTTCAAAACAGCATTCCCGAATACACGCAAGGTGGAGATAAACTATTAAAAACAAGGAAACTTCTTGATTGGTATGGAATTGATAACTATAATCATTCTTTTCACGGGTGGTTTATTCTCAGGCATTATAAACACCATAGCTGGCGGTGGATCATTAATTTCAGTTCCGCTCTTGATCGCTTCAGGACTACCAACCCATCTTGCTATAGGAACGAACAGGTTTGCGATGGTTTTCAATACAGGAGTAGGGGCAATAGATTATCATAGAAAAGTGAAGTATAGGGTAGAATTGGCGTTGTTACTTGCCGCATTTGCTTCACTCGGTTCATACTTGGGAGCTAATTTTGTTCTGCAGATTGATGAGGAGATTCTTGAGTACATCATTGGGATTTTGATGCTTATTATGGGAGGCATCATTGTTTCCAAGAAAAAGCTCGGATTAGAAGAGAGGAAAATTAGTTTGTTAAAAAGAAATTATATCTTGGTTGGTATTCTGAGTTTTCTGCTTGGTGTTTATGGAGGGTTCTTTGGGGCTGGGATTTCTACAATGTTTACATTTGTTTTTGTGTCGTTTTTTGGAATGAGTTTTATTGGAAGTGCAGGAATCACGAGGTTTATAGTCGCCATACTCTCGATAATGGCAACCTTGGTTTTTTGGATCAACCTCAAGATAGATTTCCTTTTCGGTATAGGTTTGGCCATAAGTTTCGTTGTTGGAGCTAAGATCGGTGTTAAGTTAGCGTTGAAAGCAGGCAATATCTGGGTAAGAAGAACGTTCATACTCTTGGTTGTTATATCATCTCTAAAGTTATTGTTTTTTTAAGAGGATACACAAAACTTCTGCATGCTTGCATACATGCTACGGGTGGTAGCAAAATAATGTGATTTGGTGGCAAGGATAAAGGTTCAATGGGGTCTGTTCGTCATGAGGTCCTCATTCCTAAAGGTCGGTCTGGGACGGCGACATCATCCCCCGAACTACAACACCTTCCCAGACAATAATAAACGTTATGCTCTGGATGAAAAAAGAAGCCTACGCAGAATCAACCATCTACTACACCGCCAAACGACTCAAATACCTACAACA
>JAOUKN010000059.1 GCA_029882515.1 Candidatus Bathyarchaeota archaeon
TATATTATGCTAGGGGAACTGAATTGCCTCCATCAACGGTTTTAAGGAGATGATTAAGAACGCCCCAAAAATGCAAGGATTGCAGTGGTCAACTCGTTGTTCTTGAAACCTTCTGCACGGAGATCTATAGTAACGGCACGGAGTGGTTTAGGGATATTAAGAAGAGGTGCATCTGCGACAATTGTAGCAGAGAACAAGAAATCAGGGTTGAAACAGTAAAACAAGACAGATGGTTCAAGTAATATTATAGATTGTGACTAGTTAAGGGCAGAGTAACTGTAGAGTTCTTTGACTGGCCGTGCCCAGACACGAATGTTCTGTATCGTCTGTAACTCCAAGTCTTTTCTATCTCCAATGTAGGTGCAGACTAGCCCACTTTCAGAGCGCGCTTAACAACTTTTTAAACCTTGACAAGTAGACCCCCCTCGGTTTTAATGTTTCATGAATATTTGGATCCAACGATGCTTCCTCACGCCGTACGGCTAATGAAAATACCGGAGATGTACCGATTCGGCCAGTGATCGCACGCGCATGATTTTATTGCTCTTTTCGATATTTCACTCGCGGTGACATCGCATTTTCTAGCTCGATCGTTCCCTAGAACCGTGGATAATAAATGATGATGTGAACCTGACCAGACCGCAAAAAAAGAGAATGCTGATTGGATTTTTTGGTTGTCCTATATGCGCGCATTTGAATGCCCACGCTATGAAAACTTGAGAAAACGTTCTATTCCAGATGAATGCTTAGTTTGCCCTAGACTAATTGAATGCACTAAAAAGGTTGATTAACCAATTACGATTCTTCAATCTAGCAACTTGCATGCCGCGTGAACTGGTGTGAAGTCTACGGGCAGAAAACACATTGGTTTTTCCTTTTCTGCTCGTCAATCCATGCTTCGATTCCGATTTCTTTCATCCGTTTCAAGTTTCTGACAGTTCTCTTATGATGAGAAACACCATCTGAACCGAAGTCATCCAAAATTGAGCATGGAAAATCTTCACATTGAAAACAATATCGAAGCCCTTTTTTTCTCGCGCAGAGCATTATTCTGCATTCAGGACTCCAATGAACGTCAAGTGGAGCTCGACATCCATCACATCTGATCTGCTCTGGTTTGATAGGCTCATTGCGTTCCTTTCTAAACCAGTCTATTATTTCATCTCGCAGATTTTCATTACCATGATAGGCTTGGCGGATATCACATTTTGCGCAGTTCAGACCGCAGACTGAAATAAGCCATTTTTCAGAGTTTCCAGTCTTCATTTTTTGCTTCTTTTCCTATCTTCGCTCCACACCAATAGCATTCCAGCAAATTCGAAGTCAGGAAAGTCAAAAACTTATACAGTTGATATACTTTTTGGTTCAACTTCACCACTTTCACATTTACATTCAGTAACACTCAGAAGAGCACGGGCAACCTTCTTCGTGGCAGGTTTTGAAATCATCCTTTCATTCACTAGGGAAACTTGCGGTTGGAAATTTTTAAATTATAGTGAAGCGTAAGTCGAGTTACACATCCTTTTGTTGAGGAAAAGATGTATGGAAAAGGTTCGAGTAATTATAATGGGAGCAGCTGGAAGAGACTTTCATAACTTTAATGCTTACTTCCGGGACAATGATGAATACGAAGTTGTGGCTTTTACAGCTACACAAATACCTGGCATAGAGAAAAGAAACTATTCAAGGGAATTAGCGGGTTCCAACTATCCTAACGGCATACCCATTTATCCAGAAAAAAAACTGCCCCAACTTATTAAGAAACATAATGTGAGCCAAGTTATCTTTGCTTATAGTGACGTTTCACATGAATACGTTATGCACACGGCTTCCTTAGCATTGGCTAATGGTGCTGACTTTAGATTAATGGGTCCATCCACTACAATGTTGAAAGCCAAAGTTCCAATCGTCTCGGTTTGTGCAGTTAGAACTGGTTCTGGAAAAAGCCAGACGTCACGAAGAATCAGTAAGATATTAAAGAATATGAATCTAAGAGTAGTTGTTGTGCGGCATCCCATGCCATATGGCGACTTGCGCAAACAAGTTTGTCAGAGATTTGCCTCTTACGAGGACTTAGACAAGCATGAATGCACCATCGAAGAAAGAGAGGAGTATGAGCCTCATATCAACAATGGTATTGTAGTTTATGCAGGGGTCGATTATGAAACAATTTTGCGAGAAGCCGAGAAGGAGGCGGATGTAATTGTTTGGGATGGTGGCAACAACGACTTACCCTTCTATCTACCCGATTTACACATTGTAGTGACTGATCCTCACAGACCAGGTCATGAACTAACTTACCATCCCGGAGAGACAAATCTAAGAATGGCAAACGTGGTAATCATCAATAAAGTGGATACTGCCGATCCCATGAATGTTGAAACTGTGCGTAAAAACATAAAGGTGGTAAATCCTGAAGCAATTGTAGTTGAGGCTGCTTCACCAATAACCGTAGATGATGCAGAGATCATACAGGGTAAACAAGTTTTGGTTGTTGAAGACGGCCCAACGTTGACTCATGGTAACATGGCGTATGGTGCTGGAACCATTGCAGCGAAGAGATTAGGAGCAAAGGAGTTGTTGGACCCGCGCCCTTATGCCGTTGGCTCCATCATGGGCACTTTCAAAAAATACACTCATTTGGGAAACTTGCTTCCTGCTATGGGCTATGGTGAAGAGCAGATAAAGGAACTGGAAGAAACAATCAATGCGACCCCGTGTGATGTTGTTGTCATAGGAACCCCTGTTGACCTGCGAAAACTATTAAATCTCAATAAGCCTGCAGTAAGAGCTGATTATGAACTTCAAGAGGTAAGCAAGCCCGATCTTGAGGACATTTTGAGGCACCACTTTTCAAGGGTTAGATGAGCCATGCCCGAAGAGAGTATTTCCCGAATTCCAATTAAGCTTCTTATTGAGGGTTCCCAGGAAAAAGCTGAAGGTGAACTTGTTCGTCATCTCGCCCCAAGAACTGTAGAAACAATTCTGAGGAACCTTCCTTTAGAAGGAAGAGCTGCCATTTGGAAGGAAGAAATCTACTTTGAGATTCCGGTAAAAATGGGGGGAGAAAAATTGAACCCTGCGGTGGAGAAAGGTACCTTGGCTTATTGGCCCATGGGTAGTGCCTTATGCATTTTTTATGGTGAGTCTCAACCCTATAGTCCCGTCAGTATTCTTGGTCGAGTGACAAAGAATCTGGAGCTCTTTGCTAATGTGAAAAGTGGAACGAAAATTAGGGTCGAGAAGAGTTAGTTATGGAAAAGGTGTTTCGGTCCAACGTTTTAGTCTGTCTTCGCATTTCCTTTTCAAAGTTGGGTTTTTGCTTCTAGTTTTTAGATGTTGTAAGAATTGAACGCGTTTTTTGACAGCGTTTACTTCTCCTTTGTCGTAATAGAGTCTGCCTTCGATGTAGTCTTTCATCTGGTGAGCCTTCTGGATTAGGAAGCCGGCGCCTTCTATTGGATCTTCTACGGCATATTTGCTTAACCAAATCACACTTTCTGTTTCTCGAAGTTGACTGAACCCGTCGATTTCAATGATTTGTCGAATATAAGTGCGGAGGAAATCGTAAAATTGAGCGGTTTTTATGAGGCCTAATGCTTCCTTTATTCTTTGCTTGAATTCTGGCTTTCCTTTAATTTTCAGGCGATGTTTATGCCCCTCTCTTATCAGTTCTTTGGCGGTCTCCACTTCATCTGCGGTGTAGACTCTCTTAGGAAATTCCATGTCTCGCCCAAAACGCGCTTAAAATTAGTCTAAAGGTTTGTATATTTTGACGTTTTTGCTTCCAGAAACCCACCGTATAGCGCCCTTCTGCTCCAATTCTTGAAGGAGTTCTCTGGCTACGCTTAGGCGTATATCGAAGCGTAAGGCCACAGTATAAGGGGTGAGAACCTTCAACTTCTTAATTTCCTTGACAGTCTTCTCACTTCTCGCGTTAGGAAGGATAATTCCAGCAGCTTTCTTTTCTGCAGCACCACTACTGCCACCTGACTTGCCTGCCTTTCCTGTTTTTTTGGTGGTTGACTGTTTCTTTGCCTGCCGCGCCTGCATTTTTTCCGCTTGTTTGAGACTAAGTTTCTTCCTGCTGCCCATGATTCGTCCTCTGTTTCTTCTGAAGGGGGTCGTGCCTTATAGGTTTTCCTTCTTACATTACGGCTCCGACTTCGGCCTTATGTTGCGTTCTCCACTCATCTAGAGGAATTCCAAGTTGCTTTTCGATTTCTGGTCTGTGGATGGAGTTCATGGTGCAGAAGGGGATGATTCTTCCGTCTGGCACAGCGTAGTGGATGCAACATCGTTGGACTCTTTCTAAATCAAAGTTATATGGATCCATGAAATGCATGGATGAAATCATAAGCATCCTTCTGTGCAAGTCGCCTAGAGCCTCGTAGCTTCCCGCTTGCAGTATAGGTAAAAGATATTTCCTCAACAGACCAAACTTGATGTGACGAAGCGCAGCTATCAGTCGCAACTTTGCCCTTTTTCCATGTCCTTTCATAGCATTTTCGTAGACTTTCTCCATGCTTGCGATGAATTTTTCAACGTTGCCGTAATGGGTGATTGGCACCATTTCTCCGTCTTGGACAAGGACGTAGGTTGCCATTCCACAATGGGGATGGGTGGTGAATTCAACGTATCGTTTGTTTCCTAGGGCGCCAACGGCGCGAGAGACGGGCACTACGGCTGGCACGGGAAAGAAGTCCGAGACTTTTATCTTCCCTTCTGTTTGTTCCTCTACAAGTTGCATGAAGTCGGGTATGGTTATGCGCATTTTTTCTCTTTCTCCTTCTGGAAGTCTACCGCAAAGGGAGACTGGTTGAACATTTATGCATCGAACCACATCGAAGTTTTGAATCGCAAATCGAATGATGTCTCCGAGTTGGTTGTCGTTGACGCCTTTAATTAAAGTAACAACTAAAACAACACTGTTTAATCCAGCTTCACGACAGTTCTCAATAGCTTTCATTTTAGCGTCCAGTAAGTCTTGTCCACGAGTGAATTTATAGACATCTGGGGTTAAGCCATCGAACTGGAGATACAAGGTGCTTATGCCAGCGTCCATTAGACTGCGACAGTAGTCGACACTCTGTGCAAGGCGTAGACCGTTAGTGTTCACTTCGATATGCCGAAAGCCCAGTTCTTTTGCCATACGTATAAGGTCGAAGAGGTCTTGCCGTATGGTTGGTTCACCACCTGAGAATTGAAGTGCAGTTGCTGGCACGGGGTCGTTGCGTCTAAGATTCACTAACATTCCCTGAATTTGTTCTTTGGACGGTTCATAGACATATCCAGCAGCGGCTGCGTTGGCAAAACAAACGGGACATCGAAGGTTGCAGCGGTTTGTGACGTCAATTATTGCAAGGACTGTATGTGACTTATGTTGGGGGCAGATGCCGCAATCCATGGGGCAATCAAGTTTGGTTGTGGTGCGGGGGTTTCGAAGGCCGTCTCCGTCGCATCTGAAGTTTTCCGCTCGTTGGTATTGTTCATAATTCGACCAGTAAAGATCTTGGAATTTCCCGTGTTCAGGGCATTCCTTTTGTATGTATACCTTGTGGTTTTCTTCGAATATGGTGGCGTCTAAGACTTTGAAGCATTCGGGGCATATGGTTTTGGTCTGTTTAATAACCTGCAATTTGACACCACTGAGAGGTGTAATATATTTAGCCTAGAAACATGGATAGTGTATAAGAAGGTTTCCAAACCTTTCAGAAGGTGAAAACGGTTGACCATACCTATAAGCGAGAGAACAAAGAAGGTTCTCCACGAACTTGGACTCACAGAATATGAAACCCGAGCTTATTTGGCATTAATCGAAGAAGGTGTTATGACCGCAAGTGAAATAAGTGCACGTGGAAACGTTCCTTACTCAAAAATCTATGAAACCCTCAACTCCTTAGAGAAGAAGGGGTGGATAGAAACCGAAAGAGGAAGACCCCGCCGCTATTATCCGAAATCGCCTTCAGAATCTCTGGAAGCATCTAAATTCCGACTGCAGGAAACGGTGAAATCTTGGGAACAAGCTATACTTGAGGAACTTCAACCCCTTTACGAGAAAAGGGAAATCCGAGAGAAACCTGACATCTGGATTCTCAGAGGCGAATTCAACATCTTAGCCAAACTTCAAGAGATGCTGCAAAAAACAAAGCATGAGTTGATGGTAGCAACTCCCATGCTGACGAAGCCACTTCTAAAGGCAGCACTTGAAATGTTGTCCCATCTGCAACATAGTGATACCAGAATTCTTTTTTTGGCTTCTAGGGACATGGAAAAATCAGTTTTAGAAACAGTTGATAGGATCTCTGAAGTTCGAGTGAGAGACCACATGTTCGGTGGCGGGGTTATTGCAGACAGTAGGGAAGCTTTGCTTTTTCTCGGTGAGAGGAAACCAGATCTTGTTATATGGTCAAATCACATTGGACTGGTGAAATTTGCAAAAGACTACTTTGAATATCTATGGAAAACTGCGAATGATACTAAAAGGTAAACAACTGGGAAAAAGACGGGGGTATTTTTTTATGAAGCGTGCGCATTTCAAGTTGTGCCTAAAATTTAAGAAGATATTGATTGATATATGTAAGAGAAAATGAAATTCAAATTGTACGTTCTGTTGTTCTGTGTCATAGTATTCACTTTAACTGCTATAGGCTTGGCAATTGTGTATACAGGTGGGTTAGCTCTGACCTTTTGGTCAATATTCGCCTACATAATAGCCCTCGCCGGCACATACGCTTTTCTTGTTCAACCTTTACTGACAGGTGAAAGGAAGTTAAGCGGTAAAAAAATCGTTCTCCTTACATTAGGCGTAACGATCATGGGAGCAATTGTGACACATTCAGTGTGGACTGTTATCAGTCCCCAATGGCTCTTCTCAGTTACCACAGACAAGTCTACGTACAGTCTTGGTGAGGATGTGAAGGTTACAGTATCTCTAAAGAATCTAGGGTTCATTACTCACTCCTTCAAGTCTAGAGTCAGTGATCCTATAGTAATCGGTATTGGCACAGATCTTAGTCAGGTATGGTACAGTCCATTCCACAAGAACACAACAGAATTCTCAATTGAACCTGGTCAGAATCTTGAAAGAACCTTCGTATGGAACCAAACCATCAGAAATCCTCCTGATGTTGGAGAGAGAGTTGGGCAAGGTGTGTACTACATCGAGGCGTTCATACCAGACGTTTCCCCTAACGGGTTTATTGGAGTAGACAATATTTTCTTTACTTGGACAAGCATAAACATCACATCTATCTGAAAATGAATCCTCATCTAATTATGTAGATTGTTGAATCGAATGTAGAAGCCTAATGAACACAACGTTAAGCCCTTTTATTGAAGCCGCGCGCGCCTAGATGTAAAATACTACGTATGAGAGTGCGTATAGCTGGTATTTTTGGTGTCTCAGGAAAAGTGGCTTTGAATATCTTTGGAAAACAGCAACAGGACCGTCTTGAGTTTATTCTTCTCGTTTTTCTGGTTCGTGCACGAAAAGCAGCATCAGAAGAAACTGTGGAATGCACAGACCAATCATAAGTAAGAAAGGAGACTCATGAGACACAGTATCGTAGAGAATGCCGCCAGCAAGGGCGCCGAAAGCCATGAATATGTACGTGAAGAAGTTCATTGACCCTATTGCTTTACCACGCTTTTCCTGAGGAACAAGGTCAGCAAACAAGGCCTGAAAGGCAGAGAACGCCAGAAGCTGCGAAAAACCCACCAGTGGCATGACAATGAAAAGTGTTTCGTAGTTTCCATGAATGAATATCAATAGGGCCGGGGCTAGCAGTATGGTTGACAATAACAGAGCAATCCTTCGGCCAACCTTGTCAATGAGTTTGCCACTTGGAAAAGCCAAGATTATCATGGTCATAAACAAGGCAATCATAACAAATCCCCATTTCATGTACGCAAGTTCCAGGATAGGATCGGGGTGAAGACCTGGAGTGGGTGGGCCTCCTCCGATTTGAATGACATATATTGCATATACGATGAAATATAGACCTGTCAAAGCGAACGAGAATCTTGCCATGAGACTGGTGAACAACAAGTAGAGTGTTGTGCGTGGCAATTTTTTCCAGATACCTATACCTTCCTTCACCGCTTTGGGATAGGAACGCAACACGTCACTCAACTGTATTTTTTCGGGATTCTTTACACTTTCTTTTAATGCAATTCTCAACATTGCTGCCCCCAAAAAGAACAACGTCACTATCGTATATCCGATTCGCATACCACCCACTGGACCGAAATTGGCAACCAGAAAAATGGCTACTGCAGGAGCTGGAGTTGTTGCCACACTCGTGATCAGGTTTATGATTGAGTAACCCATACCTCGCCTTTCAGCTGATAAGGAATCTGCCATTATCGCCAACAGTGCTGGTTGGTAGAGTAAGCAAAGATTTGCGATTACGGCTCCGATTAGTATGTAGTGCCAGCTGGGAGCGATTGCATACAATATGTAGGAAAGTGCAACTCCAAAAGTGAGCGTTGATATAAGCCATCTTCGACCATACTTATCTGCCAGGAACCCTCCGGGAAATTGAACAGAGGCTAAGACTAGCTGGGAAACTAGCATGATGAGTCCAAGGGTCGTTGCTGTACCTCCAAGTTGAAGAACGTAGTCCGAATAGTACGTCCCGGGGAGTTCGCCAGCGAAGTCCATCAGAATCCAGCTCATAATCAGGATTAGGTAGTTTCCCCGAATGAAGGAAAATTCTTGCTTCAGTTTCTCAACGAATGTCAACAGCTTTGTCTCGCTTAGCTATACTCTTCTAAATTTGTCGGTGAGTTTGGTAGCCTCTCCACATGGACATATTTAACCATTCCGTGATTCTTCCAAACCATTTATCTCACTAATCAATGATCATTACTGGTCACCATAGTTAATTATTCCGAGAAATAGTATTCAGTCAATTGGTCACTGTTAGATTTGCAAACTGATTAGAATCGTTGAAGCCGAAAAAAGAAAATAAACAAGTCTACGGTATTGAGACTTGTTTTCAACTGTCTTTCCATGTTTCCTGCGCACACACACCAAGGGTTCTTTTTGTTTACGCTGGACGCTCAGAGTGATGAATGGGTGGAGAGTTCGTTTCCACGCCTGTAATCTCAGGGAAGGCAGAGAGATGAACAGGTTCCACTCTTCCTCTGGACTCCCACAAAAACGAGTGGGGGGGCTTTGTGGACGAACTCTCCCAGACCTTTTTTCGCTTTGGAAGTCATAGAAATCATCAACTAAAATTCTGATTGACAATATGTATTATATCTTAATATGTAATAAACGTTTCTCTAGGACGCTAGCAAGGACCTTCTCTGATCACCGATAACTCTCGATATCTTATGGGTTGGTTTCAAACATTACTCCTGCTTTTGTGAACCCATGTTTTTGATAGAATGCGATGGCGCTGGCGTTTTCTTCTTCTGTGTCAACGTGAACTTCGACTACGTTTCTCTGCTTGGCATTTTCTATGGCTTTTTTAAGTAGTTGTGTGCCGATTCCCTTCTTTCGATGAACTTCTTTGGTGAACAGACTTGTTATGTGGGAGTTCAAACCAGCATGAAATGGATCCAGAAAGAAGATCTGATGAAGCAATCCAACTATTTCTTGCTCAGATTCAGCGACTAATAATTCGCTAGTAGGGTCCTTCATAATGTTGCGGAGGGTTTGCTCTCGTTGTAGAGGCCAGTCTGAGAACTGGAGGAACAACTCTTCCAAAACGGGGATATCTTTTTCTTCAGCTCTGCGAATTATGATTGACAATTCTTAAACCTCATAGAAGAATTTTGGGGTTACGTCTGTGTTGCTATTCTCTTCTTTCGACGGATATGGTGCATCTTGTGGCTAAGGCTGCAATGGCTCCGAGTGCTGCAAGCCAAGGGGCTATGATGACGCCTACTAATCCCACGGTGGCCGGTATCTCCAGGAGGATTTTGCCTTTCTCATCTTTTACTATGATTCGGGTGATGTTTCCTTCACGGATTATCTCTTTCACTTTGCTAATCAGGTCATCGGCCGAGACTGAAAACTCTTCTTTCACAATTTTGCCAACGAACGTTCCGCAGTTGGGACAGAATTTGGCACCTCTCGGCAACTCAGCCTCGCACTTTGCACAGTGTACCAATCGGGTTACCTCGCTACGTTCGAACGCTTTTATCTTCTTTTTACAATAATAGGGTTTTATGGATTTCGGAAACGTCGATGTGTTTGTCTTTGATCTGGATGGCACTGTATGGTATTGGACACGTCTCATCCCGGGAGTCAGGAAAACCGTAACAAAACTGAAGAAGTTGGGCAAGACTGTTCTTTACGTTACTAACAACACGATTGAATCCCGAAAAAATCTTGCAAAACGACTCGGCGAATTTGGCATAGAAACCCGTTACAAAGATGTCATCAATGCAGGTATTGTCATAGGGTACTACATAAAAGAACATAATGGGACTGCTTTAGCGCTGAACGTTGAAACGGAAAAAGATTTGAAAGAAGTTGGAGTTTCTATTCGCAAGCGTCCGCCAGTGGATTATGTGGTGGTCACGGAAGACTGGGATTTTGACTACCAGCAACTCAGTCTCGCCTTTGACGCAGTCACAGCTGGCGGGAAACTTCTAACCAGTGTCATGGGAAGACACTGGCTAGTCGGGAACAAGATGGTGCCAGGTGTAGGATGTTGGGTAAAGGCCGTGGAGTTTGCAACAAACACAATCGCCACGACACTAGGTAAGCCGTCAGACTATATGGCAAAGATCGTTTCGAGAAGACTTGACGACTGCAAACGCACTGTCTACATAGGAGATGAATATGAAAGTGACGTGTTGTTTGGCCAAAAACTCGGCTGCTACACAATTCTCGTTAACACAGGCATGGACAAGAACAAGACAAGCCAGATCAAGCCCGATCTGAAGCTAAGTACGGTAGCAGATCTTTTACATCATATCTGAATGTGGGAACGCTGGGATTTTCCTGATAAACCGGACGCGTGCAAGATCAGATTAAAGGTGGGCTTAGAAGTTTCTTTCTTGATTTATATACAAGATGAGGTTTCTATTCTCAGAATGAAGAAGAACCATGGGAGGTGAGACGAATTTGGTTGATAGAAAGATTTTGATCAGCATAGTTCTCATTGGGTTCATCTTGGTCGGTACTCTGTATCCGACGATTATAGCGAGTATAACCGAATATGACCCTTGGCTAGATCCTAACGATGATGGAATGATTCGGGTAGAGGATGTTCTTGCGGTAGCATTAGCCTTTGGCAGTGATGGAGAACCGGTCAACAAGACAGCTTTGCTCCTTGAACTGCAGACTGCACGCGCACACGATGAAACGTCTTCCACAGCTTTGGCCGCAATAAGCGGGTATCCAGCAATCTTGAACTGGCAGGACATGGCCGACATGATCGTTGAGATCACGCTTGAAACAGAGGGCACATTGCTAATTATGTTCAGTACGCAGGCGCGA
>JAOUKN010000060.1 GCA_029882515.1 Candidatus Bathyarchaeota archaeon
ATCCGTCTTCGGGCCTCTGGTAGGTAATGCCATGACTAGAGTCACATTACCTAGAGGAATCAATGCTATTAGTATCAAGACAATCAGCATTAACATTGCTAAGATGTATACTTTCTTCAATTTACCTTCTCCTCTCTTCTAAAAGGCAATCGTATATCGGCTACACTGTGATTTACAACTTTGGGTAGTAATCAACGTGTGAAAGCTTTTACTTGCTAGTTAAACATTCACATTTGAACGTTTAAAGATGGTTAGGTTGTTTAATTGTCTTTGTCCCAATTTTTTTTCTGGACAAGGACAATTGAGCAGAGGGTGAAATACGCGTAGAACTTGAACG
Organism: Candidatus Bathyarchaeota archaeon; assembly: GCA_029882515.1. Lineage (GTDB taxonomy): Archaea > Thermoproteota > Bathyarchaeia > Bathyarchaeales > Bathyarchaeaceae > JAOUKN01. Next base: position 338 of record JAOUKN010000060.1, read on the forward strand.
ACTGAAGCTGAGAAAGATCTTGAACAAGTCGATTCCACTCTCTTTCAGCGTTCTTGTCGTAATAATTTCTAACAACTTTACTCAAAGCAGACCTCCAATCCTTTTGAGTCTTTCTCAAATTTACGCCTTTTTTCTACGTCTCTATGCATATTAGTATTTTTCAACGATCTAAGTTAATTAGAAGCAGAAATCTTCCAACCGAGTTTGCCAAGCATATCTTTCAGTATTTTCAGACTTTTCAACGCGTTTTCTCTGGGGCGAATTTCAAGTGTGAAATGAACCTTTTGAGGCACAAGCATTCTCAAATAGTGAGGGAAATCGATTCTCCCCACTCCCAGAATATCATGTGAATGCTTCCCGGGCTTTTGATCATGAAGGTGGCACTCTCGGATTCTCTCTATATGGCGCATCAGGAAATTCTCTATTTGAGTGACTGGTTTCCCCTTATCCGTATGACTCTTCGGTATATCCCATGTGAGGAAGAGTTTCCCTGTTGGTAAAAGCTCTTCCAAGACTTCCATGGCCATGTCACTGAGTCTATCGTTCTCAACACAAACAGTGACTGCTCCTCTAGAATATTCAGCGAGTTCAAGCAGGCTTTGTTTTAGAGCATTTTTGTAAAGAGCCCAGTGATCCTTCAAGTATGTACCCTTTCTTCCAGCAAAAACAAAATCGAATGGAGGATCAATGTGAATAGTAAATCTTTCTGCTTTAACATCCCGGGCTAAGTCAAGGCTCAGTTTCATTCGATTAAGAATTGCTCTCCTAACCTCTGGATATAGAGTGCCAAGATTTAGGTAGTCAGACGGGGCGTGAAATGAAATAGACACGTTTCTCGATGCTGCAACTTTTTGAATATGCCGTCTTTCTGATTGGCTGAAGCGTTCAGGAAAGAAACGGGGGATCATCAAATCTGGAACAATGTATCCAAAACCATATTTACTTGAGAAGTCGATTGCATCCAAAATATCAACATCATATATCACGTGATAACCAAAACGTTTCCAAGATACTTCCCTCACACCCGATCGCTCCTCAAGATCTCAGAATAATTACGAACACCTACTATTATTAGTGCAGCGTGAACTTTGAAGAGTCTTGCGTAACCCATGGCGGGATTGCCCTAGCCTCGTAATAAATGGAGATATCACCCACATACTCTCTATTTTTTACCAAGAAACTGATGGTTCAGCAAACCATGAGTTTTTATCTGGCATATAGACGTATCCGACAGGGAGCAAACGATGTTCTCTTTCATACCTATCTATAATGGTGACTCTTACATCTATCTGAAGTCTTCCCTTGTCTTTAACTGCTTCAACTGCTTTTTTTGGTAGGCTTGATGTATGACCATAAAATTTTTGAAGTGGGTTGAGGTTCCATTTTTTACTACCGTTATAATGAGCTTTCAACATTCCTAACACTTTGTCATCAAGCTTTACTCTAGCCTCAATCTTTGCTCTTACTGGATGTGAAATCCCTCGATGATGAATGTTGAATCCTATGTCGGGGAATTTTCTCTTGATTGGTGTATCTCGTATATTTTGAGTAACCTCAAAATCGATAGGAGGAACTAGGTGGCATGTATATTTTTCATAAATCTGATCCCGCCCACTTTTAAGCTCCTTTGGGCGAAATCTATTTCCCATAGGTTCCATTGAATTGTAGTGATGAATAGCAGCATGACATGAGTAACAGAGTGGAATTGCGTTCTCGATGTCATTTTTACCTTCCTCTATATGGTGAACCTCAATATCGGTTCCGCATCGTTTATCACATAGACAGCAATGACGATCAGACCATAAGAGACATTTTGTTTTTACACTTTCAGGAAAATCCTTTTTTCGGTCCAAATCTCTCTCCTTATACCAAATTTGTTAGTGATCTTTTAAAAATTTCTTTTGTAGAGGATGTAAATGCCCACTTTTAGATGAAAATCTAAAGTCTGCTATATCAAGATATGGAAAATTCTACAGCTAGATAATAATACTATAGCCAAAAGAAGAGAGACATTCAAAGTGAACTTTCGGTAGATTTCCCAGACTATTTTTAGTAGGCAATACAGTTTTAAATATTCTTTATGTATAGGCTTTCATGGGAAGGGTTTAGGTTGATCGAGAACGAAAAAGAGAGAAAGAAAGGTTTAGAGATAATAGAATGGGTAAAACTTATTGGCTATGTAGCATCAATTTTAGTAGCAAGCACAACCCTACTAAGTCTAAGTGGTTACGTTCCTTCATGGTGGTTTCATTTTGCATTAATTTTCCTAATAGGTCTCATATTCTCTATACCTTTCGTAGTTTTTTACAAGCCAATTTCTAAAAGCATCGAAAAATCCAGATTGAAGAGAAAACAAAACGCAATTGCAAGAAAACATTTTGCAGAATTCAAAGATCTTGTAGATATTGCTAGGAGATTCGCCTCTCCTATAAGGACCATTCAAGATAGCTTAAGAACACATTATGAGGACAAAATCCAAAGCTCTTTGGCTATGCATGTGCTGCAAAGTCACGTTGAATTAGAAATAAGGAGGAAATTTTTTGAAATAGAAGAAAGGCTAAACGAATCTAACAAGACTTTTCGTGATCTCCGTCTTATCATGGAACAATTTGAGTTATGTCTGGATATCTACAAGAGGCATCTAAAAATCATTGAAGAGTTTGCTCATGAAATGATTACTTACAGTGGAAAGCGTATAGCCATAGCTAAAGGCATTGAAGATGAGTTTGAGGCTTTTAGAGAGAAATTCAATGACTTTGTAAAAGACTTTCAAGATTATTGTCGTAATGTAAATAAAGAGCTTGGAAAAAGAGAGTTTCCAGAATGGGCTATTCACCGCATAAAGAAGTGGTAAGAGGAAAAGTTATAGCTGAACCAAAAGAGTTGATTATTATCGTGAGAAAATAATTAATAGTAACAACTATGAATTATATTATTGAGGGTTTCATATGTCAAGTATTATCCTACAATTTCTAACAAGCTTAGTTGGTCCTGCAATCTCGCTGAAGCAGATGATTCAAGAATACCAGAAAAAAAGAAAAGAAAAAGAGGCGATAAAGAAGGAGTTAGCAGATTCCCTACAGGTAGAGATCAAAGAATACAAGACAGTAACTGATGAGATGGCTAATTTTGTTGAGAAATTGATGGCTATAGCCGAAAGCGTTGATAAACAACCTACTCCAGGTCAGTTGATACAGTTTATTGACATTGGATCTCAGATTCCAAGGATGTTGGCTAAACTCATTGCAATATTTATCCATCTAGCAAGAGCCTGTAAAGATATATCTAAGCAAAAAGGTTTCATGAAGTCCTTGCTAACCACTAATCGCTTTATGCATGACTTTGTTGAAAGGATGGGAGAAGCATACATTATGAAAGGTACTGTCAAAATAGATAGTAGCTTCTTCCGTTTCTTTTTTATGTACAAGCAGAAAATACTGAAGAACACAGAAATCCATAAACTCAGTAAAGCCGAAAAGAAAGAGATAGAACTCTTGAAGAAGAAAGTAGAGACTATTTTGAGAGGTTTAAATCAACGTTTCATAGAACGTCATTTAAGGAAAGTACCAGTAAAGAAATGGAAAAGTAGCCTTAGACAATTAAATAAGGTAACCAAAAGTATGACAATCGATACTGAAGGAATGGATATATCTGGTTTAGAAGATTTTATGCCTCCTGGATTAAAAGAGGTTGCACCATTTCTCGATAAATCTCCACCGTAAACCCTAACCTCTGAGTGAATATTCTGAGATAAGCCTCTGTTCCCAATAATTATGGATTCCCATCTACCAGAAAATAGCAAAGTCTACCAATAGGGAAATAGAGTCTAAAAGGATTAAGAAGCTTATACTAGGTCTAATATTTTAAATTCTATTTATACTATCACCCAATCTCCTCTTTTTTCGATCTTCTATATTTCAGCCTTGGCTAAGAAGTCTTTGGCGTTTTTCATGGCGATTGTAAAGGAACCGTAGGTCACGATCGCAGTTATGACCCCACTTATCGCTAGTGCAAAGTAAAGGTAGAATGGAGGTGGAGGGCTATAGAATCCCATGATTGTTCCAATATAAGGAATGAGGGGAAAAAGGATCACACCGGCCAAGATTAAACATATGATAAAGTTTATGATACTCTCTACAGGTCTAATCATTCTTGGTCTCGGAATTTCAACAAAGCTTGCGCCTTTGATTCCTGCTATAAGCGAAACCGCGCTGAGGGAAACAATCAGGAGGATTGATTCGATTATTGCAGCAAGAATGGTTCTCATTAATGGACGAACAATAAGAATACCAAGGGTGCTGCACACCAACGTCACCGCACACGAAACGATGACTACAAAAGCGTACTTGCACTTGACTAAACTTTCTGCCTTGATAGGCGAGGAGTAGAGGCGCCACACTGATGTGCCCTCCTGCCCAATTATTATGGAGCCCATTGAAGTGGCCATTAAGGCTCCTGGTGCCAGAAGAATCAAAGCAGAAAAGAAAGATAAACCTTGGAAATAAGGTGTTGAGGTCGTTAAGGAAAGATAAATCATTGTAATGATTATGGGCAGCGCGAAGAAGTACATGAGCTCTCGACGCCTCGTGAAGGCCTTGAAGTCCTTCCTCATAATAGCCGCCTCCGACAGGGAAAAACCAAGTCTTTCCCATAGGCTGGATCTTGGTGCATAGCCACCAATCGAGATTCTTATGGCAGGTGGTTCATAAAGCCCAAACCTGCTGTTCAGCTTAACTGCTACTGTGAAAAGAGCTGAAAAAAAAGCCACGGACCCTAGTGAAAAGGCAACCGTTTCCAAAACTCGACCATTTAAAAAGGAAAACAGGGCAATTCCAAGCCAGAGGTAAGGGATGAACCATACCGTCTTCTGACCGCCTGCCAATGTCTCTATTATTGCGGGAAGGTTTGCTCCAGATGTAAAGAAGAAATATATCGCGTAAAAGGCGATGATGAGAAGAATTGAGCTAAAAAACCTTAGCCAAATCGCCTTCTTCCCCGAGCTCTTGTAAAACGCTCCTGTGAGTTTTACCTGAATGACCCTGAAGATTTCAGTGGTGACGCTGGCCAAAAACGCAGTCGCCAGCAGAGCAGAAATTGTCAAGACCGCAAAGGGAATCTCCCCCAGGAAAATGGAGACCACGGCTATCGCTGAAACAACGGAGATCAAGGCTGCTAGCTGGATGCCGATAAGGTTTGCTACGATGGCTGCGAGTGTATGTTCCACCCAAGTGAAGGGCAGCCAATAAGGCGGTTGGATCGATGCTTTTATCCCAGTTCGTTGAATTTGGCGCATCATGGTGAAGATTAGGCTGTATGTGAGAACTAAGGTTGGAGCGGCTATGAAGAGGTTTTTGACGTTCAAAAGAAGAGCAATCTTCATCTCTGGGTCTGTGACTCCGCTGTAAACCATCCCGACAAGCAGTCCTAAGGCTACCCCAAAGATGCAACTGCCACCATACATTACATACTGGATAACTCTGCTTTCTTTATATCTCCGGAGCTTTTGTCCTCGAACAAGTCTACCGGATTTGATGTCGACTCTTATGAGCCTTAGGACGTTTTTCCATTTCATTTCATCAGAGCCTCAACCACATCCTTGATGTCACTGGTTCCTGTCAGTGTAAGGAATATCTCCTCCAGGTTTGATCCGGGTAGCTGGGCCTTCTCTCTCAGTTCCTTCATGTTGCCTGTGGCAAGCAGCTTTCCGCCATGCATGATGGCAATACGATCGCACATAGCCTGTGCGATCTCCAGAATGTGAGTTGACATGATGGTGGTTATGCCTTTCGATGCTAGTTCACGGAGGAGATCCTTGATAATCTTGGCTGAACGTGGATCAAGACCGCCTAAAGGTTCGTCTAAGAGCAGTAGCTTTGGTTTGTGGACAAGGGCAGATATGAGCGCGATCTTCTGCTTCATGCCGAGAGAATAGGCGCTTACCATATCGCCCTCTCTGCCTTCCAGTTCAAGCGCTTCCAGGTATTCATTGATCCGATCTCTCTTCTCTGTCGTGCTAACACCATAAAGATCCGCTGTGAAGTCGAGGTACTCTATGCCGGTTAGAAATTCGTATAAGCGGGGAACCTCTGGTACGTATCCGGTTTGCGCCTTTATCGCAACTGGATTTTTCTCAATGTTTATGCCTAATACATTCACAGATCCTGCGTCAGGCTTAACCAATGCTAAGATAATCTTCAGCAAGGTAGACTTGCCGGAGCCGTTTGGCCCCAGAAGACCGAAGATTTCACCCTTCTTCACGTCCAAATCAACATGATCCACAGCCACTACATCGGCGTATCGTTTAGCAACGCCTACAAGTTTCACGGCTGATCCGGAACCTTTAACCATAGATGATGCCACCATCATTGTACATAACTGTGCCTTGCCTCTTAAATCTGCTTTTCCATCGCAAGCGCGCGAGAGCAAGCATGAGATAGAGCGTTAACGTTTGGGTTTGGGATGGGATTTGAACCCAACCAACCAAAATCTTAAGTGTCTATCTCTTGCATGAATGTTGGGTGTGCTTATGGAAGAATTATGGCTAATAATCGCCATTGCTGTTGGAATTATTTTAGTTGCTATCGCTATTGCTTTCCAAACGAGGAAGAAGAAACAAGCAATTCAGGATGATGCTCTTTTGACTCTTGGAATCACGCTTGTGGTTCTTGGCATAATATTCGGTGATGACCGTTTAGTAGGGTACTCATTCATTGGAGTTGGAGTATTGCTGTCGATTGTTAGCGCTGTTAGAGGATTAAGAAAGAAATGAATCCAACAGGGTGGGATTTGAACCTCGGACAAAAGTGCGCGCATGGTTCTTAGGACATAATTATAGAGACGTTAGGAAGCAACCTTTTCATACTGCTTCAAAAGCTTATAAAAGAAGCTTAATTCTATCACATCAGACTTAACAGTATCTAGAAGACATAAAATTATTTAGGAAGCGCAAGTAGCAGGGTACTAATTTATCCTTGTGGGGTCGTCGTCTAGCTTGGTCTAGGATACCAGCCTGGGGCGCTGGCGGTCCTGGGTTCAAATCCCAGCGACCCCACCACGATAATACAGACCCCATCGACAGCTATTCTTTCTGCACTTGTAAGCAAACAACTAGGTACTCCTATACCTACTGGATACTAGAAATCTGGAGGGTTTTATGAGTAGATATGGAGTTTTTTCTAGAGCACTGCTACAGCCATCTCTTCTTTCTAAAATAAAGGATCATTAATACTCCAACACAAAGCATGATGAGTAAAACGATTGGATATCCCAGTGACATCTCAAGCTCTGGCATGAACTTGAAATTCATTCCATAAATGCCTGCTACCAAAGTCAACGGAATGAATATTGTAGCAATAATCGTGAGTACTTTCATGACTTCGTTCATTCTGTTGCTGACACTCGAAAGGTAAATGTCAAGCATTCCCGAGAGAACATCCCTAAATGTTTCGATCGAGTCAATAACTTGAATAGTGTGATCATAAAGGTCTCTCAGATATATGCTTGTAGACTTTCTGATTAGCGATGATTCCCATCTTTCTAAACGATTAATCACCTCTCTCAACGGCCATACTGACTTTCGCAGGAAGATCATCTCCCTCTTCATGTGGTGAATGGCCTGTAAGGTCTCCGGTTTTGGATTGACCACCAGTTCTTCTTCCATATCCTCAATTCCTTCACCAAGCTTCTCAAGAATTGTGAAGTAGTTGTCAACAATTGCATCCATCAAAGCATAAGCTAGATAGTCAGCTCCCATCTTTCTAATGCGACCTTTGTCAGCTCTAATACGCTCTCTAATTGGCTCAAAAACGTCTCCTTCGCTTTCCTGAAATGAAATGACGAAATTTGAGCCAAGAATCATACTGACCTGTTCTGCCTCCTTTTCCTTTTCACCTTCAGAGTAGCGAATCATTTTCAAAGTCACAAAGATGTAATCGACAAAATCCTCCATTTTTGGACGTTGCCCTGTATTCACAATATCCTCCAAAACAAGTGGGTGAATATTGAAGTGTTCACCGATTTTCTCTATAATCTCCAACTGGTGAACACCGTCTATGTTAATCCAAGTCACGGTAGGTTTGTCTTTAAATGGGAAACATTCTTCAACGTTTTTTGCTTCTTTCTCTTCGAAATGACGTTCATCATAATCAATGATGGTTATCCTTACTTTTCCAACCTTCCTTTCCCCGACATGAACAAGAGTGCCTGGTGGAAGGCCAGCTTTTTTTCCTCTCCTCTTGATAGTTCGAGCCAAGATAATCTTCCTCTTAAGCAGGTTTTCTCTAGAGAACTAATAAGCTTTCGAATCTGGTTTCATTGAAACTATGGATCAGCGATGTTCAGTCTACTCTACGCAGTAGTTGTGGTGTGCTGATGTCTATTTCATGACTTTTACACGTTTCTAAGACAGTCCTCTTAAGGTCAGCATCAATTTTTGGGAGACCTCTTATCTGGTTAACAAACACATATAGAGTGTATTCAATTGCGAAATCACCAAATTCGGTAATCCAGACATATGGCTCTGGGTCTTTCAGCACTCCCTCCACTTTGCTTGCAGCTTCTAGCAGAGCAGTTTCCACATCTTTGGGGTCTAATTCATATCCAACTGTGATTGCACAGCTTCTTCTCACATTTGTTTTCTTTCCGTAGTTATCAATTTCAGACTTCAGTAATTCCTGATTTGGAACCGAAACCAGAACATTATCTAAGGTTCTCATTCTTGTGTAAATCAGATCCACAGCTACCACATCTGCAAACTGATTGTTGAAATAGATCCTATCACCAATTTGGAATGGTCTGCTCGTCATCACAATTATGCCAGCGATAGCATTCCCAATAGTGTTCATTGCAGCAAAACCTAAGATGGTCCCTCCGGCAAGAGCTAGTAAACCAGCGATTAAGCCAACCTCAATACCAAATTGTGCAATTATAACAACTATGACTGCTAATCCTGTTATCCATTGAAAAATCCTTTTCAAAGTGAAAGCAGTGTTTTCTTCAAGCTTTCGCTGTTCTTTCAACCTTGTTATCTGTCTCGTTACGAGCTTATACACAACAAAAACAATGATAATCGCTACAACTGAAAATACGATTCTGCCCAAATTAGAAGATATCAATCCAATGAAATCCTCTAAGAAGCTCATATTATCTTCCCCATCTGATAGGTTTGCTGTTGTTTTATAACCTTTCTGTACTCTTCTAGTCTGCCTTCGGCTATCACTTGAAACTGCTTTCTATAGCTCTGCATGTAAGTAGAATGAATTTGGTTTTCACATCCGCATAGAGAGCCTAGATGCTAATATATGGAGAAACCAGTCGGTCTCAGGGTTTGTAGTAGAAAAAAAAGGTGTTAAGAAGTTGCTTACTAAACCGGAACTAGCTGCCCTTGCATTCTGGGATTCCTTTGAGTCCCTCTCTTGTTTTGCTTAGTGTTACTACGTCTCCAAAGCCTTGAATTAGGTTGACTGGTAGACAGATTGTTATGTGACCAAGAATAGGCTTTTTGAATCCTAACTCATTAGTAGCATCTTTGGACAAGTCCACATGTATGTGTGTTATCTTCCATTGATCGTTCATTTCAGCTCCTGAAATCTTACCGACATTGAAGGCATCCGTAGTGATCACCTTTTTTCCATTAATTTCACTTACTTTAACCATCCAATCACCACACAGAAGTAACATCAATGAAGCAATAAAAGCTTAATCTCCTGACTGCAAAAGAAACTTCGAATGATTAGAGATTACCTATAATCTGTCCGTACTGTGCATACATCACCTAGAAATCTGGAGTGTTTAGAACGGTGCGAATACTCCTACGAACGTAAGCCAAGCCAAAATTGTCTTCGCTACGAAACTGAGTATGATGTAGAATCGTTCACCATAGAGATAGTCTTTCCAGCGTCCAACGCCTTTGTACTGCAGCACCATGTTGAGAGCAAAGATATTGAACAATATGAAGTAGATGAATAATATGAAGTATACGAATGCGGGTGGATTTGTATCTGTTGAACCAATAGCAGCAGTGAAGTAAGCATATAGCACTACCCAAGGGGTTCCTCCTGAAATACATCCAAGAATATAAGGGAACCAATTGGTTTTCTCAGTATATTGGTTAACAAATTCCATCAAATACCCAAACATTATCATCATTGCATTCAAGATAAAGATCATAGCCAGCGACCAGAAATCCCAAACACCTACAAATGTCGCAATCAACACTATCATTATTGAGCTTGAGAAGGCGTATTCATACCATCGATATGGGTTAATCCCCTTCTTCAAATTTTGATTGTAACTTTTGTTTCTTGGATATGCAATTGCGAAATGTGCAATGGCCGAAATCAGAGGGAAAGAAGCGAGAATTGCTCCCAAATAGCTAACTGTGAATACGATTTGCGGTTTTGGTATGACTTCAAAAACTGGCGGGCTTATGCTTATTATGTCAATGTCAAGATAGAACGTGTATATTTCTCTGCTCCAGTCTAAAAGGAGACCCAGTGCTAACATTGTTATCCCTTGCACTAAATGAAGAATACCTGCAGCAATGTTGAAACGCTTCAAATACTTGAAAGAGATAGGTGAATCTGCTATTATTTTCTGTCTTTCTTTATAGTTCATAAATACTTCTCGTATGAAAATGCTTTTATGCTTTGCGTTAACTGGATTTTGTCACATCTTCTATGACTTGTGAAGCGGTTAATATTCAGATACTGTGCACATGGTTTGTAATTCCATATTCTCCAGTGACTGGGTCTCTAAAAAAAGGTAGATGCGGGGGATAGAAAGTAAAGAGCACAAAGGCAACCCCTAAGAAGACTAGAGCAACGAGAGAGATCTTGTTCAAGATATGTGGTAATCGTCTATAGGTTAGCAGTTTGTAGCTAACTAGTTGCCCAACTATGACGGCCACAACAAAAGTAAGAATGTCGATTACTAGCACGCTTTCTCCGAGAACAGCTGTGTAAGAATAGAAAAGAATTGGTATGACGATTGGAATGAGATAGATTCCAACAGTTTTGGCAAAGAAAAAGTTGTTTGTCGATTTCTTGATGGCACTATATTCAAAAAGAGCCCACACGAAAGCTGGCCAGAAGCCAAGTTTCAGATGTTCCC
>JAOUKN010000175.1 GCA_029882515.1 Candidatus Bathyarchaeota archaeon
ATTCTTGGTCTGCCTTCTCCTTCTCTTGGTGGCATCTCTTCAGTTCCTATGGAGATCTTGCCTATTGTCAGTTCTTTAAGGAATCTGCGCCGGGTTATTTCTGCCACGTCAACTGCAGTCGTTATCGATTGTCCACGTGCTTTCAAGGTTATTTCCTTAGCGTCAGATCCTGAGAAACTCGTAATGACTGCTAACACGTAGCTCATTACGGGTTTTCTTCCAATATACACAGTGTTTAACTCTCTGGACACATGATACACCTCCTTCTTTCGAATTTTCTTGATACTTGAAGTCTGAGCACTTTTTAGATCAGGTTTGCAATAACTCTCCAATCGCGAACTTGCTTCCAACCCTTGTTACTTTGAACTTAACGTGCTCTCCTTTCTTCGTTTCAGGCACAAATATAATGAAGCCTTCAATTTTTGCTACTCCGTCGCCTCTTCTGCTTATATCCTCGATCTTAGCTTCGTATTCCTTGTCAACTTCGACTGGTTTCTTAAAGCTGTATCTCGGTCTGCTATTTCCGAATCTGTATGACATTCTATCACCTCGGTTGACTTGTCAGCTAGAGTTGCTCTAAAAGTGTAAACCGCTTGGAAGCGTTCTACTTTCTTCAGAATGCGCCTAACTGCTTGACCCAGCATACGCCAGTCCTCCTTATTAACCTTTGTACTCATACGCGCGCGCACTTAATGTTACACTGAAATCTTTTCGTTTTTCTCCGGAACGTACGCTTCAGTTATTCCTGAAATTTTTTCAGAAAGAAGTTGCGCTTGCTCCACTTCTCCATGAACAAGAAAGGTTCTCTTAGGCTTCAACGCCCTTATGAGTTGAATGAGTTCCCCTTGATCAGCATGACCAGAAAGTTCAATTTGTTTCACTTCAGCTTGGACAGGAATTGTGTACCCATTTTTGATGAGTTCCCCTTTTTCTTTTGCAATTTTTAGTGGGCTTTCTGGTGGAAGGTAACCGGAATTTATGACAACAGAGTTGTCTTCGTCTGCTGCCCATTCAGTTAACAAGTGAAAACTTGCACCTGCGTGACCGAACCCTGAGGTGCAGATGACGATGGCGGGTTCCCGAATCTGGCCAGTTCGGTGAAGTTGTTTCACGTGCTGGTAGTTGAAAGGTTGCTTTTGTTGTTGGATTTCTTGAGTGAAGAATTGTTTGTAGCCGTTGAAGTATCCTGTGATTTTGTGCGCAAGCGGGGATATGGTGTAGACATTGTAGTTCGGTAGAATACCGCTCTCCATAGCCTGGTCGATTCTTTTAGCCATCTCTTGACTTCGGTGGAAGGCGAATGCAGGAATCAAAACGTTTCCTTTTCTCTCAATTGTGTTGCGGATTTGTCTGAAAAGCTGGTTGACTAGTTCGTCTCTCTGTAGTCGAACTTTCCCACCATAAGTTGACTCGATGATCAATGCATCAGGTTTTTTTGGGAGATTCTCTGGTTTGCTTCCTTCCAAAATTTCAGTGTCGTGAAGACAAAAATCCCCGGTATACAAGATTTCTTTTCCCCCAGCGTTGATGCTAGTCATTTTTGCCCCGGCGACGTGTCCTGCTGGATACAATTGGATTGACATTCCAGGTAGGGCAATGGAATCTCGGATCCACCAAGATTTTTTGATGTTGTCTGCATCTTGGTTGTTATAGGGGAAGTGGTTTCCATTCATGTTTTGAATTTTGATCATGTCGTGGAGGAGATCAGTAGTGACATCACAGGTTATCCTGGATCCAACTATCACTGGATTCACTCGAGAAAGGCTTAAGAGATTTCCAGAGTGATCTAAATGAGCGTGGCTGATGATTACTGCATCAAAGTCCTTCGGAAACTGATCGGTTACTTTTTCTCCGACTTTGATACCGTAGTCTAATGCAACCTTCCCATAGTCAGTTTCGATTGCGATGCAGGATCCGCCTATTTCTCGGACTCCTCCAAGGAAATGAATTTTCATATGTGTACCTCCTTTGTTTTTTTAAAACGAATTCTTCTTAAGAATCGGATAAATGCCGACTTGAAGACGGTCACACTAAAAACAGTGTTAGACCAGTACGTTTTACTGCATCACCACAGTAATTGGCGGTATATTAAGTTTATTGATTAGTCATGCATACGTGGACTCGCAAAAAAGTCAGATATTCGAGCTTGATTCAAGGGAATATTAGGAAGCTAGCCGTTGGCTGATGTTCACTGGATGCATTTCGCGCGCGCATAGTTATCAGGTTGGTTTGTTTGGGGCTGCAGCCGTGTATTGGTATGTTGTGTCATTGTCTATGATGTAGAAGATGTGTTCTTCGTCTTTTTGGGTGTGGAGGATTGGTTTTATTAGGGTTTCTGCTATTTTTGCGAGGTCTTCGAGGGTCGTTAGGGTGATGGTTTTTGTTTGGGGTGTCTTTGATGGTGGTTCTGTTGTTTGTGCGATGATGTCTTTGTAGGGTTGGATGATTTTTTCTATAGGTTTTGGGGGTTGTTGTGGGAATGTGGGTTTTAGTTTTAGGTAGGCGAAGCTTGTGAAGGCGGTGGCTGAGAGGGTGGTGGCGAGGAATATGTAGGCGGCGTATTGTAGGTTTTTGGTCCAGGGTAGGTAGTTTGTTTGGGTGTCTTGGATTTTGCCTGTTTTGGTTTGTTGTAGGTTTTGTATGTCTATGTAGTTGCCTGTGGTGGCGTCGCTTTTGAAAGCGATTGTTAGTGTTGGGGTGAAGGTTTCGTCGATTGTGCCTGCTGTGGTTTCTGCGGTGGTGTGGATGATAGGTTTTATCTTTATGTTGTAGGTTGTTGTGCGGGTTCCGGTTTCTGTGTCGATGGTGTCGACTAGCGG
>JAOUKN010000061.1 GCA_029882515.1 Candidatus Bathyarchaeota archaeon
CCGGTTCTTTCCATTCTTCTCTGAGAATACTATATAGATAGGCATCAGCCCACGTGCCTCTCACAAATAATGCTTTTCTCAAAGTCCCTTCTCGCTTGAACCCCGCTTTTTCCAACACTCTTTGGGATGCATTGTTTCTCACATTCGTCTCTGCTTGTATTCGAACAATTTCCTTGGAAAGAAACAGATAATCCACCATAATTTTGACAGCTTCAGTGCAGTAGCCTTTCTCCCTTTCGCTTGGAATTAATGCAAAACCGATTTCCACGCGTTCCCCCTGTGGAAAGTGACCTATGAACCCAATCTTACTTCCCGCCTTGGTTTCTATCAGAAACCACTTTTCGGAAGAGAGTTTTTCATACCGCTTCTCAATATCTGCTCTGGATTCTTGGGCATCAAGAGGATCATGTTCACCCGTGAAATCGGGATTGTTAAACCATGCGTTCACGAGAGGCAAATCCTCTTTCTCCACTATCCGCAAATTCACCTTCTTTCCTTCAAGCACTTTGAGACATCCTTCTTCCAGAGAAGACTTTTTGGTATCTCTATAATCCTTTTTAAGAGTTGATGCTTCACGGAAGGCGGAGTTAAGAACTTACCTTTCTTACTGATGTAGAAAGAGATTCTTCCGTCTTCAACAGATGAAGACCTTTAACCTGCAACGACTTTGATTCCACTGCTTCATAGGGCGGCTTTCTCACGCGATAGACTTACATATGCAATCTTAAATCTCTTATACTCCAAACCACACACAAACATGCATCCATAAGAGTGACAGAAAATGACCAAAAAACTCACAGTAGAAGAACTCTTAAAAAAAGCCCAAAAACCAGCAAAACTCGCCCTTCAATACCATCCTTTTTACGGAGGAAAAGTCCAAATCATGCCAAAATGCGCCATACGAACACCAGCCGACTTCGCCATCTGGTATACACCTGGCGTAGCTGCCCCCTGCAAAGCCATCAAAGAAGACCCTGAACTCGTCTTCCAATATACCAATCGCTGGAACTACGTAGCAGTCGTCAGCGATGGCACACGCGTTCTCGGATTAGGCGACATTGGACCCGAAGCAGCCCTCCCAGTCATGGAGGGGAAAGCGCTACTGTTCAAGTATCTAGGTGGAGTCGACGCCTTCCCAATCTGCCTGAACACAAAGGACCCAGACGAAATCATCCAAGCCTGCAAATGGCTAGAACCAACCTTCGGAGGCATCAACCTAGAAGACTTATCCAAACCCAAATGCTTCTACATCCTTGAAAAACTGATAAACGAACTACAGATCCCAGTCTGGCACGATGACCAACAAGGCACCGCCTCTGTTATCCTCGCTGGCCTAATAAACGCCCTGAAACTCGTAGGCAAAAAACTGCACCAAGCCAAAATCACAATGATCGGCGTAGGATCAGCAAACACCCGCACAGCCCTAGTCCTCATGAAAGCAGGCGTAAAACCTGGCAACCTAATCATGGTCGACAGCAAAGGAACTCTTCACCCCAACCGAAAAGACATAGAAGCAGAAAAAGACGAAAACCCATGGAAATGGGACTTCTGCCTAAAAACAAACGCCGAAGGAAGAATAGGTGACATGGCAGAGGCAATGAGAGACGCAGACGCTTGCATAGCCGCCTCAAAACCCGGACCAGGCACCATCAAAAAAGAATGGATAACAAAGATGGCCACAGACTCCATCGTATTTGCTTGTGCAAACCCAATCCCTGAAATCTGGCCATGGGAAGCAAAAGAAGCAGGGGCGAAAATCGTAGCAACCGGACGTTCAGACTTCGAAAACCAAATAAACAATTCCTTAGGGTTTCCCGGAATTTTCCGAGGCGTCTTAGATGTGAAGGCAAAAACCATCACAGACGACATGTGCATCGCAGCTGGAAAAGAACTCGCCAAGTTTGCAGAAGAAAGGGGAATCCATGAAGGAGACATTACTCCCCGAATGGAAGAATGGGAAGTCTATCCCAGAGAAGCTGTCGCCTGCGCCCTCAAATCGATTGAAGAAGGCGTAGCCCGAGTTAAACCGAGCAAACAGGAACTCTGGGAAAAAGCCGTCGCCATCATCAAGAATGCGAGAGAAGCCACCAAGACGCTAATGAAGAAAGGGCTGATTCCACCACCTCCGCCAGAAAAACAATTCTAGGAAGTCATTAATCTATCGTCTTGGGGAATTAGGGAAAAATGATGAAAAATTCGGTCACTATGACTCTGCTCAGTCTCATTTTCCTTTCTCTAATTGCCCCCATCCACGCTTCAATAACAGTAGACGGACTGATAGAACAAAACATCCACGTCGTCTATGCTATCGAAAACATCAATTCCACACTCTACGAAGAAATTCTTGAGCAGAAAATTTTCAACAACTCAACGATTCCCAAAGCCATTGAAACATATTTTGACGAACAGAATCTGGAAAATGCAGAAGTAGATTATGACCCTGCAAAGGAGATTTTTACCAACTCGACAAAATCAATACACGTAGAGTTCTATCTAAGTGGTTCAGACATCATAGATTCCACGTTTAACCCAGCCGCAATGACTGAAACCTATGACGTAGAGACTGGATGGCGAAAGATTCACGTCAACCTCACAGACGGCTTTTCCTTAGACTTTGCACAATATTTCGAAAAATCAGTAAGCGAATGGGGGATCACCAACTACACAATAAACGGAGAGATACACCCTACCTATCTTTATGATTACCCTGACTCAGCGATGTTGGATCCTTTGTGCCGCTTTGTGCTACCTGCAAAAGCCATCAATATTCACGCCATAAAAGACACAATTGTCTTCGAGCTTCCCATTCCCCTTGAAGACAACCTGATTAACAGTCCCTTCCTAGTTCTCGGAGTGCTCATACTCGTAAACATTGCTCTAATTGCTTATCGAAAAATAAGGCGTTGAAAATATTGGGTCTACATAAAGTGAGAAATATTGGGTAAATCTGCGCGCGCTCTATAATTGATCTGTGCACACAAGATAGAATATTGTTTCTGAACGGTTAAATGAGCGAGTTGTATATTTGTAGAATAACGGAGAGAAAGGCAAACGCATAGGAAAATCATTTCATTGATTCTGCTATTGCTATTTTTGATCAGCATATTCAGAGTGACTTCTAATGATTTACAGGCCAAAACAAATAGCTCTGCTCACGTGTCAGATAAAGAGAGCAGAACCGTTGGAGTGATTGGACATAAAATCACACCCGTCGAGTTAGAGAAGTTGAAACAAGAAGTTGGAGTTCGGGAACAGGGCAAGAACTACAATCCGACAATTAACGGATGCGGAACCGGGTTGCGTCCTCCCACTGAAAACGAATGGGTCAAAATCGCTGAACAAGCCTACATGGTCGAAGACGTTGAGTGGAACAATCCAACGATAAGCTCGGTGTCATACGTGGATCACACAAATAGTTCTTGGTTTCCGCCTATTGGACACCAAGATGGGGAGGGGTCATGTACAACTTGGGCAGTAGGTTATTACATGAAAACTTTCCAAGAAGCGAAAGAGCATAACTGGAACCTGTCCGCAGCAGTCTGGGAAGGAGGTTATAACGGACACCCAACTCAATCGTATCAGAACAAGATATTCAGTCCAGATTTCATTTATCATCAAATCAATGACGGAGAGGATTCTGGCTCCTACTTCTCTGACGCCATTGATCTTGTATGCTCTATTGGAGTCTGTACTTGGGAGAAGATGCCTTACGATCCTGTTGATTCAACCAGTTGGCCCTCGGAAGAGGCGTGGAGAGAAGCTCCTTTGTATCGCGGCGACAGTACTGGAATCGAATACATGAGTCTAGAGACAGATGATGGCCTTGATAATCTCAAGAATTGGATATCTTCTGGTCACCTTGCTGCAATAGCCGTAGATGCCTATCAGTATAGTCATTTAACAAGTGGTGATTTGTGGACAATTGATAACTATTTAAATCCAGATGTAAACCATGCCAATACTATAGTCGGATATAACGATGACTCGGGCTACATCGAACAAGGAATGACTCGGTATGGCGCCTTCAAGGTAGCTAATTCATGGGGAGTAGGAGGCTGGGAAAACATCAATGACGGATGTTACTGGATATCCTACGAAGCTATGAAACATCGTGTTGGATATTGCGTGTTCTACCATGACAGAATAGATTATGAACCGACAATGGTAACATCATTCACAATAGATCATTCGAAAAGGGGAGAGTGCAACATCAGCGTCGGAATTGGAAATGAGAGTACTCCTCTTTGGACAAAACGATTTGATGACTGGATATTGAAAGGTGGCGACCATCCTTTCTGTTTTAACCACATAGTACTAGACATAACCGAATTTGAAGATGCGGTATCAACAGTTATCAATCAATCATTCTTCATGAAAGCCTACGACGGAGGAAGCTTCACAACAGGAACAATCACCTCATTCTCAATCGAATACTATCACGACTACAGCTCAGGAACTTTATGTGCCAAATCTACTTCACTCGATGTCCCAGTTGACACGATAAACAATGCCGATGTATTTGCAAACTTGATATTAAACGCCACATGGATAGTGGATGATGATGGCCCAGCAGATTTCCACACAATACAAGAAGCGCTCAATGCTGCACATAATGGTGACACAATCTATGTGAAGAACGGGACATATTATGAAAACTTGGCCGTCAGTGAGGCGCTATCATTAATTGGACAAGATAAAGAGACAACCATAATCGACGGAAACTACGGTGAAGATGTGATTGCCGTTTCAGCAAATGGCGTCAAGATTACTGGCTTTACGATACAAAACTGTAATCATAGCGCCATTAAGACATGCGATGGGTCACATGGCAACAACATAAGTTACAACGTCATAAGAAACAGTCACAGGGGTATTTTTCTTCCCATTTCTTCAAACAACAGCGTACATAGAAATGACATAATAAACTGTCTGTTCTCCATAGAGTTCTATTCGTGTTCAAACAACAGCATAGTTGAGAACAATATATACTACAGCCCTGGTGGCATCACTGTCGGAAGTGGTGGGAACAACAACAGCATAATTAATAATAAGTTTACAGAGTCTGGTCTAGGCTTCTGGAAGGCTTATGGAAACGTTGTAGAGAACAACACCGTGAATGGTAAACCTTTGATATATCTTGAAGACGTATCAGAATACACTGTGGATCACGCAGGACAGGCAATATTGGTTAACTGTGATAATATACTAATAGAGAACCTTAACTTATCCAATACACCTGTAGGATTGGAACTGTTTCAAACAAACAACTGCATAGTAAGAAACAACAACATGACAAACAACGAGTACGGCATTAGACTTGTGGAGGCTCATAATAACACAATATCTGGAAATGATATAACAAACAATTCGGATGGCGTCTGTCTTATCTGTTCTTCAAATAATACTCTCTCTTGTAACAATGTAATAAACAACATCGGCAGTGGCATTGGTCTCAACGAGTCGTCAAACTATAACAGCGTATTTGGAAACCACCTAGCAACCAACAGAAGGGGTATTGAAGTCAATAACTCTTCAAATAGTAACGTTATATCTGGAAACAACATAACGAACAACGTCCACGGCATTGAACTTTGCGTTTCGTACAACAACATTTTTTCTGGAAACAGCATAACAGTTAACAGCTACGGTGTCTATCTCAACGAGTCGTCCGATAACAATTTTTGCCATAACAACTTCATACACAACACCCAGCAGGTGTATATCCACACGTCTGGCTATGCCAACTTCTGGGATGGTGGTTATCCTTCTGGCGGAAACTATTGGAGCGATTATAACGGTACCGACTTGTATAGTGGAGGACATCAAAATGAAACTGGAAGTGATGTAATAGGTGATACACCATACACTATTGATGAAAATAACCAAGATAACTATCCTTTGACGGGACCGTGGACCTTGGAAGGAGAAAACGTTACTATTACTCCGTCAACTACTGTTGCTGTTACCTTTGTAAATGTAACTTCGGGCGGAATAACAACATTCAACGCAACTCAAGGAGGACCAGACCCGCCTTCAAGGGTCAAGTTCATCACAGAACCTCCTATCTACTACGATATCAAAACGACAGCCAACTACACAGGAACCATCAAAATCAGCATAGCGTACAACGACACCGGTCTCACGGAAGACCAAGAAAACAACTTACAGATCCTCCAATGGAACGAAGCATTACAGCAATGGACAGACATCACAACACATGTGGACACAGAAAACAACATAATCCATGGAGAAACTACCCACCTCTCCATATTCGCCATCATGTCACCTCCCAACATAGCAGTAACGAACATCAAAATTTCTAAACCCGTCGTTGGACAGGAATACCCTGTAACCATAAACGTAACCGTCGAAAACCAAGGCTACTTTACTGAGTCTTTTAATGTTACTGTCTTCTACGACGAGATCGCTATCACCCTACCAGACGGAAAAAACCACAAAACCATAGCTATACCAAGCGGAAACTCTTCAATTGCTACATTTCCATGGAACACCACAGGCGTCCCCTACGGCAACCATGCCATAAGTGCCAATGCTACACCAGTGCTCGGCGAAACAGACACAACAGACAACACTCTAACAGATGGTACAGTTCTCGTTACATTTCCGGGTGATGTGAATGGTGATGGCAAAGTAAGAATAGATGACATTCTCGTTGTAGCCTTAGCCTTCGGCATGGATCTAGGTGATCCCGATTATGATCCCAACGTAGACATCAACTGTGACGACAAAATCCGAGTAGACGACATACTCATAGCCGCACAGAACTTCGGACTGGGCTGACAACCATTCTCTTTTCTTATTATGGAACTATATCCCTTGAAATTCCCAACGTTTAAACAGTGTAGATCCGCATCGACTGCAGAATTTAAGTTATCAGAACTCGGTCGCCACACATAGGATGCGCGTGTGCGCACTGTTATCAATTCTGGTGATTTCTCCGAGTTCTCTTTCGCGTGCGTGTTGCTGTTGTGTCACAGTCACATACCTTTAAGAGTCGCGTGCTCGCAAAACAGGAAAGCGTCAAGATTTCCGAATGACTGAGTCGGTGCAATTTGCGGGCAACGAAAGATCTGTTTGAAGAGGTAGAATGAAATGAAGCCAAGAAAATTGAAAGCGAATATCTACTGGGTCGGGGCCGTTGATTGGGATAGGCGACTTTTTGATGAACTTATTCCGCTTCCCGATGGGACAAGTTACAACGCGTATTTGGTCAAAGGCGGTGAAAAAACAGCTTTGATCGACACTGTTGACCCAAGTATGACAAATGTGCTTATAGATAACTTGAATCATCTGGAAGTTAAGAACATAGATTATGTAATTGCAAACCATGCGGAACAAGACCATTCAGGAAGCCTGCCACAAATATTGAAGCTATACCCTACTGCCATGGTTGTTGCAACTCCGAAATGTAAAGATCTGCTCATGAATCTGCTCCTAATTCCAGAAAGCAAAATCATACCTGTAGAAGATAGGGAGACCCTATCATTAGGAGACAAAACATTAGAGTTTATCCATTTTCCATGGGTTCATTGGCCAGAAACTATGCTCTCATACTTAAGAGAAGACAAAGTACTTCTTAGCTGCGATTTATTCGGTTCTCATTTTGCAACATCTGATTTGTATGTAATTGATGAGGCAACAGTTTACGATGCGGCTAAAAGGTATTACGCAGAAATCATGATGCCGTTCAGAACGGTAATTCAGGGCAATTTGAAGAAAATAGAAGATTTGCAAATAGATGTGATAGCGCCAAGTCACGGCCCTATTTATGACAAACCAGAGTTCATACTTGAAGCGTACAGAGATTGGGTTTACACTCCGCCTAAGAACATCGTTGTATTGCCATATGTCTCGATGCATGGTAGCACCAAGAAGATGGTGGAATACTTTGTTAGTGCCTTAGTTGAAAGAGGGGTAACTGTGAAACAGTTCGATCTAGCCAAAACGGATATTGGAAAATTAGCAATAGCATTAGTGGATGCCGCAACAATTGTAATAGGCTCACCCACAGTCTTGGTTGGACCGCATCCGAATGTTGTTTATGCAGTTTATCTTGCAAATGCTTTGAGGCCGAAACTGAAGTTTGCGTCAATAATTGGATCTTATGGCTGGGGCGGTAAGATGGTGGAACAAATTAAAGGAATACTATCTAACCTGAAGGTTGAGTTGCTTGAACCTGTTATCACCAGAGGATTCCCAAAAGAAGAAAACCTCAAGGCGTTAGACAAGCTAGCTGATGAAATTTTAGACAAACATAAGGAACACAACCTAATAGATTGAAAAAGTGGTGATAACGTGTTAAGCAAGAAAACGGTAGAAGCGCTAAATAAACAGCTCAACAACGAGATCTACTCAGCATACCTGTATCTGTCTATGTCTGCCCGCAGCACTTTCATTGGACTAAAGGGATTTGCCAATTGGTTTATGGTTCAGTATCGGGAAGAAACGGTGCATGCTATGAAAATCTACGACTACATCAATAACCAAGGCGGACTGGTAAAGCTTATGGCTATTGCGCAACCGCCAACAGAATTTGGGACGCCTTTAGATATGTTTGAAAAGACCTTGGAGCATGAAAAGTTCATCACGAACTGTATCAATGATCTCGTTAATCTTGCCATTGAGGAGAATGATCATGCTACGAATATCTTCCTCCAATGGTATATTACTGAGCAGATCGAAGAAGAAGCTAACGACAATGAGATCATCTTCAAGTTGAAACTGGTTGGAAAAGAAGGCAATGGGTTATTTATGATTGACAAAGAACTTGCTGCACGAGTATTTATGCCCCCACCTACATCTCAGGGGAGTGAAGCATAAAATCTTGAAAATTGGAAAAGAAGGTGAAAAAATGAAATTTGGAGAAATATTGAGAAACAAAAGGGCTGAAGGAAAAGAAAAGCATGTTCCGGTCATTGAAATCGACAAAGGGTCAAGAAAAGGGGTAGAGATCGTTCGGGTGATTGTAGGCAAAGAAGTTCCACATCCCAACACAGTAGAGCATCACATCGCTTGGATAGAACTCTACGGCGTCAAGGAGAACCGTCAGGTCATCTTTCTAGGAAAAGCAGCATTCGCACCAACTTATACCGCTCCCAACATTGGATTTCAAGTGCCTACAAAGGAGTTCAAAGCGTTTTGCGCCCTTGCCTATTGCAACATACACGGCGTATGGGAGAACTGTGAAGAACTGTAAAACTGCAATACTTGTTACCTGTGGAGGGTTTCTATGTCAAGCATTCGCGTTCTCTATTATAGCCATACTAGAAACATTGGGAAGCTACCAGAAGCCATGGCAGAAGGAATAAGAATGATTCAAGACGCGGAGATGGAACTAAAACGTCATGAATTCCATTGGAGGTTAGTTGATTTCGACGCAATACTGATTGAGTCTCCGACCTATCATCATAGTATGACTAATACGACCAAGAAATTCCTCGAAGAAAAGATGCTCAAAGCCTTAAGTTCCAAACATGATATAACCTATCATCAGCTTGCGTAAAGGAGGTTGATGTTTGATCTCAGAAGATGAATTAATAGGCTTTCTCGAGAAACAAGTTACCGTTGAAAACGAGATTGTAAATTCGGTAAATAGAACTTTGGATGAAATAAGAAATCCAGCTGTAAATGGAGTTCTAAAAGGAATATCTTTGGATTCCATGAAACATGCAGAAATGTACGGCGCGGCTATTCGTCTGCTAACAAACGTTCTTCCAGTTCTCACACAAGAAAATCTAGACAAGCAACGGGAACTCGTACAGAAGCACATACGCATGGAAGCAGAACTAATTGGGAAGATCAAGAAGACAATGCCCAGCATTGAAAACAAGAAGGTTGTGCTTCTCTTAAACGCAATATTGATCGATGAGAAAAGACACCATGAACTTCTAAAGAGAGTTCTAGAAATTCTCGTTCAGGGAGAAACCATAACAGAGGAAGATTGGTGGGACGTTCTGTGGAAAAACGTTCCATTTCACGGAGCACCTGGAGGATAAAACGTAGATTGGATGAAACTTAAATAAACATAGGTTTCATAAATTGAGCAGAGGGTAGATAGGGTGAAAAATACTATTGAAAATCTGGTAAAAGCGTTTATTGGTGAAAGTCAGGCAAGAAATCGGTATACATTCTATGCAAAGATTGCGAAGGAAGAAGGCTTTGAACAGATCGCCGAAATTTTTCTCATTACCTCAGAGAATGAGAAAGAACATGCAAGTAATCTGTTCACGTTGATTAACGAGTTGAAGAAGAAAAGCAATGAGAAATTGAATGAGATGAAAGTAGAAGCATTAGCTCCCACAGTTCTCGGCAGCACGGCAGACAATTTGAAAGCCGCAATTGCTGGGGAAAATTACGAAAATACGAAGATGTATCCAGAATTTGCGAAAGTTGCTGAAGAAGAAGGGTTCCCCAAAATCGCAGAGAGACTGAGAGCAATTGCTAAGGCAGAAGGGCATCATGAAGAAAGATACAAGAACCTGCTGAAAGAGATAAAGGCCGGCACGTTTTTCCAAAAAGAAAAAGCCGTGTGGTGGGTGTGCCGAGAATGTGGATATGTCCATTTCGGAAAGGAACCACCAGAGAAATGTCCATCGTGTGACCATTCCCAAAGCTATTTCCAACTTGAATGCGAGAAATATTGAGGAGGATAGAAAATGTTATCCAAAATACCTATAATGTTAGAAAAAGTTAGCAAGAAACATCTCGACCGTGAAATCCTAAGAGTTGCAGTGATAACTGAACTTGATGCAATCAGCCTTTATGAACAACTAGCTGCTGCAACAGACAACGAAAACATACGAAAGATTCTGCTTGATATAGCCGGAGAGGAAAAAACACATATGGGGGAGTTTCAAACGCTACTGCTGAGAGAAGACAAAGAGCAAGTTGAAGAATTAAAAGCAGGAAAAAAAGAAGTTGAGGAGCTAATTGGATGACCGAACTGAGACAAATCTACAAATGTAATGTCTGCGGCAACATAGTCGAAGTCTTGCATGCAGGAGTAGGACAGCTTGTCTGCTGTGACCAACCCATGGAACTGCTCACAGAGAAAACCACTGACATCGGCTTAGAAAAACACGTCCCAATAATAGAAAAAACCGGACACACAATAAAGGTCAAGGT
>JAOUKN010000062.1 GCA_029882515.1 Candidatus Bathyarchaeota archaeon
ATCGCACGCGCAATTCGTGACAATCTTCAAGATTCCCTGATTTTCCAGCGTTTATTGCTCTCTTAAAGCACATTCGTTTACAGCCTTGATTAAACCAGGGGTCCTTCGTAAAAAACATCTGCCCAGCCGTACTTCGACATCGTCAATGATGGAAAATAGATGCCCCGTATGTAATCGGCAGCTTGTTTCGTTAAACATATATCTGATTTTACTCTATTGAAAGCACCAAAAAGGCGAACGCTATGAGTTCTGATCCCCTAGCAACTGCATGTCTACTATATTGCGGCTCTTGTCGTTACTACATGAATGAAGAATGCAAAGGCTGTGGTAGCGAAGACAGATCAGAGTGCAAGATTTTCCAATGTTGCAGGACGGACAAGAAGCTGTGCTTCTGCACTGAATGCGACGATTTTCCCTGCGCAACATTGAAGAAGTCCGTGGGCGTTCATCCTGGCTGGTTAGACGATCAAGCAAAGCTCCCACTGAAGAAGTAACATGGCTGACAGGCACACATCAACAGTTACTCTTTCTGATTTGTCACTTCAAGTCTAATTGAAGCGTCCTTTTTCTAAGGGATCAGTGTGAGTATTGCCCCTGCGGTTAAGGGTATTGTAAGGTTGTCGTTTAATGGTAGAGGGAGAAGTTCTACAAGTATTCCTGTGGCAGCGCCTAGCAGTGCTTTTATGGGATTTATGAAGAGGAGGGCTCCTAAAAAAGCGAAGAGGAAGCCGCCGATTGAACCTTCTACGGTCTTTCCTTTGTTGATTGGAAATGTGGTTCTTCCTATGGTTCTGCCGAAGGTGGTGGCGAAGCCGTCTCCTAGGGTGAGTATTGTGATGACTACGTAGTTGATTGGTGTGTCGAACAGTGTAAGTGAGAGTATTATGCCTAGGGCGAAAAAGATAGGGGCGGTTGTGAATTCGTAGAGTTCTGGTTTCTTGGCGGTTTTCCAAGTTATGGTGGACGTTATGGGCAGGTTGATGCCTCGTATTCTTAGGATTTCTGATATGACATAAACCGCTGTGATGAGGAATACTATTAGTGAGACCATGTGTGGGTTGAGGAGGTACTTGCATATGAGGGTGATTAAGAAGCTTCCTATGTGGATTGTTGCGCGGAGGATCTCATTTCTAGAAAGGTACGAGCGAGTTTTTTTGGGTGGGTCTCCAGTTATGATTGGTAGTATCTCCATGAGGTCTCCTCTGATTACATAGTCTGATTTGGCGCTTACGAGGAAGTCTGGATTGTAGCCGATTTTTGTGGCTGCTAGAGGAAACATTGGGAGATTGTTTCGGTCATCTACGACGAGTGTGCAGTCTTTCGGCGACAAGTTAGTTTCTTGGAATATCTTCTTTAAGACTAGTGCTTTGCCTTCTGGTTCTATAACGTCACCACTGATCTCACCTGTTAAGCGACCATTTGCTGTTTCGAGTTCTAAACCGTGAGCATGGTCGGCCTTTAGTGTGGTTGCTAGGTCTTTGACGAAGGGTGTTGGGAGCCCGGAACTGATGAGGGCTATGGTGTGTCCTTCTTCTTTTAGCTTTTTCACAACTTCTTTTGCGTTTGGCATTAAGGGGACTTTCTTGTAGAGTTGGAAGAGGCTGTCGATCTTGAATCCTTGTAGGAGCGCAAAGATTTTTTTGAGAGCGGTTCTGAGCCGTAACAGTCCCATTTCATATAAGATGCCTGGCAAAAGGATTTTGAGAAATCCGACAGGGCCTAGTTTTTGTGCGGCTTCAAAGAGGAGGTAACGTCTTTTGGGTAGTAGTACACCTTCGATGTCGAAGACGATTAGACGTTTGGGGTTTGTTGTCGGGGTCAAATGTCGGAGGCCTCTCTATTAATGTGAGAGGTTTATGTGTTGTTTGATTTGAATATTTTTTGTGTGTGCGCGTGCGTGACGTGAGATAATGTCGAAATGGCAAGAACGGAAGTGTGCGCAAAACTGCAAAAGCGGTCAAATGGAAGTTTCTTCTAGAAATTCATTATTATAACCCTTAAATGTAGGATTTTACGTAACCAATTATACTGCTGCTTCAAGTCTACATGTGCAGTGTCGAAAGGATGAAGATGAAAAGAAAATTAATTGCCAATGTAATTCTAGCCCTTTCAGTTTTGATTGTAGTCCTTTCTCTTCAAACTTCATATTCAGTATCCATGGATGAAGTGGCACCATTCGAGACTGGCGTTAAGACACAATTGTGCTTGGTCATAGATGGTTCAGACAGCCTAAGAAGCGCCGAGTGGGGCACAATCAAACAAGGGATCGCAGAAGCCATAAACACTACAATGCCACGCGACGGCTCTGTCGAACTCACGATAGTCCAATTCGGCTATACATCTGACGAGGGCTATGCAAAAACCGAGATACCACCTGTAGTCATAAACAGCACTAACCATGCCGCCATAGCAAACCATGTTCTGACAATACTGCAAGGGGGAATTGGCACCTCAATGGCACACGGATTATACGTGGGGTGGCAAGAGATGCATAATTCTCCAAATTTCGAGACTGCTAAATACCAAATTATTAACCTAGCTACAGATGGAGAACCTAACAGAAGAAACGATAATGCAACAACTGACCTCGATGGAGACGGACAGATTGACTGCTGGGATGACGTCATTGCCGTCGTGAACAATGCCGTGAACTTAGGACTTGAAGAGCTGGACATTGAAGGAATTGATATAACCAATTCGTCTCGTGACTGGTTTAAAAACTGGGTCGTGCATCCACAACCAGGGACAATAGCTCCACCCTTCTCCAAACCAGGATGGATTCGAGTTGTTGCAAACGTTGCTGAATTCGCCAATACAATAGACCAAAAGTTGCAGTTAGTTGTATTTCCAGAAGCGACTTATACCTTGGCGATTAACATCGCAGGCAACGGTTCTGTGGCCAAAGTTCCTGATCAAGTGACTTATACTTCCGGCACGACTGTGGAAGTAACTGCCATTCCCGATTCTTGCTACAAGCTTGATCACTGGGAACTGGACAGCGTTAATGTTGGTTCAGCAAACCCCTACACGGTTACTGCGGATGGTAACCTCACCCTCCACGCCGTCTTCATTCAGATAGAGTATACCCTAACGGTAAACATTGTTGGAGGGGGTTCAGTGACGAAGAATCCCGACTTGGTAACTTATCCTTGTGGCACTGTCACTATCCTAACTACTGTTCCTGAATCCGGATGGCTCTTCTCCCACTGGAGCGGGGATCTCTTGGATTCCGCAGATCCAAACACTGTAACAATGAGTAGTGACAAAAACGTGACCGCCCATTTCACCAAGGATCAGATTTGGGCTCCATCTCTACAAGACGCAGCTGCAGGAGGCATAGCTACCGTTGCCATGACTTCGACACTTGCTGCAATGTCTTCTTCACTGACAAGTCCTGCGGCATCTGCTGGCAGTAGTTTTTGGAGCAGAATCGCCGCGACCTTACCAGATTCCCTTCAAAATTTGTTGCAATCTTATGGAGAAGAAATTCTTGCCTCAAAGACGCAAAAGGAGATCGAGGCGCAAGAATGCTCCCGCCTCATGATAGCACCTGCGGAAGTACTTGCTTTCGTATTAGGATCTGTGACATTGACCTTTTGTTTCTCGTATGCGATTGCAGGTGCCACTACTGAAATTTTGAGTGTTGTTCCGATTGTTTTTGTCACTGTGGTTGTTGCTGAGCTGGTTTACTGGTTGACTACGGAACTGGTTGCAAGGAGGATCGGTATATGGTCGGAGTACCGCGTTTGGCCAATAGGCATCACCATGCTGTTAGTTTTTTCTCTTGTTTTTAGATCGCCTTTCTGTGTTGCAGGTAGATCTGAATTTCAGTGTGCTAGACGGAAAAAAAGATCCATAGGCTTAATCTCGCTCTCTGGACCGGTGGCATGTTTACTTCTAGGGGGAATTTTTGCTCTGTTGCTAGTCTTTGGATATGAGCAACTCGGAAGCTTGGGTGTTATGGTGTGCATGACAAAGGCTACATTCGACCTGATTCCGACTGCTCCAATGAACGGTAAGGAAATATTCGCCTGGAACAAAATCATTTGGCTAATACTTTTTCTTCCCAGTGTTGCCTCATACCTCTTTTTCATACTGAGTTTCTGACCTCCATATGCTGCAGGAAAGCGAAACGTAACTCTAAATGACGTCTACCCCCAAAAACCGAAGTCAAACTAACGTTTTATTCAGTAGTTGACAACCAAAGTTCTCCATTGCCAAGATCAAAACAGATGAAGAAAAATGATGATGAAGAAACAAATTTTTTGTCTATTGGCGGGGTTAGTCTTTATTTTTGTTTTTTTCCCTTTTACGTTTCTCGTCTATCGCCTCTCTAACCCACTCGGAAGCATTAGGAACCCTTCTAAGGTACTGTGCCTGATCAATGCGCAGACGAATACCATAATGAATCTTTTTCTCGCTCAATTACACTCAAACGAGACAACTACAAACCGTCACCCAAAAATCTTATGAACCCTAAATCATTATCATTACTAAACTACACTATGTCATCGACAGATTATTCTCTACAACTAGCATCGAAATGTGATTAACGCTTTCATCATGGACTTATGGGCTGTGGGAATCAGGGTAAGGGAAAACATGTAATATGAGATTTTGAACAAAGAATTCCTTTGCTTCACCCAACACAGCTGTACCCTGTAGTACAGAATGTAATTCTAATGAATTGGGAATTTGAGTAAGCGAAGGTGAGATGCGAGGATCACACTGCGAACAATAAACAAGGTCTAGAGAACCTCAGCATCATACCGAACGTTTAACCATAAAGGGCGTCTCCAAAACTCCATGGCAGTCTATTGTAGGCTCTGGAAAAACAATGTAACAAACTTTTATACCTTGAAAGTTCCCAATAAATTTAGGCGGTGGGTCTCAGGCGGGGGGCTAGGGGTCCCCTGAACCATAAACCCTCTACAGGATGGGCCAAAATCCAAGACGAGGCGCCAAAGATCGTTAAGTCCCTCAGCCTTCTGACCATGAATATCCGTCCCTTACGGCTGGCGGTCACAGAGCAGCCTTCGTAAGGAGGCTGTCAACTGCGTTGACCAGGCGAACCTGGCCAGGCCCGGGAGGGAGCAACCTAAACTTGGACGTGCAGCGCTTAAGGGGTTGCGGGTACGAGTAAAGAGATTGAAGAGGCTTTGCGAAAACTGGGCGTCGACTCTTGGCGACCCATCGCCCTTTATGAAATATACAATCTTTGAAGCATCTGACAGGGTCTGCATACTTCTCCCATGGTAGGCTCTCCGCATAGCTTACAGCTGCGCAATTTTTCTTCCTCATTCATCGCTTCTAAGGCGGGTCTAATTCTTTCCATTGATCTGAGGATCGTGAATTTTGTGCCTGCATGATTTTGTTCAATTCTGTTGAGCATGTTTCTCACATCATTTCTCAACGCAGTGTGGGCATAAGGGCAAGGATTTTCTTGAAACTCTATTTTCTTTAGGTATGCGTAAAGTGCGATTTCTCTTTCTGGCACTTCACAAAATGGCTTTATCCGTTGTATCAATTCTGGATGTGCAACTGATAAAACAGGTTTGGCTCGGGCAATTCTTGTGACGTCTCCATGCATGATGTTTAGAAGGATGGTTTGCGTTTCATCGTCCAAATTGTGGGCGGTGACCAATTTATTTGCACGCACCTTTCGTGCAACACTGTTTAAAACTCGTCTTCTCAACACGCCACAATAAGCACAAGGAGTTAAATCTCTCTCTCCTTTTCTTCGAATCATATCCACAAGTTCATCCAGTCTATATCCAAACATCTCCTTAAACGAGATTACCTTGTGCTCTACGCCTAATTTCTGGCAGTTTTTTATGGCAAACCTCAGCGCTTCATCTCGGTACCCCTTTATTCCTTCATCAACAGTGACTGCACACAATGTCGTTTCAGGAAAATCTTTTTCGATCTTCATCAATATATGGAGGAGACTTGTGCTGTCTTTTCCTCCAGAAATCGCTACTGCCAACGTGTCGTCTCGTTTAAGCATGTCATATTTTGAGATGGTTGCTTGAACTTTCCTTTCGATGGATTTCGTGAAGCATCTTCCACACAGTTTTTCCCCAGAGTATGGGCGCATGAAAATTGCGTCTCTGTTCTTGCATGAAGTGCACTTTGCCATCGGTTCTCCCTATATTCTTATGAAGCCGTATATTATGAAACTCATTGCGATGTTAATTACGATTAGTCCGAAACAAATGGCATTGAACATTACACGAGCTTCACGATGTCTCTTCCTTACGATTTTTTTTAAGGAGTAGTAGAGGAATCTTTCTCCATCGAATGGATACAGCGGCAACATGTTAAAGACGGCGACACTTACGGATATTAGGTGGAGCCAAAACAAGGTTAGATTCAAATGAATAGATGTGTAATACTCTAATGGTATTCTACTTGGATAATAATCAGCGTAATATGCGAGGCCAACAATGGGTTGACCGCGTGAACCGTTTTCAGTCGTGATTTCAACATCACCCTTGTTAGTTTTCAGAGTCACTGCGTCTCCAGGTGTCACATTATTCTGTATCATAAACTCTTGAAGATCATATGCAGTTGATATTATGGTTTCGTTCATGCCCGTGCTTACGCCATAAATGCGGTCCCATTGTCGAAGTCCTTCTTTTTCAATAGGTCCATTATCTATAGTTTCGTATATTAGAATTCCAGAGGCTGGAGCGTATAAGCTCATTATTAAGAGCAAAGCGAGGAAGCCAGTAATCAAGTTTGTGGAGGAGCCCACTGCAAGCATTCGAAGCTTAGAAAGCGTTCGAACTTTCTCAAACCCTTTTTCATCTGGTTCGACAAATCCGCCAAAAAACACCAGCGCCATGAGAATTCCCGCCGATTTTACAGGAATCTTCTCAAGTCTGGCAATGATGCCGTGAGCAAACTCGTGGGTCAAAACCGCTATTGCTATCGCTACGAAGAAATACGGTAACCAATATAGTCGAATCGTGATCACTGGGAGAATGGGAATAATTGGCACTGGGCCTCCTACTTCTACTGGGTAAATGAATTTCAGAAGATTGCTGGCAAAAAAGTAGATGCTAAAGATCATTAGTCCTAGTGCAAAGGCTATGCCTATGTTAGAGAACGTTTTCCAGAAAAACTGTCTTCTCTTCGATGCTTTGTCCAGAAATCTTGTTAACTTCTCAGATTTATACATGAAGTATGCTGGTTTTACTTCTAATCCATGCTTATCCAAGTGGAAGAGATAGCCTGCTAAATAGATAACAATCCAAAAGATGATGAGAATGAGTAGAAACCACAACTCTGGGATCATATTTCTTTTCCTTGCCGAGTTCTAAACGGAAACTAACTAAATAACACTTCGGTATAGTCTTGCGGGAATAAGCATGGCGCATCACCTTGTTGTTTTTGTGACCCCTTCAAGTAAAACCGAAGTAACAAAAGTCGTTCGATGTCTATTGGCAGAGAGATTGATTCTCTGTGCTAAAATCATTGGTCCTGTCTCATTTATCTTCTGGTGGAAAGACAAAATCGAAAAAGTGGCCGAATTTCTAGTCCTTATGAAGTCAAATAGCGAGCTTTTCGATAAACTTACGAAAAGGGTGAAGGCAATTCATGGTTATGAAGTTCCAGAAATTTTCGCGCTCCCAATACATATGAGTTCGCCGTCTTATCTAAATTGGCTTGAGGATAACCTTAGGTTAGGAAGTAAGAATGGTGGCTAGGAAACCACTGAAACGTGCTGAACGTATAGAAGTCATTTACAGTGAAAAACACTGGGACCTACTGAAAGAATTAAGGGTCAAAGCAATGAAAATAATGGAATCTCTAAATCAATTTCATCTCTACTCCATTGTTCATGGAAGCATTGTGCGCGGTGATGTATCACAGAAGAGCGACATTGACATTTTTGTGCCAGATCCTCCCTCCTCATTCACTATAGAAACGTCCCTTGAACGAGCTGGAGTTTCCGTTAATAGGCGACTCGTAGTGCAAGCTACACCTCACTTTGCTGTCAAAGGGTATCTGGAAATAGACAACCAAGAGTGCGTCTCCTTTCCTCTCCTAAAACTTCGTCCCATAGAAAGAGATTTCTACAAATTTGGAGGTGAAGCCTCCTTTCCCATGCTTAAAAAAGGTACGCGTGTTTTAGGCGTTGACAAGCGGCTGATGCTGATTGAACCAACCAAGAAAGGGCATATTGAAAGCACAATCGTGGGACAGGAAGAAAACATAGCAGGAGTTTTAGGTATTTCCGTAGAAACTGTGCTTGATCGTGTCCATGCCCTCTTGCGTCGTGATGAAATTGGCCGAACTGGAGTCTTCATAGAGAGAGAACTTTCGCCAGAGGAGACTTTCGAAATGGTTCTGAAAAAACTCGTGGATCAGAATCCCGCGGTTCGTAGACGCCTAAAACTTTACGGAAGGTGACTGCGCGATTGGAAAACGGAGAAGGGCGGCAATACCGCCTAATGAAAGCAGTTTTGCTCCTGCCTCATGCTCCACGCTCAAAACCATAATTTTGCCTCTTTTTTCTTCGACATCTCTTATAAGTTTCTCTAAGAGAATTCTCTTGTCATTAGAGGCTTCCCTTAGAGTTACATCCGCGATGAGTAGTTCGTCCACTGCTCCCATCGTGCTTGCGTTTTTCACTTCGTCGAATCCGTAGGTAGCATCCATACTTCCCTTCCCCAGCCGTAGAAGTACCTCTTCCATGACTTTTGCCTCCTCGGCTATGCGCACCTGTTGTATGGCTTTAGTGAAAATCCCTGAACGCAAGGCTTCATCTATTCCAGCAACTCCAACGCTATTCACACCCTTTATATCAATGATCGCCGCCGCAATTTCTGAATCGTGGTCTCTTACGAATCTGGCAAAATGCCCCTTGGTGAATCCAAGACCGATGATGACAATTGGGCTTCGAAGTCTCATCCATACTCGTCTTAAGACTTTTAATGCGTCTTTAAAGAATTCACGTGTGGCTTGAACTCTTTTTTCCGGTTCAAATTTACCTGGAAGTTTTGTTTTTGTTTCGACTTTAACGTCTATTCCATATTGTCTTAAAACCGCCACAGAGTATCCTTCGTCATCTATAGACGCAACAATGATGGGGGCAGTTGCTGTTTTGCTGGCTCTCTTTACCCTATCGATCTCATGTCTCAGCCACTTGGATTTTACAATAGTTATAGGGTTATTTAGAATGACGTTTATGGTGTGATGTGAGCCCTTTACATTGAGATCCTCTGGAGCTCTGCAAACAATCC
Organism: Candidatus Bathyarchaeota archaeon; assembly: GCA_029882515.1. Lineage (GTDB taxonomy): Archaea > Thermoproteota > Bathyarchaeia > Bathyarchaeales > Bathyarchaeaceae > JAOUKN01. Next base: position 9,252 of record JAOUKN010000062.1, read on the forward strand.
CGTGTACCCTCAATCTGTTCAGACTTCTATCCCACAGAACTTTTTCAACTTTCACGCCAAGAAGAACTGAAACTCTCTTCCCCCTTTGTGGACGAGCATATCGGTCTTCCACTTTCACTTCTCGAGTGGTTCTTCCATGCACCTCATCATTTCTAAGAATTATGTTGTAAAGATGCCAAATATCATCGAGGCTCTCAGGCAAAACCTTTACGATGCCTTTATTGAGTTTCATTTTCAAGATTTTCAAAGAGGTGTTCACCAATCAAGTTTTGTGTAGGTGAAAAACCATGTTTGAAAAGGTTATTGTATTTCTAGCTTATCTTTGTTACCGCTCTATCTTCAATTAATGAGAGAATCGCCTTATATGAGAATTCAGGAGAACTATGTGGAGAATTATGGTAGGGGGCTGTAATCTATGAAGACGGTGTTCTGGCTTTTAGATGTCAATTATGAGGTGAAAGATCATAAACCAGAGGTATGGATCTGGGGCATTGATGACGACGACAAACGAATCCTTATTATCGACCGGAATTTTCTTCCCTACTTCTACTTGGTTGTAAAACAGAAGGAAAACCCACAACCAATAATAGAAACACTTGAATCACTTAAGGCAGATTATCCATTAATTAAGAAATTCGAACTTGTGAATCGAAGATTTTTTGGAAAATCCGTGACTGCGATCAAAGTTGTTTGCCAAGACCCAACTGTTATATCCAAACATGCGCGTTCTCTTGAAAAAATTAACGGCATAAAAAACCGTCTCGAAGACGACATTCGCTATTCTATGCGTTATCTTATAGACAATAATGTGATTCCGTGCAGCTGGCATGAAATAGAAGTCGAGGAGATAGAAAACAACTTTGGAGTGCAAGTTGACAAGCTGTATGTTGCTAGCACATTTCCAAGAACGATTGAAAAAAATGAAATTCCCGAATTAAGGATCTTAGCTTTTTCAACAATTTCATACAGTCGTCAAGGTGCACCAAGGCCGGAAAAAAATCCAGTTATCATTATTTCAGTGTGTACAAATGTTGGAGATGAGAAACAGTTTGTGGCGAAAGGTTCTGATGATAAAGCTGTGATTGAATCGTTTGTAAAATATGTTCGTAATTTCGATCCCGACATCCTTGCTGGTTATGACACCAATCGGCAAGACTGGCCCTATCTACTATCTCGCTCTAAAAAATTGGGCATCAAATTATCTGTTACTAGGGCGAATACGGAACCACACAGAAGTGTTTATGGTCACGTATCCGTTACTGGACGAGCAAACATAGACTTCTTCGGTTTTGCAGATGAACTGCCAGAAGTGAAGATAAAGACTCTAGAAAACGTAGCAGACTTTTTCGGCGTCATGAAAATTGAAAAACACACTTTAATCGAAGACATTGACTTTTCCAGCTACTGGGAGAATCCAGAGAAACGTTCTATTTTGTTGAAGTTTTCCCGAGAAAACACTCAGTCGATAATAGGAATCGCCAAAGCCATGTTAGATTTCGCCGTGCAGCTATCCAGTCTTGTGAGTTTACCTTTAGATCATGTGGGGACTGTAGCAGTTGGCTTCAGAGTTGAATGGTATCTAATTAAAGAGGCATACAGAATTGGTGAACTCATACCCAAAAGGAGGGAACGCCCTTACATTTCCTACGTAGGCGGTGTCGTTTTGAAACCGAAACCGGGTGTTCACGAAAACGTCACTATCCTAGACTTTAAGGCTATGTATCCTAACATCATGATAACTGAGAATCTTTCACCTGACACCTACGTTTCCTCATCAGAGCCCGAACCAGCGTGTGGGGTAAATATTGCCCCAGAAGTGAAACACAGATTCCGCAAAGAACCCGCTGGCTTCTACAAAGTCATGCTATCAAACGT
>JAOUKN010000004.1 GCA_029882515.1 Candidatus Bathyarchaeota archaeon
TCCACACCGAGATAGTTCTCATACTTTTGGTTCCAAATTCCAGGAAGTTCTGCAACTCTGATCTTACCAGCCATCAACTCTCGTTCAATCTCAAAACGAATGATTACATGAAGGCAGTAGGTAACCTCGTCTGCCTCAACACGAATCTTGGAGGGTTTGACTTGGTTTATGGCAAAGACGAAAGAGTCTAAATTGACATCCGAGAAAATGTTGCCTGTGAGTTCTTTCAGTTCTGGGAAATAGTAGCTCCAAAATTCTCGGGATCGTCCTACTAGGTTTTCTACGAAGCGTGACTGAGATTCATGGAATCCGAATGAACAAGCAGTTCCAACTGGTTGAAAGATCCATGTCGCGTCTAGGTTTTGCTCGTAGATGGCATGACCGCCTTCATGTAGTACGGAAAACAGGGAAGACGCCAATTTATCTTCATAATAATGTGTCGTAATCCGTACATCGTCGTAATAGCCCGTTGTGAAGGGATGCTCGGTCTCATCGATCCTGCCTCCGGATCCTTTGGACTCCACGTCATATTCGATAAACTTCACAAGTGAATTAGAAATTCTATGTTGGACATCAATGGGGACTTTACGCCTAAGGAAGGATGTATCTGGCTGCTTTGGCGCAGCTTCACATTTTCTTATGATTGAGATCAAACCTTTCTTCAGTTCGTCAAAAATTTGAGTAATTATCTTAGCGGTCATTTTTGGTTCAAAAATGTCAATTAGAGCATCATAGGGTGTTGTGGTTTCCTTGACTTTCATTAAGATTTCAGCCGCTTCTTCTCTTAGACTAGTGAGTTTTTCGAGTTCTGGCTTGAACTTAGGGAAGTTTTTGGCAGCCTTCGCTTTTTTCCAAGTATCGATTGTGATGGTTTGCTGCCTTGCAGTTTCCACTACCAGTTTTTCAGGCAGCTTCGTTTGTTCGTCGTAATTTTTCTTTATTAGGTACACATTTCTCTTTTGAGTTGTATCAAGTGTGTCGTATTTTGAATGTTTCTTGATCTTTTCCAGTAGGGCTCCGATCTCGGGATTGGTGCTTGTTTTGTGTTCAATTTGACTTAACATTGCCATCTGCTGACTTCGCAGAGTAATTCCTTTGGGAGGCATCTTCGTTTCCATGTCCCAACCCATGATGCTTTCGATTGATTGTAGAACCGTTATTTCTTTGGCTTTTTCCATCATCTTGCTGTAGATAGAACTCAATTTGTCTGTTTCTGCTACCATGTAGTAATCACCATAAAGAGTGGTTAACTCTCTTTAATGAATATATATGGGTTACGCATGCATGGAAAACCAGTAGTGATTTCTGTCCAGAATTGGCAATGACAAACAATTTTATCGTAAGGGTATCAAGAAGAGAGTAGAAAGCTCGAAGTTTTTCTTTCAACGCTATCCGCGCGCGTGGCACAAAAAGATATTTGTTTATCTTTTTATACTGAAGACACTACGAGTAAGGGTGAAGAAACATGTCTCAAATTCTCTCGGGTATTATCGTGAACTATAGAGTGGGCCCAAGAACCCAGCGTCCCAAAGAGTGCATCCTAAAATTTTCAGGGATTAAATCATCTGATGAAGCTGCGCGACTTTTAGGTCGCAAAGTTGCTTGGCCTGCAGGAGAACGTGAAATTAGAGGAAAGATTGTTGCTTTGCACGGAAAAAGCGGACTGGTAAGAGCAAGATTCAGAAGAGGTTTATCTGGTCAAGCCATAGGAACGCGTATTGAAATAATTGGATAGTACTATTTATTGGGTTACATCTGTTATATTAAAAAGTGTGTAATTTTTTGTCGAATCATTTTGTTTTTTGCACTGTTTTTGTGAAGGAGTTCTTGTTACCTTCCAACAGAAGCCCATCATATTTATTGCTACCACGTTTTTTAACTTATTACCGTAAAATATGAGATTTTGTTTCTGGATTTTTAGCACGTTTCTTTACTCAAACCTCATCAGTTTTTAAATGTTTTCCCAACGGAAACGCTTCAATCTATCTGTGTATGCTGGTAATTCACTTAGGAAGTTTTGGAGTTGCAGAATTGGAACTATTGGCGTTTTTCTATAGAATTTAAAGGGACTCGGAACCAGTGATAAGATTAATGGAATGAGTATCCCTTGTTTCCAGTTAGCTAGTCCTAATCTCTTAAGCATCACAGACGTGAAATGAAGCGTTTCAGTTAGTGCTTTTGTCCTCTGTATTTGACCTTCTGCAGCTTTGGCTATTGCTGATGTTCCCCAACCATGATGCCAATGCTTGCAGTCAACACAAACGATTATGGGTTTTTTGCAGCCTAGAACATCAATCTCCCACCGTCTATTTGCCCAAGTAAAACGAACTCTTCTTTTAACCCAAAAGTTATTAGCTTCGAAAGCCGTCGCTGCAATGTTTTCAAACTCTTGCCAACGGAGAGAGCTGCATACCTTTTGAACATCTGCCCCAAGTTTAAGAGCTTTGAGGGTAATATTGATACGTTGACTCGACGAGGTTTCCACAGTTTTTTCAGTTAAATAAATAATTCCTTCATCAGAAAATCTTCTCAATGTTTCAGTGGCGACTTGAGAAGCGACCTTTGCTTCTCTGCTAACCAACGCCTTTGAAACTGGTCCCATTGAAGTGAGTTTTAGAACTGACATCAGAATTTCTCGATAGATGCGAGAGAAATCATTGGAGTTTCCGGAAGATTTTGAATCTATCTCATTGAGTGACAAAATCGAACCTGCTTCCATAAATTCAGTTGAACTCCAGCACGTTCGGGTCCTATTTTTCAGTAAACTTCTCGTACAGTTTTAAGTTGCCTATCCAATCTTGTTTGTTAATGGGCCAGCTGTACGCAGGATTTCGAGGTTTACATATAATCTCTTTAATCTGCAAGGCTTTTTTCCTGAACAGGTTTACTGAATTTGCAGCTTCCACCACGAGTGCCGTATCTAAACCAATCCAGGATCCTGCAACACTAACAACTTCTTCTCCTTCTGTCAAAACGCCATTATCCGTAGCCATCAGAACAGTCGTAACGCCTACAGCGGTTCCCGAACTGATCAGTTTCAAACACGTGCGGATTAAAGTTGCCAGCGTTGGAACACCTTTGTGTTCAAAGGCAGCGCCAATATTATACAGTGGATCAGTTGCTCGCACAATATTAGCGCCACTTTTTTCCAAGCGATTCCAGATTTCTTCATCTTGGATGCCTATTCTCAGGTTGCCAATTATGGTGTTTTCAATTCTTGTGCCAGCGGCGGAAGTGACCACTACAAGTTTCATTTTAGAACCTCGAAGCATACTAACTGCTTTAAGAGCGCTTAGACCAGTCTCCGAAGCAACGACCAGTTTCTTTGTGTTCAGTTCGTGAGCCCTTTGAATAGCGAGTTTTAATGTCGTCTCAGTGTTAATTTCACCGCATACCTCAAAGTAAAAAATATCTTTTAACTCGCCTAAACTGCTACTCATCTATTTTTTCTCCGTCCAAAACTTTATTCAGACATTGAAAAGGTATTAAGTTTGTTACTGAACTTGGCGATGCGCGCGCAAGGATGAGGAAACGCGATGAAAAAACAAAGAATTCTGAAATTGTCTCAATCGCAATTCAAAGGTGACATGTCAATTGAAGAGGCCCTTAAGTCTAGAAGAACCATTCGAACAATTTCAAGTAAAGAGATCGATTTATCTGTTATTTCACAGCTTCTCTGGGCTCTTCAAGGAACCACTTATACCGAGAATTTCCCTGAAGACGAAAAGATTCTTCACAAAACCGCTCCGTCAGCAAGTAAAACTTATCCATTAGAAGTGTACACAGTTTTTCAAACAGGTTTATATCACTACGAACCGAGAAAACACATGCTTCATCTAATAAGCGACGAAGACACTCGTGACAAATTGTCAGAAGCTGCAATAACACTCCTAAACAGAGATGTATCAAAACTGCACCACTAACAATAGTTTTGGCAGTAGATAACCGAAGAGCTTTGAAGGCAACACCGCTATTGGAGAATGCGTTAAGGTTTGTCCATATTGAAGCTGGGCATGCAACTCAAAATCTAATCTTGCAGGCGGTCTCTTTTGGCTTAGGAGTTTGTACAATCACAAGTTACCAGGTTGCGACAGTCTATGAAGTTTTGAAATTGTCTCGGGACCACAGGCCAATCTATATTCTTCCAATTGGTTTCCCGAAGTAGAACATCGTTTTGAACTAATGTTTAGAGAATGAACTAATGACTCTATTTCTTTAGTAGGAAATACGTGGGCACGTAGAAAATGACAAAAATCAAGGCAGACAAGAAGAAAGGAACGATGAACCCCCACAAATCGATTAGGAACCCTGACAATGCTAGGCTTATTGTTCGTCCTCCATGCAGCCCCATCATCAGTAAGCCAATATCAGTACCATAGGACTCTTCTTTGGAAATCTTCACCAATATTCCTTCTTGGCCACCACTCAACAGTCCCTCAACAATACCATACATGACTACAAAAAAGGCAGCCAGCACATAACTTGAGAATCCAAGGAGGAGCAAAACAAGGGAGTAAAGAAAACCGCTTAATAGGATGAGTTTTTCTATCTTAATCTTCTTTGTAAACATATGTGATGACAAGCCAGCTAGTAGTATCTGTATCCCAAGAAAAACTCCGATGGGTTCAGCATCAAACCCACTGTCACTCAAGAACCAAGTAAAAACATAACCATCTTTGAAACCAAAGGATAATCCCATGATGAAAAACAGCAAGAAGAATATTTGGAATATTCGCTCTTTCTTTCGTAGGTCCAAATAATGCAGGGCACGTTTCGTGCTGAATTCTTCTTTCCTTCTGTTAAGCAATACCAAAGATATTGGAATAACTGATGACCCAACAAGAATGCAAAGCAATAGTGTGTTTGTATAGGAAAGCCAGACAATAAGAAAGCCAGCTGACAAGCTACCAGCAGCCATGGAAACGTATGCAGTAGTTCTCAGGTGAAACAACGACTCCCGTTTCATTGCACTTTCTTCTAGAAGGAAAGCTCGGTTGACAGCCCAAAGCGATGCACTCTTAATTCCTTCACTTACCTTGCCAAGAAGAAACTGCAAAGGCGTAAAGGCAAGATAGTAAACGAAACCGGAAAGCACACTAAGCACCCCGTTGAAAATAAAAAACACCTTTCTGCCTGAGAAATCAGAAACAGTGGCAAAAACCATGCGGGTGAACTGAAAAATCAGAGGTAACGAAGCGAAAATTAAGCCAATGGTAATCACATCGACGTTTCGTTCTTTCATTAGTAAAGGCAATGCTATGGTCAAGACTCCACTTATGAAAGAATTCAAGATTTGAATGAGGAGAGTGATTTTAATTTGATTCAGGGTTGATTCTCCTTCTTTTCTTGTTTATTCATTGACACCTTGATATGGATTTAACTGGGTGGAATTTGATGGTAATATCCTTTTCCAGTGGAAGTTCGTTCCACATTTTGAGTGGATATTGTTATTGAAAAAACTCTATAACACAAATGATATACTATTGATGAACTAATCAAACTAGGCAACAATTAGGAGAGTATGGATGTGTTAGACCGTTACGTATCCAAGACTTCAAAGTCGAAGCAAATGCATAAAAAAGCAAAAAGAGTTCTCCCTTCAGGTGTTTCCTATTTTCTGCGTTATTTCGACCCATACCCCTTTTACGCCGCCACAGCAAAGGGCAGCAAAATTGTGGATGTAGATGGGAATGATTACATTGACTTCTGGTTAGGTCACTACGCCCTCATTTTAGGGCACAGTCCACCTGAAATTGTGAATGCAGTCAGACAACAAATTGAGAATGGGACCCACTATGGAACCTGTCATGAACTCGAAATCATTTTGGCTGAGCAGGTTGTGAAGATGATTCCCAGTGCAGAAATGATTCGCTTCACCAATTCAGGAACAGAAGCCGCTATGTACGCCACCCGTTTGGCACGCACCTACACCAACCGAGAAAAAATCGTTAAGCTAGAAGGCGGATGGCATGGAGGATACGACGCTCTCCATATCGCAGTTAGCCCACCGCTAGACGTTCCACAATCCAATGGGATAATGACAGGGGCCCAAGAAGACACGATCGTGATCCCATTCAATGATTTGGAGGAGGTAAGAAAAAAACTGAAGAAGGATAATATCGCAGCCATCATTGTCGAACCAGTCCTTGGAGCTGGAGGTGGCATCCCAGCTGACAAGGAGTTTCTGAAAGGATTGAGAGAACTGTGCTCTGAAAAGGGTGCACTTCTCATATTCGATGAAATCATTACAGGCTTTCGGCTGGCACCAGGAGGAGCTCAGCAATATTACGGAATACTGCCTGACATCACAGTTTTGGGTAAGATCATGGGTGGAGGGTTCCCAATTGGTGTCATTGCCAGTCGCCGGGAAATCATGGAACACATGGATCCCCTGTTGTATGAACGTCCTGAATTTTCCTTTCACGGAGGGACCTTCTGTGGAAATCCCGTTAGCTTAACGGCAGGGTTAACCACATTGAAACTGCTTGAAGACGGACATCTTTTGAATCAACTTAACAGGCAAGGAGACAAAATCAGACAACAACTTTATGATATCTTTGAAAAAGGAAACATTGATGTCTATATCACTGGAGTCAGCTCCATTTTCCAGACACACTTCACTCGTGAAGAAGTAAGAGACGTTCGAAGTGCTTTTCAAGCGGACAGAACAAAACTGACCGACTATCATATGTATCTTATTGCCAATGGAGTCTTTTTCCTTCCGACAAAGATAGGTGTCTTGAGCAGAGCACATACCAAGGAAGACTTGAACAAAATTCTTCTAGAAACTGAAAACTATGTAAAGAAAAGCCAAGCGAACCTTTGATGTCCATGCCACTTAAACAAACAAGTCTTTGTCTTTCGGTCTGACGAGTTCAGTTGCCTTTGCCTCTTCTGACTTGGGGTATGGATACCCCCTTATGACTGCCACTGGAACTCCTTCATTTGCCTGCCCAATAACTAACTCCGCAGCAGAAGACAATTCGTCTGCGATAGCAGTTCTTTTGACTTTCAAAACATATCCGAACAGGTCAGTTTCTCCTCTTCGATCTCGAATGGGATTGATGCCAGCGACTCCTATGGCTACGTTAATTTCACCCTCTCTCAAAGGTCGCCCATGAGTATCAGAAATGATGACAGCTACTTCTTTTCCAGTTAGTTCCTTAATCTTTTTTCGAATCGTTCGGGCTGATCGATCAGAGTTCCTTGGCAAAAGTGCAACGTTCTTTTTTCCAAGGACATTTGACTTATCAACTCCAGAATTGGCGCAGATGAATCCTTGCTTGGTCTCTGTGATGAGTTTCCCATTGCTCATGCGAACAATATTTCTAGATTCGCGAAGAACAATCTCAACTATTGCTGGATCTTTGTCAAACTCCTCTGCGAAAGCTTTTGCAAAATCCGAGGGGGTCACAGTGTCAAGGTTCACAACATTTCCTTCTGAGCGTGAGACAATCACATGAGTAATAACTATGATGTCGCCGTTTTCGATAGGAGTTCCTTGCCTCTCTGTTGCAACACAGATAAGTTCAGCAAGATCGTCTTCCCTTTTTATGATGGGCAATTCCTTCACGCCAATTATTTGAATCATAGGAATTTTCACTGAATCATAGGAATCTGTTTGCGTACATATCACTTCCTTTTACGGAACAGTTTCTTATCGTTCATGTCACAGATATACTCGAATCCCACTTCTAAGAATTTGCATACTTCCTCTAAGGTCTCAACAGCCCTTACGGTGAATTCGTCGTTTGACTCTTTGAATATTGCTCTCTCAAGGTTGATGTAGATCATGGTGTTGTTTATGTTCTTATGGCCTAGAAGCTGTTGAACATGAATGATGTCTTTGGTTTTGTGGTATTCGATTGTTCCCTTCCAGTGGCGTATTGTGTGGTATGTGATTTTCAACAGTCTAGGGTTCTGAAGTTTTCTCGCTAAGGTTTTTCTAGCTAAAGCCAACATCTTTCCATATTCTCTCTGTTTTGCATGGCCATGTGTTGACGAAGGAAAAATATATTCATTCTCCTTCGCGCGCGCACATTATGCGGAGGCCCTCACTTTTCAAGAATTCGCTGAGAAAGCACTAGAACTTGAGAATTCGATATTGGCATTTACATATACTATGATCCTGCTTAGACTACATGACTTGATAATAGTTGCGAATCCCTATGGGGAATTCTGAGAAAAATGGGGTTTTTGCGGGATCTCTTGCGGAATTATGTGGGTAGGGCGATAACGAACAGAACTCGGTTCGCTATCCAAGCTGTGCCGCCACTCACATACCATTGGACGTAGATAGTATATTCTCCTGTACTAACATCAGGTTTATAGAAATTGTAAGAAATTGAGCTCCACTTGTTGCCTTCTCCTGGAGGTTGCAAATAAATACTCCCTGGAAGAGCAGTATCTGTGTTGACAAAAGCTCTCCATATAACGCTTTTATCTGGATCTGATAAAGCAGATTGAACGCTGAACATAATTAGCAGGGTACTGTTTCTTTCCAAGGTCATTGTCACTGATAAGTCAGTGATGTTCTCCCAACTCGCTGTCGTCTTGGTTATCGATTCAGTCCCATAAGTAGAGTTAAAAGGAATAGCATTTGCTGCCAGCTTAAGATTAGTGACTGCGTAGTCAGTTATCTTGGTTGTTGTTACTGCGCCGTCCCTAATCTGAATCTCAGCAACCGCGCCAGTATCCAAATCTACTGTAGTAACAGCTCCATCTAATATTTTCGCTGAAGTTATCGTTCCATCAGCCAATTTAGTGGTTACAATAGCACTGTCTGCAATCATTTCTGTGGTAATCGATTCATCACCAATCCCACTTGGAGAAATGCTTAGTACAACGTAAACCACCGTCAAAGTTGTGGCTAGCGATAGTATCCACGTCACAACGATTAGAGGGACCACCTTCTTAATGGAAATTGTTCCATCAACCATTCTATCTCCACCTTTTGAATGTCTTTTCTATTAATCTAGTTAGTTTACTTAAAACCTTGCTTGCAAGAGTAGAGAGAAACTATTAGCATCAAAGAAAGAGACCTTAAATGAGGAAACTACGGTTTGTCCAGATCCATTGCGCGCGCCCAATTTTTAGCTTGCACAAAAAGAGGGAAGTTTGCGAGAGACATCTCCACTATGGCATAGTTTATTTGAACTATGGGAATCTTCACTGAACTGTATGAATCTCTTTTCGTACGTATCACTTCCTTTTTCTGAAGAGTGTTCCTCAGTCCATGTTGGTTACATATTCGTATCCGGCTTCTAAGAGTGCTCTTGCTCCTGTTACCGTTTTTGCGACCCTACTTGTGTATTCGTGTTGTCTTCGTGTTGGAAGAGTGCTTGTTCAATGTTGAGGTATATCATGGCGTTGTTGATGGTTTTGTATCCGAGAATTTGTTTTGCATGAATGATATATCTGGTTTTGTGATATTCCATTGCACACGCATGCATTAAACTCATGCTGATTTCTCCCAAAGTGACCATTCATATTCTTGAGCGATGCTGAAAAGAATCTCTAATGATAACAAACCTCCATTTATCCCATTCGTCATTATTACAGCTCCCTGTCCAGTTTCAGCACATCCGATCAGATTACACGTGGCTCCAGGCATATTAACTCCAGGATGGGTGAAGAATACTTCCCTATCGCGTTCAATAACGAAAATTCCCAGTCCTTGTCCTGTAAGACCCCCCCAAAACCTCCAATCCTTTGGATTCAAGTTAACCTCAGGAGTCAACATTTTTCCTACCATTGAAGATGATAGAATTCTGCTGGATTTGCCATTATAGGCGCTCATTAATTCCACAACATATTTCCCTAAATCCGACGGAGTTGTTAGAAGTCCTCCGTGAGCATAAGCTGTTGGGTGCAGACCAGGTTCTTTTGCTTCTCCATTTTCATCATGAGGAACGGTCGCGTTTTTCTGTAATTCTCTCGATAGATAATTAAACGTGCTGTTATTCATTTCTAAAGGGGTGAAAATTATCTTTTTCATTATAGCGGGAAAAGATGTACCGGAAACGTCTTCTATTAATTTTTGTATGATTATGTAACCAAAGTTTGAGTAATCATGTTTTTTTCCAGGATAAGTGAGAACTTCCACCGGATGATTGACCGCAGGAGGTTCTCCATTAAGTACTTGATTGAGAGTTGGTGTCTTCTCTTTTTCTGTGTCAAAGCCGCCATCAGGACGATTAATTCCCGAAGTATGCGTTAAAAGATGTCGAAGGCTAATTTTTGCTTCTTCAGTATATTGATTATCCGGAATCTTCCAAGTCATCAGCTTACCATTTACGCCTCCATCTAAATCGAACAATTTCTTCTCGACGAGATGTAGAACTGCTGCTGCAGTAAGAGCCTTTGAAGTCGATGCTGCTTCAAAGAGTGTCTCTGTTGTTATGATATTTCCAGATCTAACATCTGTTACTCCGAAACTTTTTGCCCATTCCACTTCATGATTGTTGATTACTGAAATGCTTACTCCAGGGACTTTATTAGATTGCATCCTTTCAGGAATACTGGTTTTTTCCCCCGGGAAAGTTATATTGAGACCATCTCCATACTTAATTTCCATCAGACTATTTTCTACGCTTGCAATACGTTCTTTGATTTCATTGATTGGTTTTCCCATAATTTTGGTATTCATCGTTTTCCCCTTTTTATGTGAACGTTTCCTTCAAGCGCACCACATTAAGCGTTTCAGCTTTCCTCCTTTCAGCTTCCAACATTGCGGATTTCACATCAGAGGATATTCGTAATAATTCCTGAACCGTGTCTAAGAGCCTTACAGGTCTAAACTTCCTCATCATGCTAAGCAGGCGAGAATCCAACGCGAAGTCTTCTTTCTCTATGGGTTTGCCTATTTCGTTCTTATTCCATTTCATTTCCGTTCACAATTATAACCGATGGTCACTGCAGTTAACGATTCTGTGGAAAAGTGATCATCTCGTTGATCACTCTCTAAGTTCATGTATTGTATCAAAACCGTCCACTCAATGTACTAACACCAGCTTTTCTAAGTCTTTTAGCCTTGCCCTAATGAGTGCTGTGTTCAATATTCTTTCATCTTAAAATATAGGAATGTAACTATCGTGCGCGCATTATAGTTACAGTTTTGTTTCCAGCAAGTAATTGTAGGTCAGGATGCTCCCTAAACTCACACTCAGAAATACTACGAAGTTGATAGCTGGAGCATTAAAGAATATTGCAGGAGTCCATCTGGGAATCCAAGTCCACCACCCTAGATGAAAGGCTAAGAATTCAAGTGGTAAGTCGATGATTATACCTGTCAAAAGCCCAGCGATCCAACCGAATTTCTTGTAAACAACCCACGATGTGTGACCTATAACAATCCAAGAAACAATGATAGTTATGGGCACATCGAAGATATTGAAGAGGTTATCAGCGTAAACGTACATACCTAGTGTGATCCCTGTCCACTCTATGACTAAAGCAGTAATAGCGAAGATGGCGTTTACAACCAAGAATCTTTTTTTATCAAGTGTAAATTGACGCTTCATTTCTGGTCACGGTATCCAACATCTTATGCTTAGCGTAAAATAGGGCTCACTAAGAATATATCAATATTTGCGCGCGCACATGAAGTTATGACTTCAGAAACCTCATAATATAGAAGGCACGCGAGTCTTTTTTGCCGATTTAGATCTGTTCCAAACTCAACATATCCTATTGCGCAGGACGCATAGTGTCTACTTGTCTATGGTTCCGCGACGCTATCATCCAGTTATTCATGTCATTTGTTAGAGGATTTTTAAACATCGAAATTTCATTCAATCCTGCTTCTTTTGCCATTTTGTAGTGTTCCAACAAATTTTCCAGAAGTCCTTGACTCCAGTTACATACTATTGACGCTTCCATTCCCATCTGGTTTGTCGCGATGAGGTGAAGGAAGTGATCCCCAATTGGGATATCTTTGATAGGGCATGTCTCATCTACTTTCTGCATGATCTCAATTGTGTGGACTTGAAGGGTGTTTTCACTTGCTCTCATTTTTAGGTGGAAGCCATTTCCAACGAATGTGTTCATAAACTTCTTCATTAATTCGAGTTTGCCCATCCTGTTTCACCTTGATTTGCTAAAGGGTTTGTAGAACTATAAGGCATATTCCTAGAACAAGAATATTGTACGGCAAAAAATATCGTGAGACATGAGACGTAAGACGCAAGATTTATTAGGCGTCTCCTCTACTTAATACTGTGTAAGAGGTGAACATATATGCAGATTGATAAACAGGTCGAGTCTCAAGTAGGAATATCATCTCCACCTTATAACGAGGGAGAAGAGAAGATTGAGCAATACGCCAGGCTAGCCGCGCCTTCGGTAGCAGCAGTAGGTCTTGGGGGTGCCGGATGTAACGTAATATCATGGGTTAAGGAAAGGGGGGTCTCCGGTGGAAAACTCATTTCCGTAAATACCGATGCAAACCATTTGAGAATATGCAAGGCTGATAGGAGAATTCTGATAGGTGAAAACCTCACTAGGGGGCTAGGTTGCGGCGGCTACCCAGAGCTGGGTGAAAAAGCCATATATGAAAATATAGATGAGGTCATTAAGGAACTATCTCAAGCACACATAATATTCTTGGTAGCAGGTCTAGGAGGAGGAACAGGAACTGGGGCGTCAGCTGGTTTAGCTGACGAATTGCGCAAGCGATCTTCAGAGTCACTGCTTCGGCACTTAGTTATAGGAGTTGTCACCCTTCCCTTTGATGTTGAAACAGCCAGAATGGAGATAGCGAAAAAGGGGCTACAGCACCTAAAGCAAGTCTGCGACACCGTTGTGGTAATCGACAACAACCGACTTGTTAAAATAGCCGGAAACTTGCCCTTCAGAGAAGCGTTAGGCCTGGCAAATACGACGGTAGGAAAATTCATTAAAGGCGTAACCGAAACCATAACCACAGCAAGTCTAATCAACCTAGATTACGCGGACTTACGAGCTATCATGCAAGGAGCTGGACTAGCATCAATAGGAGTAGGAGAGGGCACAGGCGATGGGCGTGTGGAGCAGGCTGTTGAAAAAGCCCTAAACGAAAGACTCCTCGACATCGAAGATGTGACAAAAGCGTGCGGCTTATTGATCCATGTTGCTGGCGGAGAGGATTTAACTCTCTACGAAGTCAATCACGCAGCTGAAATCATGAAACGTTCTCTACCTCCAAAGGCGAAAGTCATCTGGGGTGCAAGGGTTGACAAGGAACTACAAGGCTCAGCTTCCGTCATGGCTGTTATCACAGGTGTGGAAAGTGCATTTCTAAAGCGACATGAAAGACGTTTTGGCCGATTCAAAGTGCCCTGGTGAGAAACGACCTTCTCTTTTTTCTAAAGGCATTTTAACATGGGATATCTGAAAACGATTCGCAACCAACTCTAAGCCCTCGAACACGCAAATATAATGTGGAATGTGGAATTTATGCCGAGATGGTATATGGGAAAATTATCTGAAGACACAAGGGAAATAACAAAAAGGAAGATTCTATCATTAATTCCCCCAGAACCAAGCAAGATAAGGATGAAGGAACTTGTCATCAAAGCATGCGAGCATGAACCTAAAATAAATCGCAGTACCATATGGAGATGGGTTAATCAATTTGTCAAAGATGGAGTTGTTCGCCGAATACTAACAGCACGTGAAAGGGTGCATTATCAGCGGACATATCTGGGTAAAAACGAGTTAGCTTTGAGCGAGATTCGTAGGAAAAGTTACGAAATTTTTTCAGATTTCAGAGAGGTAGGACCTTGGGAAAAAACCTCTAAGGTTTTCACAGAGTTGGGAATCATTGAAATTTCAGTTAGAATGGAGAGGATAGGATAACGGGTTAAATAGATTGAGACATGCCTACGTATCTATCTTTAAACGCGCGCGCATGCGTGACCGACATGGACGGCACGAACCTATCTAGGAAGAGAAAATGAGTATGTATTCAGGCGTTTTAGCATAGATTCTGCTTTCTTCAAATCTTCTGTTGTGTTGACATTGAAAAAAGTCATCAATCTTGGATCTATTTGTTGGAGCACCAAAGTTGAAACGTAACGTACGCCGCTTAAATTATCAACCATGAAACGCATAGCCAATCTCTTCCCTTTATAGGCAGTCTCTGAAGCATTCAAAGCCGATTCCGTATGATAAGCAGCTTGAAGAGGTTCAATATATCGATTAGGCCACCTAGGAATAACAGCGCCCTTGTTGACACATAAGTCTAGTAAAAGAGAGGCAACCTTTTTCGAAACAAATGGAGTGTCACATGGCAGCAACAGAGAGTATTCACCAGATGCATGTTTAAATCCAGTTAACGCTCCAACAATCGGACTCCGCTGACTATGCTGGTCAATAAGAACTTTAATTGGAGCCTTTATGAAGGACATGAAGACATCTTTTTGACCCGCTGAGCTAACAACAATAAGGGTCTCGTTGGCAACCTTCGCTATCCTATCAAGTACATGAAGAACAAGAGGCTTACCAGCCAAGTCAACCAAACCTTTGTCATGACCAAATCGCTTAGAGAATCCTCCTGCAAGAATAATCGCAGATGTCTTCATGAAACCGCGCCTTAACTTGCTTAGAAAGTTATTCGTTCGATATGTGTGTAAGCATTCATTCGTTTACCTCTGGCAAAGCCAACAAGAGTGATTCCGGTGCGTTTCGCCACTTCTATGCCAGAGTTAATCGCTGCAGCTACAGAAACAACAATCGGGATTTGCATTCGAGCGGCTTTTAACACGATGTCACCTGTAAGTCGTCCGCTAAGAGCCACAAAGCATTCCGTGAAGTTCACACTCTTTAGTGCACATTCTCCAATAACCTTGTCCACTGCATTGTGGCGTCCAACGTCTTCTGCAATAGCTATTGGCCTGCCTTCTCTTGAATAAAGTGCGGCTACGTGAACCCCTCCAGTCTTTCTGAACCCCTCAGCAAACTTGTTAAGTTGTCTAACAGACGCCAAAAGAAGATTCGCCTCCATTTTGAAGCCTCTGGCGGTCTCAGGAAGATTAAGCCTATCCATAAGCTTGCTGATGGGCCAATAGTCTGCGGAACCACAAGCAGAAATAATTACTCTTGCAAAGGGCTGTGCCATCGCAATTTGCCTTTCAACATCCAAATAAGGTTTCAATCTTACTACGCACTTGTCACCAGTTTCCAAACGCACTTCTCGTATTTCATCAATTGACTTCAGTAGACCTTCTGAGAGGAGATATCCAACTGCTAGTTCTTTTAATTGACTCGGAGTGCAAAGGATAGTTACATAGTGTGTTTGATTAAGGAAAACGTGAAAGGGAGCCTCCTCTGCTACCAAGTCTTTCTTGTGTTCAAGCGTTTTGGTATGTAAATCAATTCTTGAAACTAGAACTTCTTGCATGTAAAGACCAACCTAAGCTTTAATTTCAGAAAGAACAAACTCCACAATTTCGTCAGCAATGTTTATCTTTGTAACCGACTGCAATCCTCGCCATCCCGGTTGGCTATTCAATTCAACGATTATCGGTCCGTTAGGTCCTTCTAATATATCAACTCCTGCCATTTTGCAACCAATTATTTTTGCAGCTCTTACAGCAAGGCTCTCTAATTCACTAGTCAGTTTTGTGGAAACTGGTTTTGCACCCAAGCTGACGTTTGTTTTCCAGGTTTCAGCTACACGATACATCGACGCCACTACATGGTCTCCTATAACAAAAGCTCGTATATCAGAAACTCCATGAGGAACGAACTCTTGAAGGTAAAGTATACCGTGATAGAAGGATACTGCTCTGAAGATTCTTGTGGCAATGTCTGGATCTGAAACTCTAGTTGAGCCAATTCCTCGGGAGCCAAATAGGGGTTTGATGACTACATCTCCTCCTAACTCCTGGAAGCATTCTAAAGCCTCTTCGGAACTTTCAGTTACTGCAGTGCGTGGAACTGGTAGGTCATGTTCTTCGAGGAGACAAAGAGTATGATATTTGTCAGCTGAACGTTCAATGGATAATGGCGGATTTATAATTAACATCCCCAACCGTTCAAGCCTATGGAGAAGATTCATCCTGAAAATTATTTCCTCGAGGGAACCGCGCCCAATGGGGCGTGTGATAAGAGCACTAAGGTCTTCAAGGATGTTAATTTCGCCAAAAGAAACTGACGCCTGTGGGTCATAATGAACTCTCGCAACTAGTTGGGCAAAACGAAAAAATACCGAGGCTATATTTCGCTTTTCCATCGCCTCTCGCAATTGAGATGAAGACCAACCATACTCATTTCTTGTTATAATTCCAATTTTCAATGACATACCTCTGTCTTTTCCACGTTTTCGGATTATTAAATTGATCTGTTGAAGTTAAGATTCTAGAATCTGTGAATGTCTTCTAAAAGATATGTTGCATTCCCGATCTTTTGAGAGAGGTCTGAGTGTAGGTATGCCCCGTAACTGTTATAGTAAGGTGGGCCTTTCCTCGAGAATAAAGTTAGGACTTTGCCACCGTGATTTATCTTAAACCCTTCTTTGCTAGGTTCGTGTCCCCGAATCACCACCTTAACATCCAATAGTTTCAGTAGGTTATCTGTAATATCTTCACCGAAAAGTTTTCCAGCTCCCCTTGGAGATGGATAGGTTCCTGTAACACCGTCTATTGGATCACTCCAAAGAATTTCTTCAAGATGCGATGCATGTGGATGTTTGGTGTGAGCGAAGGCCAAATCCTCGATTTTGGATGCTTGGCTCGGGGCGCCGCCATGAAGTAAAACAAACTTTCCTTCAACCAATACCACGTTATATAGATGGTTGAAGAGTTCGCGTATCGTCCTATAAACTTTCGATCCTTTTTCACCAAACTTCTTTCTTAAATGAACTGGCAGATCGTGTGGACAGGCAAGCAGATCGTTAGGGCCTTCGTGATTTCCTTTCATCAAGATAATATGTTTAGGAAATAGCGCCTTGAGCTTTAGAACGATGTAGTATACCTCAGCGGATTGAACCCCTCGATCTCCATAATCGCCAAGGAAAATCATCAAAATTTTTTTTCCAGCATCAGCCTTCGTGATGAAGCTGGTGTTCTCCAAGATATACCTAAGACTTTCTAAGTCTCCATGCAAGTCTCCAATGATTATCGCTTCACCTATCGATGGGAGCCTGACAAGCCTGCCAGTTATTCGAAAGCTTCCAGCTTTGCTTCTCTCATCCACCATCAATTGAACGATATCTGTAACTAGATGGAGGAACTCCCGAGAGTTGGTTTTTGTCGCTTCATTGATTAAAACAGATAGATCATTAATGCTGGAAGGTAATGTTACCACAACCACTATCTTGGAAGTAACATAATTTGCTGTCTCCTTAAAATAGGCTATGTTTAAGCTGGCTTCTCACGGACTCATTTCAGGTGCTGTTTCAGCAAATGATAAGGCACGGCGCTTTTCACTATTAGTCCTCCTACCTTGTTTTTGCCTCGGCATCACTGACGAAGGCTCTAGATTCCTAACCCAGTGGTAGTTCTTTCTAACAATTCAGCTCACAAAACCGAAAAACACAAAAAAGAGCCACATAACTGTTATCTCTCTTTCAGGAACAGAGGACGGAGATCATGGCCGGAATCGCGCCTATTCGAGGACTGAAATTTGAACAGAATGTAACGCGAGTTGTTCAAGCTGATAAATGTTTGGGTTGTTCTGCTTGCGTCGCCGTATGTCCAGTTGGCTGTCTAGAGTTTGTTGAAAGGAAACCAGAACTGGTTGAAAAGTGTGCAAGTTGTGGCATCTGCTTGATTGTGTGCCCCCAATATGAATACGCTTTTCCTGCCTTGGAAGAATCTGTTTTTGGAAGACAAAGGAGACCTCAAGAGGAATTTGGTATCTATCGACGGATGGCCATCGCAAAAGCTAATGATGAGAATATTCTTCACGTTTGCCAAGATGGAGGAGTGGTCACAGCTTTACTTACCTATGCCTTGGAAACTGGAAGAATTGATGGGGCCGCGGTGTCGGGAATAAGTGAAGACAAACTGTGTTATCCGGTTCCAAGGCTGGTGCTGACTCCACAAGAGGTTTTGGAGTGCGCTGGAACAAGGTACATTTTCTCACCTAATCTCTTCGCTTTCCAAAAGGGATTCACCGAGAACAAAAAGAACATTGCCTTTGTAGGAACTCCATGTCAAATTCACGCTTTACGAAAAATCGAGATGAACCTCTTACGATACTTTAACCAATTGCAACTGGCCGTAGGATTACTTTGTACTGAAAGCTTCACCTACGAAGGATTGATGAAACAGCTCATCCAAGGGAAACTTGGATTAGACTTGCATGAGGTTAAGAAGATAAACATCAAAGGAAAGATTTTGGTCACTACGAAATCTGGCGAAGAAAAAGCCATTCCTTTGAAAGAGGCAAAACAGTACACTCATCCCAGATGCAATTTGTGTACAGATTTCTCGGCCGAACTAGCTGACATTTCCGTTGGAGGCTTGGGACTAGACGGCTGGACTTTCACAATTCTCCGTACCAGAAGAGGCGAGGAACTGTTTGAAGAAGCAAGAAAAGCAAATGTGATAAAAACAAAATCCATTGAAAAGGGAGAAAAAGCTTTAGACTTGTTAAAACGTCTTTCACTGAAGAAAAGAAAAAGACACTAATCATCCTTACGAGCTTTATCAACTATTTCTCAAATTCAAATCTCTTTAAGATTATATTAATTGGTTTACCTGTTAATTCCTGAGCATCTTCTTCTAACTCGTGTTTTAGGGATTCAATTTTTTCTCGAGTCTTTCTATATGCATTATTTAGAATGGTCAATCTGGAATTCACAAGGTTTTTCCTCTTTTTCAGCGTCTTCAAGTCGACTCGAATCTGCTCTGATTCTTTTCTATACGTTGATACGGTTTTAGAGGTTAGTAGATGTTGCCTTCTCAAGAAGGTCGTTTTGCAGTTCTTATGAAAAGAATCTAACGTGTCCCTATGAAGAATACTTTCCATTTGCTCTTGAGCTTTCCTTAGACGACTGCTTTTCAACTTCATCTTTTTTTCGTTTATCGCGTCTTCCATTCTTTGGAGAATGTTCTTCAGTAGGGGGTATTTTTCTTCCTCAGTTGCAAAGGCTACAAACGGTTTCTTCAAATATTCATTTAGCTTATTCGCCTCATTTGAAGACAGGGTGTACTTGGAACTTCTAGTAAGTCTTTGGAATTTTAGAAATGGCTTTTGAAGATGGCGTACATTGCGCTCCATTTGTTTTTTTAGTTCTTCGATTTCCTCGTTCACCTTAGAAAGTTCACTCACTTCACTTTGGTCTTGAAATACGGTTATCTCTTTTTGCTTTTCCTCTATTTCTTTTTCTAACTCTCTCCTTCTTAATTCCATCATCTTTTTCCGTTTTTCCACTCCATCTAGTTCATCCAACATTCCAACAATTTTATTAATCGCAGAAAGTGCTTCTTCTACATCTTTTACCTTCGCGTATTCATTAGAGAAAAAACTCTGGAGTTCACCCAGTGAGTCTACGGTTCTTTTCAACGCTACATCGAATCTTCTGCGGTCAAGTATAAAGTATGGCTCAATATAACGAACCCATTTTGCTCTTTCCTGTCCAATGGCTGAAATCGTCTTTTCTAGGTTTTCATAAAGTAGTTCTAGATCCTCATAAGAAATCTCGTCTGGAATGCTAGCGCTGTCAAGTATCTCAAGGGTCTTTTGGGTGAGCTTAGAGACTGCTTTTGCTCGGCGGTAGGTTTTGGGACTACTCTTTGACATTTCCCTCTCGCTATTCCCCAACATTTTTTCACTTATGTCTCTAATTCCGTCGAGCTTACCTTCAACATTGGTGACCAGTTTTTTTGCTTCACCTTTTAATGGTTGAGTGATGGAAAGAGTCTCTTGTTTCAACCATTCTTCTAGCTCTTCGAGGCGTATTTCGAATGGCTCAGACATGCCTTCACTTCACTGTAAGTTTAGAAGTTGTTGGAATCATTAAAAGTTTTTTCAATAAGAACATCACGCATTTTCGAGTAGTTACTCTTAAATAATTAGTATATACACAACTTTAGAAGCACTCTTTGGTGATGCTCCAAAATGGATTCAAAAACGATTTCATTTATCGCAATGATGGGCGCACTTGGAAATGTTTTATTCCTCATTTCATTCTATTTAGGACCAATAACCCAAGGAGTTGCACTTGATTTATCGCTTATAGCTACTTTTATAGCAGCACTTTATGGAGGCCCTATCTTAGGGTCTGTTACAGGACTATTGGTCGGGATTTTCCCGGGAATTTTTTTTGGTCCTTTAGGTAATGGTTCGTGGCTTGGCTTGATAGGATTACCCATCGGAAAGTCTTTAACTGGACTCACTGCGGGTTTGCTCTATGAACGTCTTGATGTAAAACATAGACACTGGCAGTCTATTGTCACAGTTCCCTTGGTGATTATTTCTTACGTTCCAGAATTCATCTTCACAATCGTCTACTTCGTAAGTCTTCTGCCCTATTTCATAGGAGGAGGAGGCGTCGTCATACTTGGATTCGTGTTACCAAAAGCATGGGCAGAAATCGTTTTTATGAGCTTTTTGATGGCTGCTTTGATAGGCAACCAAGGCTTCAGAAACTTTGTCACTAACTTCCTTATCCGCAATAGGATGAGTCAAGATCGCTGATCACACCTGCAACAAGCATTAGGAATTTATTGCTCTAGCACGACATTGACTATTGTGAATTAATTGTTTAGATTTGAACGCACACAGAAGATATTCAGAATTGGAAATGTCAAAGTAGGTGGGCAACCAGGGGAGTTGCCTACAATCCTTATAGGAAACATTTTTTACAAGGGAATGCCCGAAGTCACAAACCATAAAAAAGGTAAATTCAATCAAGAAAAGGTGCAAAAGTGGATTACTAGAGCAGAAGAGCTTTCTGAAAAAACGGGGGTCCCCCATTTTATTGATATTATGGCAATGTATCCAGAAGCTATGAAAAAATACATCGAATTCGTCACAGAACACAGTAACAATGTGGTACTCATCGATGGAGCAAACTCGGAAACTCGTATTGCTGGTCTAAAAGTCACTGAGGAGTTAGGTTTACAGGAAAGAATTATTTTTAACGCAATTTTTCCTAGAACACCCCAATATGAGATAGATGCGATTCGTGAGTCAGGCATATCTGCAGCCATTCTTCTGGCACAAAATGAAATGGACTATTCACCAGAGGGCAGAGTCACTATTCTGAAAGGGTTTGATGAGCAAGTTGGTTTGTTGAAAATTGCAGAGAAGACAAACATTAAGAAAATTCTAGTGGATACCATTGTTTTTGATGTGCCAAGTATTGCCTATGCTTCTGAAGCCATCAAAGTTGTCAAGAACGAATTGGGATACCCTGCAGGTTGTTCTCCTGCGAACGCCACGTACGACTGGAAACTGTCTCAAGGTAAGTTGGTTAAAGAAGGGTTCGCAGCCTCTAACGCGTCAGCACATACATTTGCACAATTTAACGGAGCCGATTTCTTGATTTATGGACCAATAAAGCAAGCAAAAAATCTGATCCCCGCATGTGCAATAGGAGATGCAATAATAGCATACTATGCCGTGAGGCGACTAGGAATAAAACCTTTAGTCTCAAGTCACCCAATCTACAAGATCTTCTAGATCACCCGAATTAAGAACTGATTGGCCCTTTAGCTTTTTCGTCAATACGAGTTTTTTTGAATAGTAACATTTAAGATAAAAAGGTTGACCCACTATTGTTGGGTACAACAATGGCGCTGTCATTTATGATTAGGAAATATAAACCCAACGACAGAGAGCAGTGTCGCCGTTTATGGAGAGATCTAACTGAATGGCACCGTGAGATCTATGACGATCCAACTATCGGTGGAGAGCATCCTGAAGACTACTTTGACAAGCATTTAGTCAAGGTTGGACCTGATCGACTATGGGTTGCCGTCCACGATTCACAGGTTGTAGGGCTCGTTGGACTGATTGTTACAGGTGAAGAAGGTGAAATAGAGCCTCTCATAGTAATCAGAGCCTATCGCCACAAGGGAATAGGAAAACAATTAGTAGAAACGATCATCTCTGAAGCCCGCAACATGGAAATAAGGTACCTCAACGTAAAACCCGTCGCACGAAACATCCAAGCGATAAATTTCCTGTATCAACAAGGCTTCAAGACCCTCGGACACATTCAACTGTTCCTAGACTTTGCTGACCATACTTGGAAGCCAGGTCCTCGACTCTTCGGATGCAAATTCGATTTCTAAGATTTATGGTTCAAGCTCAGCTTGGTGGAGCACAGACTGAGCTACGCGTTCGCTAATAATTGCTTAACTTTCTTTACACAGTCCCAAGCGTCCTTGGCATATGCATCGATTCCATATTCATGGCATGTTTGCTTGGAAACTGCTTGACCCCCAATCACTGTTTTAATTGTGCCAATCAATTTTCTTTGTTGCAAGATTTCAACTAAATCCTCGAGAAACGGAATGGTTTCCTCTACTGAAATGGAAATGCCGATTATCTGCGCTTTTTCTCTTATGGCAGTATCCACAAATACCTCTGGCGAGATGTCTACTCCTACATCGACAACTTGCAGACCCGCAGCACGGAGAGTTGCCGCCACGATATCTTTCCCTAAGCCTTGAATGTTACCTCTAAGCGATCCAAGTACAATTTTTCCACCAATTCCAGCAGATTCAACTTTTAGATAAGGTTCAAGAATATTGAAAGCCTCTCGCATTGCAGTAGCAGAAGAGGCTACGTCCACAATAAAATATTCTTTCTGCTCATATTTTTCATCAACATTTTTCATGGCTTCTCTCATTTTTTCCAAAGCAACATTTGCAGAAAAGCCTTCCTGAATTATCTTCTCCGCGATTTCACAAGCTTCCTGAATATTGCCAGAAACAACTGCATCATATAACTTATCTGATATTCCTTTGCTTGTCAGCATGTTATTTTCCACTTAGTGATCGGTGCTCAGATTGCTGAGTCCTGTTGACTGCTTGAACACTTCTACGTTGATTTGCCCTGCTTTGAAGGTCCTACCGGTTTCGGCGTTGTTTACTACTACAACGGCTGGAGCAAATAGATTGGGATCAATCTTATAGAAGTCATAATCAGCCTTCTTGAATATTTCATAAAATGGTTTGCCGTAACTCTTGGAGGCAAGAGACGGTGCTTTTTCAACAATTTCGTTCAGCCTCTCGTCGTCCTCATATCGAACGACATAATATGTTGTTCCTGCATATAGTATCGCATCATTGGTTCGTCCCATGGCTTGAGCAAATTTCGGATGTAAGGATGTAATTGGAGCGTATCCCAACGCATACATTATTGCCTTAGGATCAAGACCTAATTTCATAAGCTTGTGCACTCCAGTTTCCACAATTCTTCCTGATACCTGAATTGCCCCAGCTAGTGACATGGTAGGCACCAAGATAATGGATAAATTGTCTGGAGTGACCTTGCTTTGCTCAGAAATGTAAGCTATTACGCTTTCTGGTGGCTCTTTCGAAGTCTCAAGAACAATAACTGCGACATCTGCATCGTCTTTATACTCAATGCTATCGTAGATCTTCCTGGGCTTCAAGGCTAATGCACGGGCAGGCCCAGAACCGATGGCATTGTAATCTCCAACCTTGATTTGCCAACCAGCAAACTGCGATCCTAAAGTTGCAATAGCAGGATTATCAGTGTGCACAAGTATCGAAGGAAATACAAGATCACCAACTTGTGCATTAGAGATTCGAGTTTCACCATATCCACCCAAACATATTTCTGTGACTAATTCTCCAGCTAGAAAACCTCCTCTCGCCTTGATCCCAGCATCTATTATGGTTGTGCCAGACTTCGTCTCGTTAACAAATACGCCATACTTGTCGGCTTTGTTGCATAG
Organism: Candidatus Bathyarchaeota archaeon; assembly: GCA_029882515.1. GTDB lineage: Archaea > Thermoproteota > Bathyarchaeia > Bathyarchaeales > Bathyarchaeaceae > JAOUKN01. The sequence goes on from JAOUKN010000004.1 coordinate 23,861, forward strand.
TCTTTCCACAAGTTTTGCCGCTGCTTGGTTCACGCTCAATTGTTGTGCCATCTATGATTCGCCACGTTACAAGTATTCTTCAAACACGCCTAAATTTGGATTCTTCGCCTTAGAAACAAACAATTTTCCGTTGCCGTTTTCCGCAAGGTCACCAATGAATCTGTAGAAGGGACCTTCGACTTTTTCTCCATCAACCTTTACCGTCGGAGTTATTCTGTCAATAGTAAATGAGGGAAGAATTGAAGGAATACACCCAGATATCACGATTTTTCCTTTCAACATTTGGGCTCCAGCCCGTCCTTCGGAATTTCCTTTTACTTGAATTGTTCCGTTTCTCATATGGACCCCCACAAATTGCCCAACGTTCCCTCCGATTCTTATGAGCCCCGTCTTCATGTAACACCCAACTTCATTCCCAGCGTTTCCGTGTATGATTATTATTCCACCGCCCATTCCTTGAGTGCTTCCTCGGTAGGGTGCACCAATGTAGTCGCCTGCATCTCCCATAATTTCAATTGTTCCATCTTTCATCATGGATCCTGTCCAAGAGTCAGCATTACCGGTCACTTTGATTATTCCGCCTTTCATCTCTTCCCCTAAGTGCATACCAGCATTGCCATTAACGGTTATTTCACCAGTTGACATTTTTGAACCAATTCTTCTGACTTTGTTGACATCTCCAGCAATTTTGATTGTTACTTTTTCTAGAGGGTTGGGGGTTTCACGGGTTATTTTGAATAGGTCAGATAGCGTTCTTTTTCGGTTTCCTTCCCAAACTTGCAGTTTCGCAATTTCCATGGTTGACTTCTCTGCGAATAGACTTGGATTTATGCACTCAGCTTCTACTGGAACCTTAAACGAATATTTCGGACGTAGAGTGATTAACATCGTCTAAACCTTCGCCTCAACAGGTATTGAGCACGAAGTGCCCAAGTAGCTTTCTGGAACAGGATAGTTTTCGAATTCAACGGTCCAATATTCTCGGAATTTACGTTTCATATTAGATGTGATATCTGCAGTTGAAGACACTTGTGGGTTCACCCAGAAAGTTTTTCCACTCACAGATTTTACTACTTGACCGTCTCTGACAACGATTTCTCCACCCTTAATGGTGAAAGCAGCTTCCTGGAAAGCGTCTCTGACCCGTTTATATTTCTTAGAAGCATCAACTAACTCTGGATTTATGTTATAGATTGCTATGTCGGCGTCAGCCCCCAGTCCAAGATGTCCCTTCTGCTCTAAACCCAAAGCTCTTGCTTGCCCAGCCCGTGTTATAGTGGCCATTTCATAAAAGCTGTATTCACGTTCTATACTGGGGAGTAAACTGTTTTTTCTAGCTCTTTTGTTGATTTTTTTCAACATTTTTTCTCTTGCGACCTGACTCATTAACCAAGAAATGATTTTGGGATAGGAGGTGAAGGGGCCTCCGTTAGGATGATCTGTTGTTAAGTAGATTCTCCATGGGTCTTGGACTAATAGGGCAAGTTCAAGTCCGATTGACCATTGAGTTGCATGGACGAAACTCTTGCGCTTATATCTAAAGGGCACAATTCCAGCACTCGTCTCAGTCTCTACATCATGGTTCACCCATTTATTACCGCTCAGTTGATACAAAATATATTGGAACGGACCATCAGCTGTCATAGTTGTTGTATCAGTGAAGATCACTTGCCCCATATCAAGGGTTACATGACTATGATTGTTAACATACTTCGAGATTTCTTCGGCTCCTGACTTTAATGTGTTCCAGTCAGATCCCTTAAAGGCGCAAAACTGACAATGGGTGATATGGATAACTGGCCTCTCTTCGCTAGCAAGGTTCTCAACACACTTCATTGTGTCCAAGGCTGTTAGATAATTACCTGGTTTTCCCAAGTTATTTGTATGAACATGAATCGTGTGGGGCATGTTAAGGAGCTTGTTTACTTTGCACAATCCACGAATGATCTCCTCTGGTGTGATGTTAAAATGCGGAACTGAATCATAGAGGTCTCTTACATTGTTACCAAATCCCCAAGCTTCTAAGCCACCAGGATTCACTATTTTTATGGCATATCCTTTAGTGGCAGTCATCATCCAAGAAACATGGGCTGCACATTCTTCTATCATGTCATCTCGGAGATATTCTAGAACAAACCACCAGTCTCCAAGCAGAGGATAAGTGGCCTTGTCAACCATAGGCGTGTCATTGAGTTCTTCATGGGTGTGTCGGGCTTCCAGAGCAGCCATCGCAGGATTCATTAACGTCGTGTAGCCCATTCGTGCATAACGATAACCAGTGGTGAAAGTCGAAGGAATAGAACGTCCTACACCCGACCTAGTGAGCGGTGTCTTTGTTTCCACATCTCTAAAATGATCTTCTGGGCGCAGTAGGCGACCAGCATTTACTTCTCCACCAGCAATATGACAGTGAATGTCAACTCCACCGGGCATTACTATCATTCCAGAAGCATCAATTACCTTGGCTTGCTTTTCAGCAACCTTTTCAACTACTCGCCCGTTGCTGGTGAAGATATCCATCTTTTCTCCATCTATTCCGTTAAGCGGATCATAGACGAAGCCATTTTTGATGATAAGCTGTGTCAATTGTGATTCCTCCTTAGTCTGCGGACTTCACCAAGAATTTTCTGAAGAACTTCTTTGTCAGAGAGGCATGTCGTTGGGGGTTCTACAACTTTTTTCAAGGGTAGAGGAACATGATCCATACGGTACGCAGTTCCTTCAACTTCAATTCCTACAAAGGCAGATGGAATCACAACATCAGCCATTATAGAAGTTGGTGTAACTTGAGGATCAATCACCACAAGAGGTTTTTCAACCAATTTTTGAGCAGCTACGTTTGGAAAATGTGCAACTGGATCCGATGCCACCACAAGCGCTGCATCGCTTTCTCCACGGCAAAGTATATCAACGACTGAGGTCTCGCCGGGATTGTATCGCGGGTAGCCATGAGAAAAGTCGACCGCGTAAGGATAACCAGTTTGCCAAGTAAAGACAACATTTACTCCTGTGACATTGAAATGGCCACGCATGGGCATTATGAGAAATTTTGTGCGCCGATTTAAATCTCGAACTAAAGAGAGCGCAGCGTCAATGTTACGATGTTTGCCTTGACTCATAGTTAAGCCTAAGCCGAAGAATAAGATTCCTAACTCACATCCTATCATAATTTCAACAATTTCCTCAAGAGTTTCTACTGGTATTCCTGTAACTTTGTCAACATCTAATTCTTCATCTCGCACAAGCATTCTAAGAGCTTGTAAAAGTTCATAGTCTTTGTTAGGTTTGACTTGAAGAAAATAGTCTGCTATCTCAGCAGAGCGAGTTTTGCGGACATCGACAACAATCATTTTTCTCTTATTTTGAAGTAAAGTGGATGGAAGGCGGAGTTCAGTTTCTGGAGGACTTGGAGTTTGACGCCCTAGACCTAGATTTACTGCTCTGTGCAATCTTTTTTTAGATAAGATGCCAGTTAGCCGAGATAGGTATCCGCGCCACGCACTTTTTTGGAATCTACCTTCTGCAAATGTTGTGTATCGATCTATGTGCCGTGGATGAGCACTCCATGGGTTACTTCCCCAATAGAAGATGAGATCTGCACGATGGCGCAGCTGTCCAAGTGTGCATGAAGAGATGCCAATGTCTTGGATGCTGAGAATAGAAGGTCCATGGCAAACTGTTGATGTATTATCAATAACTCCACCGACTTCTTCAGCCAGCTCTAATCCTACTCGAATTGCCTCACAACTTGTATTGCTCCAACCGTAAAGAATGGGGTATTTCGCGCTGGCTAGAATTTCAGCAGCTTTCTGGACCGCTTCCTTCAGCGAAACTTCAACCAACTCGCCGTTTTTTCTGATAAGCGGTTTTGTCTGGCGATGACTGGCGTAGTTTAGAAACTTGGCTTCACCCATAGCGCAAGCGTTCTTCACTTTTACAATGACATCATTTTTCACAGTTATCTCAATGTCGTCACAAAAAGAACCACAAACAGGACAAGTAACGTTAGAGACCACAGGCACTTTTCTACCTCCTAAAACATGTCCTAAGCAACTCTTGTAGACTCAACACCTTCTCGGTAATCGCGGGTTCAATTTCAGCTATTTCTCCTTTTAAGGATGGCATACCAGTCCCATGAGTTTTAGGGTTAGCAAGGACACTTGCCCATGGACCATATGGAATAAAGACAACTCCTGAATGTGGAGCTCTTTTCGACTTCACAGCTTTCACTATTACTGAACCAAAATCAGTCGTAACTTTTACGTTTGCGTTTTCTCTCACTTTAAGAAGTTTTATGTCTTCTGGATCCATCTGGCAAATAGAGACACTATTCTGGTATTCTTCGGAAAGTTTGCCTTGCTCTTTCCCTTTGCCTTGATTAATTGTTCGACCTGTTAAGAGTGAAACCTTCAGCTTGGGCACCCATTCACCTCAGATTACAAACGATGCGTTTCATGCTAATTTCAAGTCATGATTTTCGCCCATTTTGAAAGGGTTATTTAGGTATCGTAACCTATTAATGTTTATCACCACCGCCCAATGTCCAAAAATACATTTTCGCCGTGACTTCAACGACGAAAAATCGTGTTGATCCAAAATGAGTCGTGAGCTGCAATTAAGTGTAAGACTTTAATAATGTTAAGAGAAATTAACCTATTTCTACATACCTAATGGTGATGTCCTATAGAAAAAATACAAGCCGAAGTTGGCATCAAGATAAACGAAGCCTACTGCGGTAGATGCACAATATGTTTTTCTGTTTGCCCTTACGACGCTATATCAACCGAAGAAACAACTGGTGAAGTCAGACTAAATGTAGAGAAATGTCAATTCTGTGGGATCTGCTCCAGTGCATGCCCAGCATCTGCTATTGAAACGGCATATTACGGCATTGATTCACTGACCAACTATGTCCAGCAGTCAATGCAAAAAACAGGGTTAAAGACGCTAGTAGTGGCGTGTCGAAGTAATAGCCCTCCGCAAGGTGAAACAATGAATGTGTTGAAAAACCAAGGTGTAAAAAACTTTATTCTGCTGCGTTTACCTTGTGTGGGACGAGTATCACCAACTTTTTTCCTTAAGGCTTTAGCATTAGGTATAACCCGACTTGTAGTAATACCGTGCGAAGAAGATTATTGCCGATTCAAGGAAGGGAGCAGAATCAGTACACGTCGATTTTTGGCTATCCAGAATTTACTGCACCAATTGGGCTTTGGAAAAGATGTTTTCACCATAATCAGAAAACTGAGAAAAGTACACATCGACACCAATCGATGCATCGGTTGCGGAGATTGCGCTTACATATGTCCATATGATGCGATAAAAATAGTGACTCCAGGCGTAGCTCAAATAAATCTAAATGTCTGTTCAGGTTGTGGCGCATGTGCACCTGTCTGTCCATCTATAGCAATTATACCAGAAGGATTTGAATACGAATCTATGTCCCGATCAATTTCTAATTATAACTCATTTATTAGAAAAATGAAGTCGGAGCGTAAGACTCCAATGGTCTTAGTCTTTTGTTGTCAATGGTCTGAATTTTCCGCATTAGACAAAAATCAAGGCGACTTAAGTAAGGATAATGTCGTAATCCTTGAGATTCCTTGCTCGAGTAGGGTGGATTCACTGCACATCCTTGAAGCCTTTTATTCAGGCTTTGATGGAGTACTTATTGTAACTTGTAAAGAAGGCGAATGTAAACTCGAGGAGGGAAACGAAAAAGCTAAAGAAAGAGTACTCTCACTTAAAAAACTCCTTGCTCAAGTCAACCTTGAAAATAGGCTCGAAATATGCTTTACTTCTCCTAAATACGTCGGAGAATTCGATACATATATCAGTTCATTTTTGGAAAAAATAGGCTCTTTATCTAAAAATTCATAGGAGACAGTTTAGAATGATAGTGACTAAAGAAAAACCCTTGGAAGAGATTCTGGGGTTTCTAATGCCTCATAAGAGGATTCTGATCGTAGGGTGTGATGGTTGCACTCAACCCCCGAGGGGGGTGAGAGAAGCGAAAACTTACGCGATGCTTGTTGAAATGGGTGGAAAACTCAAAAATAGAGAAATTCAGTGCAGGACAACAACTGTTGCGAAACAGTGCGACAACAATCTCTGCGCTACAACTTTAACTTCACAAGTGAAAGATATAGAGGCTATTTTGTCTCTTGCTTGCGGAGTCGGCGTGCAGACGTTAAGCGAAGTTTTTCCCGACATACCGGTGTACCCAGGTCAAAATACGATTTTCATCGGCTCGCAGGAGAGGGAGAGTGGTACTCTGTACGAAAAATGCAAGGCTTGTGGAGACTGCCTCTTGGCTGAAACCGGTGGAGTATGTCCAATAACCAGGTGTGCAAAACAACTCCTAAATGGCCCTTGCGGAGGACAAGCCAAAGGGAAATGTGAAGTAGGCGGCTGGAAAAACGACTGCGCCTGGATTCTCATATACAACCGCCTTAAGGACAAAGGACGCCTCAGCGAGTTCACCAAATTCAGAGAACAAAGAGACTTCAGAATATCTCAGTCTCCACGCGAAATTAACGAAACAGAAGAGAAAACGGAGGAAACCCCATGAAAAAACCAATTTACAGCAACCTAATGAAAGAAATAACTGAAGGAAAATTTGTTTTCACAGGAGAACTTGAACCAGTCAAAACAACCAATCTCCATGAAGTGTTGGAAGGAGCAAAAATCCTAAAAGGACATGTCGTAGCCGCAAACATCACAGATAACCCTACAGCCTTCGCCTATATGAACGCTCTAATTCCCTCCTACATGATCCAGAAAGAAGCAGGCCTAGAAGCAATCTATCAAATGACCACAAGAGACCGAAACAGAATAGCCCTGACCTCTGACCTACTAGCAGCCGGCGCCCTAGGAATAAAAAACGTATTATCTCTCACGGGAGACCACACAACAATTGGAGACAACCCACAAGCAAAACCAGTCTTCGACTTAGACTCAGCATCCCTCGTACACCTCATAAGAAAGATGGTTGATGAAACAATAGACCTCAACAACAATAAAATCGAAGACCCGCCAAAATTCCATGTGGGCATCGCAGCAAATCCAAACGCCGATCCCCTAGAACCCGAAATTCTAAAAATTGAGAGAAAAACAAAAATGGGCGCCGAATTCGTACAAACACAATGCGTCTACGACATAGAACGAGCAAAACGCTTCATGGAGACCATGTCCAACTCAAACATACCAGTTCTAATTGGAATCGCTCCCTTCAAATCTATAGCTATGATGAAATGGATGGTTAAATTCGTACCAGGCATCTATGTCCCGGATGAAATGCAACAAAGGTTACTTGAAGCCAAGAAAAGAGGAGGAAAAGAAGCAATAATCGAAGAGAACATCGAAATCTTCAGCGACCTCATTAAAGAGATAAGAAAGACGACAAATGCTGCAGGAATCCACATGATGGCAGTAGGATTCGAATGGATCGTCCCCAAAATTTTAGAGCATTCTAGAAAAAGCTAGTCAGAAAGAGAGATCATTAGGAAGCACTCTATTCTTCTTGGATTTTATCCGTATTCTTAATAAATTCAAGTCGCAATTATTCTCTAATCTTGAAAGGGTGATTATCTTGAATACAGTAAATGTAGGAGTCTTTAAATGTGGGAACATCGGTACGGCTCCCATACTTGAACTTCTCTTCGACGAATTAGCGGAACGGAAAGACATCAATGTACGTGTAGTGACAACAGGTTCCAAAATGAATGTCAAAGATGTTGAAGACGCTTTACCAAAACTCTTGGAATTCAACCCACACCTCATAGTTCTCGTATCGCCAAATGCAGCTATTCCTGGACCCGCCAAAGCCCGAGAAATTCTATCCCGTAAAGGTTTGCCAAGCATCGTCATCTCGGATGCTCCAGCAAGACGTGTTACCGATGAAATCGAGAAACAAAAACTGGGCTACATAATAATCTTGGGTGACCCCCTTATAGGAGCCCGCAGAGAATTCCTGGATCCACTGGAGATGGCAATCTTCAATTCCAACGTCATCAAAGTACTCGCTGCTACAGGCATCTTCAGAGTAATACATCAAGAAATCGATAGAGTAATAACTGCTCTCAAAGAGGACATACCTGTCACGTTGCCGAATTTGATACTTGACACCAATTGCATTCGAGATAAATGCGATTTCAGAAATCCCTACGCAAGAGCCAAAGCAATGGCTGCCTACGAATTGGCAAAAAAAGTTGCCGAAATAAACATGCAAGCCTGCTTCAGAGAAAAGGAAAAAGAAAAGTACATTCCTCTTGTGGCATGTGCCCACGAAATAATCCTTAAAGCCGCCGAACTAGCTGAAGAGGCAAGAGAAATCGAAAAATATGCAGACTCACTGGTTAGAAAACCTCATTCAAAAGATGGAAGACCTTTAACAAAAACTGATCTGATGCTTCCTCCCATATTTGACGAGGAAACCTACGAAAAATGGATCGGAAAGCAGTAGATTGAGATTTTGCTCGCGGTCCAATAACTATCTAAGGAAGGGAAAATGCTGAATAGCTCTGTTTTTGAAGGAATCAAGAAGAAGAGCGAAGAATTTTTTAGACTTTCACATCACGACAAATCCCATGTAGAAAGAGTTTATAATTTGGCGATACGAATTGCAAAAGAAGAGAACGCTGACTTGGATGTGGTTACAGCTGCAACTTTGCTTCACGATATTACAAGAGCTATGGAAGACGAAGGGAAAATCGCAGATCATGCAATAGAAGGTGCAAAGATGGCAAGGAAAATACTTGAAGAAGTTGGTTTTCCCAGTAAAAAGATAGCTAGAGTTATCCATTGTATAGAAGTTCACAGGTTCAGAAAAGGATTGGAAGCGGAAAGTCTAGAAGCGAAAATTTTGCAGGATGCAGACAGGCTAGACATTATCGGTGCAATTGGAATGGCAAGAGTGTTTACACGAGGTGGTTGGGGCAACAAGCCCATTTACGATCCAACGATTCCACGAAAAGAGAAGTACGATGGCAAATCACTCACTTCAGTTAACCACATATATGAGAAGATTCTCAAAGTGAAAGACACAATCAACACAAATACAGCTAAAGAAATTGCAGAAGAAAGGCACAGATTTGTCGAACAATTTCTTGAAAGACTCTTAAATGAATGGAAAGGGCGAGTCTAGTTTTGTGAACCTGGGTACCAATAGAACACGCATGATTCATTTTACGGACAAAACAATCAGCAACGTTGGTTATTGACCTACCATTTCAAGAGCTTAGACATTTCCTCACGTTTTTTCCACCTTAGTTTAAGTTTATTTCTTGAAAGGAAACAAGAATAGGCGTTAAACAATTCCTCATACATTTAGTCAATTCGTTATGGTAACATTCATAATTTTGATGTTGGAATTATGAGCCTTTGTAAGCACTGCAGATATTGCTTCTTTTCTGGAAACAAACTGCTCGTACGTAATGAAGACAATCTGGTGGTTAGCAATCGTTAAATAACGCTTTTGCGAAGTTTGTGAGGGGTAAAGGGATTGATTTTCATAACCATTTGTGATGTTAAACCTGGTCAAGATGAAGTTGTCTACAATAAAATGGAAAAACTGGGAAGTGACGGTGCAGTCACACCGTTGGTCGTCGGGCGACTCTTCGAGGGAGCAGATGTGATGCTTCTTTTACACTCTGCTGACATGGAGTCTTTGGATGATTTTTTGATAAACAACGTACGCAGCGTTAAAGATATACAGGAGCTAGTTGTCGTGCCCATCTATGAGTTTAGGCTTCTCTCTTCCTTCGATTTCATGGTTGAACCAGAAGAAGAAACGGAAACGACATCATTTGAGTCCCAAGAGTTACTCTTTTTCATGGCGAAAATTGATGTTGCCCCCACTAGAGACCGCACGGTGTATAAGCGCATCTTATCCATTGAACCAACCGAGGAGGCTATACCGTTAATGACAGGACACACGTTTCACAGTAAAGAGTTCGACCTGGTCCTTCTCTTCCTAGCAAAGAACCTAGAGAGCGCTTGGGAATTCGTAAAAACGTTGCGTGCCATCGATGGAGTATGGGACACGGAAGTGAACCTCCTCGCACACTTTGAAGGCCTAGTAACTCTAGAGCGATTCAAGAAACTAGCCTCTATGACGCCTACTGGAAAAATCACAGTTAGAAGATAGGAGAAAGGAGAATTGCAGAGCAAAGAGAAGAGAGCGACAGGAATAAAAAGGCTTGAAACACGAATCGGAAGACTCTGGGGTTTTCACCGAGAAGAGAAAGGCGTAGTCGCGAGGCTTTCACCTGAGAAAACGATTGGAAGGCTTGTCCGCCTCTTCATCGCATCCATGGACACAATTGGCTCGTTCTTAAGAGGGAAGATTGGTGAAAGCACTCTACAGAGCATGTTCGAATACCAAGGTGAGAAATTCGGCGAGGGTCTAGAAAAATGGGCTTGGAGAGCAGACGACATCGCAAAAAACATGATACGCCTGAACTTTCAACCTTTCGGCATAGAAGCACAATACAGTGGAGATAAAGATAAAGCAGAAATAGTTGTCTCAAAATGCCCTTTACCCGAGAAATACCTCCAGTCAGTCGAATATCTCAAAGAGTTTACAATTGAACAACAAGGAGCTTTTAGAGTGAACGGAATGTTTTCCTCACTCGACAAGGTCAGTTCATCATGGGATTGGCCTCCAAAGAAAACAGAAATCTGTGCGACATGCAGAATAGTCATGCCTAGGTTAGGAAAGAAACTAGGCTTCAGTTGGAAACACCACATAACTAATGATGTGCCACCGAAATGCGTTTTCGACATTAAAATTAAAGCGCCAAAACATACTTAATGTTCAACTTCCACTCTATATGAAGTGAGATATGGTGATCTCAGATGGCAACTGAAAATTTGATTATGACAATTGATAAGCCGAATTTCACAGTTAGGCTTCACCAGAGCTTGCTGGAAATAGACTTGAAGGAGGGTGCCAAGAAAGAGTTGGAAGATGTTGTGGAGGCAAATTCGATTCTGAGAGGGAGTTTAGGCTTCCTCTTCCAGAATGTAATCCCGCTTGACGTGCCACTCAAAGACATAGAATCAGTAGAGCAAGATGAGAAAGGCCGAGTAAAGATAATAATTCCACATCGAAGAGACATCACGATCCCACTTGAGCCAAATGAATCCAAAGAACTCACCCGCAAACTGAATGAACTCATTCCAATAGAGAAACGAAAGGAAAGAGAGCGCGTGTTGGCATGGGAAAAGCGGAGACAACTTAGACGTCTGAAAATGTTGAGTGTTGAACGCAGAGAGAGTGAAAAAATAGCGCGAACTCGGGGTATATAAGAGGTCATGCAGGAAGGCAGTACTTATGATGCTTCATTCAGTGGTCAAAGTGCTTCGGCAACAAGTTCCATAATGTCCTTGACCTGAATCTTGTCTTCGTTACCTGTCGTCTTGATGGCATCATCGAATGTCAATAGACAGAAGGGGCATGCCACGGCTAATATCTCTGCCCCAATATCAAGCGCTTCTTCAACGCGAGTTTCAGCAAGGCGTTTGCCTGGAATGTCATGCCACATCCTTCCGCCACCCCCCTCACAACAGACACCTCGTACTCTGGATCTTCTCAGTTCGGAAAACTTTACACCTGGGATGCTTTCAATGATTTTCCTAGGTTCGTCATATATGTTGTTATGTTTACCTAGAAAGCAAGGGTCTTGGTAAGTTACTGTCTTTTCAACTTTTCCAGCGAATTTGACCTTGCCTTTATCAATCAAATCTGCGAAGGTCATTGTGTAATGTTGCGTCTCAAGATTTTTTCCATATCTGTTCCTGAAGGCGTGGAAGCAGTGTGGGGAAGTAGTGATGATTCTGTTTACTCCGTACTGTTCAAAAAGACTTAAGTTGTTGTCTCGTAACTCTTCGAAAAGTCCTTTCTCACCGAGGGAGTAAACCTCGTTTCCGCAACAGGTTTCCTTATTTCCAAGAATTGAGAAGTCTATTCCCAACGTATTGAGGTTTTTCACTATGACCTTAGCTACGTCTTGCGCGCGGGAGTCGTAAGATGCGGCACATCCAACAAAGTAGAGTAATTCTGCCTTCTCGTTTTCAGAAGCGTACTTTACCTTCAGATCCGTCGCCCATTCAGATCTTTTACTTCGGCTCAACCCCCATGGATTTCCATACTTGTAGACCCCTTCAAGAGCTTCACCTAATGTGGAAGGAACTCGTCCTTCCTCAATTAGAAGCCCGCGGAGACCGATTAGAACCTCCATTGGGTCCACATCTCTGGGGCAAAGGTGTGAGCAGGTGCGGCAGGTTGTGCAGTCCCAGAGTTCATTTCTTTCTTGAATGTTTATTGGAGGATACATGGTCATGTATTGGACGGGGGTGACTGCGTAAGCAGTTTCAAGCATGAATCGCCTTGGATTAAGTTTGGATTTTGTGGAAACTGGGCACGAGCCAGTGCATTCACCACATTGCATGCACTTTCTGAAATCAAGTTGTTTAATTGCATTCAATCCTTCTAATTCCATTTGTTTTCCTGTCCCTAGATTCATATATAGACGGCTGCCCAATGCGCATGGCAGGCTTTTTCAGATCGTTCTCCGCTATGGAGTTTCTATAAGATGCAAATCATACTTAAAAACTGTGCGCACATGGTCGAGTGTACCAGCTTCTTGCTTCTATAAACTATTCTAGGTTTTGTAATAGTTTCCTTTACGGTTTCCACAGAGATATCTGTTCTGAAGCATTTACGGTGGAGATATCCCTCGAAAACCACAGTTCAAGGCGCGCGCGAGAAAGACCCTGTGCTGCAGAAAAAAGGTTATTTGAGAGAGTTGGCAGAGCAATCGGATCACAGATCTGATACTGCTGGGATTATTTCATTCTGGAAGATTTCTAGCGGCCTATGTTCATCAAGGGGATATCGCATGTTGAATATTGCATGATCAATGCCGATTTTCGCTAGTTCGTTTAGATGCTCAATGGTGTCTTTTGCAGTCTTCAATATTGATGTTTTGTAGCTAGTTCCATCTCTTCTTTTCGATTCGACGAAATTCGGCATTTCTGAATGACCCAAGTGTATCGGTCCTAGAGTTGTTTTTTCGATCTGATCAAAAGGTCGCCTAACGTCCTTGCAGTGTTGCTCAAGAATGGCTAGTGCATTCTTGACAGAGTTCAGCCCGCCCCTTGTGAAGAGACTGCAGGCATCTGCGTATTTAGCAACAAGACGTAGGGTCTTTCTAGGTCCCATTCCTCCAATGAGGATAGGAGGATGGGGTCTTTGAAGGGGTTGAGGACTGCATAGCGTCTCTTTCAGTTTGTAGTGATTGCCTTTGAATTCTCCATTGTTACTGCTCCACATTTGCTTCGCGATCTGCAGGGTTTCCTCTAGCATCTCGAACCGAATTCTCCAGTCGTGATAGGGAATACCGAGCCCAACGGATTCTCTCTCAAACCAGCCTGCGCCGATACCAAAATAGGCTCGTCCTCCAGACAACACATCTAATGTCGTTACGGTTTTCACAAGAATTCCTGGGGGCCTATAGATATTTCCAGTGACCAACGTTCCAAGCTTCACGTTTCTTGTCAATGCAGCAATGTAATTCAGAAGTGAATATCCTTCATGCATATCATCTTCGACTGGCCCTAGAAGTATACCACCTTGTTCCCCAAGTTGAAAAAAATGATCCATCACCCATAGACTGTAGAATCCTGCCCGTTCAGCCGTGGTGACAATGTCTTTTATGTCATTGGCAAAGCCCTCAGGTCCATTGGGAAACGTAAAATTAGGGATTTGAAGTCCGATTTTCATAGAAATAAATACAATCAGGGAATTTATAAGTTGAACGTCGCACACGTGATTCTAAGGCGTGTCAGTATTCAACTATCTTGGGTAAGTGTTTCGCAAGTGTAACAGTCATACGTGCTTCCTTCGGTAATGGAGCAACGCTGTTAAAATCATTCTTCTTGATAAACTCTTTGAGCATCTCCCTCATCTCTTCAGGATCCCATTTCGCTATTTTTTCCAGCGTGTCTAGACCAGCATCATAGTAAAGTCTCGCACGAATTGCCTTGACGCCAGGTATTCTTGCTAGATTTGACAGTTTTACAAGTTCTAATATGTATTCAGCTGGTATTCCCGTTTCCTTCGCCAAGTTCTCTCTTTCAAGTTTGGTTTTTCCCACGTCGAGCATCTGTTTCGCAGTCGTAATCCCTCGTAATGCAAGTTTTTCTACAGATTCCGTTTTGATTCCTCTGAAGGCCTTTAACCTGTAGGTTTCCATATACAATGTCCCGATCAGTTCTCTAGCTACGTTAAACATTAGCTCATTGGGTTTATACTCATAGTAGGTGCGGATAGCCCACATGTGTTGAGGAACTTTTTTGGACTCTCGCCTTCCCCAATTCACGAAATCTCCAAGATCCTCCGGAGTTGCCTGTTCGAGACTTTTGCCTTGTTTGAGCAGATAATCTTCAAATATTTTCATATAACCTACATATCGCTTCACAGCGCGTTCAGACAGCTTGCTCTTTCTCATAAACTCTATGAAGCCCATTTCATCCATATGTCATACTTCCGGCACAAGCAGCAATTTTCTAATTTTCTAGTCTGCAACTAAGTTAAAAAAGTTATAAATCTCTAGCCCTCTTCCTTGCTTGGAAATCGAAAAATATGACGTGAAATAGTTATGAAGACAGTTAAATTCCGCACCGGAGAAATTGGCGACTATACTGTATGTCTACCTTTATTCATAAAGCTATATCATGGAGACATAGGATCCAACTTCAAGCAGACTTTTGAAAATTATGTCAAAGAAGGTGTAGTCTTGCTTGCTGAGAATTCTAATAGGGTCATAGGAATTTTAGCCGGTAGTTATCACCTAGACATTGATTGGGAAGGAAAGATTGCAAAACTTGATGCGATTATCGTGGATAAGGCATACAGAAAGAAGGGCATCGGGAGAAAGCTGATCCGCCACTTTATCGCATTAGCTAGAAAGACGCGGTGCAAGGGAATCAAATCTAGATTAAACGTAGAAAACATCGATGCCCAGAAATTTCATGAGAGCCAAGGTTTCACAAAAGCCAAAACTTACGAATATTTCCTAGACTTCCAAGCTCGCGACAGATAGATGGTTATGCGTTATTTTGCAAGAGAAAATAGTAGGTGCGTTAAGACAGAAGCAGGGGCATCTGTTCTTATCCCCCGACTGTTGAAATGCGTTAAGGTGGCTTTGGAACCTCTTTCTCTGAGTCCGCTGAGTACGCTCGTTGTTGATGGAACTGGAAGATTCAGTTTGTCACAAATCTTGTCGATAACATAATAAGTGGAGGGCCCCGTATGCTCATTATTGATTAGAAATAGCAGTTTTGAGATTTTTCTCTGGTGTTTCCGTTGCCTTCGGGTTATCTCCTTTTCCATGAGAGAACCAAATCTAATATTGGAAAGGTTACCTGTCCACAGGGGTCCTGCGGCTCTCAACTTAGCCCCACATTCCGGACATTCTCCTTTCAGATGCTGAACTGGCCCTTTCAAGATTTCCCTGTGAAAACACGAAAAACAGTGCAGAATGTATCCCATCGTTTGGATGCTTTGATCTGCCTTTCTTGCTCCATAGTGGGCTGTGGCGTACGCACGGATATAGTGGTCAGTACTATGACTAAACACAACTTCAATCCCGATTTCATGTTTCGCAGCCATCATCACCAAGCATCCAATCAAAAGACGAATGGCAAGTTCATGGCAATACTCAGTTCTTAAGGGTCTTCCGCCATATTTTCGGATACAAGCGTTCGGATGTACTCCGCAGAGAGGAGCCATATCTGTGGCGGTCAAAGCGAGCAAACCACCATCACGTAGAGCTCTAAGCGCAGAATCTAGGTAAAGGACCGGTGTACCAAAAGGGTCTACATCGATGAAATGAAATCGTTTACGAGGTGCTGCATAACGACTTAAGAGAAAATTCGCGTCTTCATTCATAACGAACACACGTTTAGTAAGTTTGTTAAATTCGGAATTAAACTGAGCAAGCTTTGCCGCCTCATGGTTGATGTCATTCAAAACAACTTTCTGGACACCTTTCACTTCCACAGCAAATCTGAGGCCTCGAATTCCGCAGCCTGCTAAAGGCTCGCACACTACCAGTCTTTTCTCTTGGATTTTTTGATAGGCTTGTAGGGCTAATACCGCTAGGTCCCGGTTTAATTCCATGACAGGATTATAGAAGACCGGCGCCTTAGAAGGAGCGTATTCCCAAGGCTCTTTCGCATAAGCCTCGAGTTTAGGGACGACAGCATTAACATCTCCTTCTTTAATGACTTCTGTTGGAAAATCAAACCTTTTGCTAAAGCCCATTTGGGTCATATTTTGGACCTGACCCATCCTGTTGTGCATGTTCCGATAAATCTCATCTCTTGTTATGGAAGACCCATTCTCGGTAGGCATCACAAATCCTCCTCAATTCTCTGACGGGTTCCGTGTGCAGATCAACTCTTAAGTCAAGGAAGGGGCGGGTTCTTGTTTCCTGGTGATTTATTACACGTAAGGCTGCAGATTTTTTCCCTCGCTTATCCCCTCCAGCCCTTTGACCAGCTTCTAAAGCCTTCATCAATCGCTCGGACAACTCCCCTTCGGAACTTTCAAATTCATGAGCCATAGCCTCAATGACTTCCTTTCCAACAAGCATGTTCCCTGCAACTACATAATTTGCTCCAACTAAATGGCCCTTCCAATCAGCAGTCTTCTTACCAGTGAAAACTCCAGTTCTTCCATCCTTATCTATTATGATCACCTGCCTCAATTCTCTTTCTGAATCTTCTTTCAACATGGCTTGTAGAGCCGTCTGAGGGGATAGACCCTTCTTAAGCAATTCTAGTCCTTTGATACCATAGGAAATATTAGTGTGAGCTTGGGTTGCTATGGCTCCGACACTAGACTCCACATGAGGAACAACACTACCCACAGCAGGAACTGCAGTTGCCACGCAAACACCTAATGCAAAAGTCTCGAGGCATCGAGCCACCATTGAAAATGTAGTGAAAATTCTTGGAGAGTTAGGGTGCTCAAATTTCACTCTTCCTTGCATGGGCGCACGCGAGTACGCTGTCACAAGAAGTATTAATGCAAAAGCCCCAAAAGGCGTAATCATACTGCTAATCCCGGTTACTTGCAGCCAAATCATAACAGAACGCATCTTACCCTACGATTTTTCTTTCTCTTTTTTTAGTCTGCCAGTAAGGTTTGGTCCTCAAATACTGAACCTTTGCCTGCAACAAATCCACATAAAAATCTTCTTCCTTAGGATGCATCTTCCCCAGTATTCTGAAAGCCGTTTCAGGTCCCACACCCTTCACTTGAAGAGCAATCAATGCCTTCTTACCATAGCTTAATGCGAGGTCCGCAGTACGTCGTGCGTATGTCAGTTGCTCGAGTTCTTCTGCGGATACTTCCTTCCCTTCCAGCCTTCGTTTGAGAATATCCCGAAGATTACTTGAATCGACATAGAATCCAAGAGATGCCAACAAATTTGCTCCACACTTTTCGCAGGCCGGATTCGCCGGCAGTTCACGTATGCGCCTTTCTGCCAACCATTCACCACATGACAAACAGAAAAGAGTGGTTTTCCTCGCCAAAATTGCTCTCTTCATTCGTTCAATATTGCTTAAGAGAACCCGTTCCGGAGCCATTAACTCTGGAACATCAGAATACTTCGCAAGAATGTGATAAGCAAGGGGTGTTGAACTTTCCAAACGAAGTAGAGTGCTGACTTTGATCTTGCCACTTCTGATATCCTTCATAATCTTTTTCACAGAAGCAACATCAAGTTTGGAGGTCATGGCTTCCCGAATTGTCTCTTCGTAGATAGGAGTTTTCTTGAACCGCCTGGGCAATCGAGCAAGTGCCTCAGGTCCCATGGTTCTTCCACGGGGAAGGGCTCCAAACCTCTCCGCTACAAACTTCATTTTATACGAAAATGGAAAACGAGCTTGAAGATACTCTTCAAATGCTCCATCTATTCGCTTCGTTGTCAAGTTGAAGAGTAGAGAAGGTAGATTGTCAAGATCGTGTAGTTCCACTTTTCGGGGAGTTTCTACCAAGATACGGTAACCGTCATTCCACCAGCCCACTATAAGTTCATGATCAGATAGAATCGGGTCAAAAATACATCCAAAAGTTCGATTGACAACTTCCCCAAAGCATGCGTGAATTATGATGTATTTGTCAAAGGCTTCAATTAAAATGTGGTTGTCCGTGGGAAGAGGCGCCCCCTGCTTCAAATGTTCATAAATTTCTTCAATGGGTTTCAGAAGGGTTAGTTTATTTGAGGAAAGTTTTTCCGCAAGCTTTTCAGCCACTATATCAAATTTTTTATCGGTATCTAATTTCTTAGATATTAAGCCTCTAAGTTTGCCAACCTCCTGAGCCAACGTAAGTGGCACTGGAAGAATCTCTCCGTCCCAACTGGGTATTGCTGCCATAGGATCTTCTGAGGGAACAACATAAACGGTTCCTGTTTCATCTTCTATTTGAACAATCCGCCAGACTTTGCCTCTGCATATGAAATTGAGCCCTATTCGAGCCCTAAGTGCCATAAACTCGTCACCAAGGGTTCCAATAGTGCGGTCTGAGATAACGTCTACGATGGGATACCGCCGTTCATCTGGGATCGTAGAAAGGTTCTCGTAATAGTAAGACCTTGTTTTCCGTGTTCTCTTCAATAAATCTCCTTCTACCCAGACTTCCCCCAATCTACGTAAGTAGTTTATAACATCTAAAAGTTTAGTTTCAGAAATATTGCGGTAGGGATGTGCTCGATGTAGAATCTCAAGAATTTCTGTGACTGCCGCCTGTTTCTTATCTAATACGATTCCTGCAACTTGGTGTGCTAAGACATCTAAGGCATTTTCGTGTATGCGAATGGGCTCTAACCGGTTTTTGTAGGCTTGTTGTGCAGCAGCTATACCTTCTAAAATGTCATCTGGAAATGCTGTAACAACAATTCCCTTTGAAACTAAGTCCAACTTGTGCCCGCTTCTTCCCACTCGCTGAATTAGGCTACTTACTTGTCGAGGCGAAAGATATTGAATAACTAGGTCAATATGTCCTATATCGATTCCCAATTGTAGCGTGCTAGTACACACAATTGCCTTCAAAGCTTTGGTTTTGAACTCATCTTCAATAAGACTTCTTTCCTCCTTTGACAAAGACCCATGATGAACTGCGATGCTTGATGTAAGTTGATTGAACTTGTGTCCCAGCATTTCAGCATTAGTTCTACTGTTCACAAAGATTAAGGTGGAAGTGTGTTGATTCACTAAATCTGACATTCGTCGTATTCGTGCTGCTGCCTCGGGAGGAGTCCTTAATTTCTGAGCCAAGTCATAATCTTGATCTTGTGGTACAGGATATTCCACGCTATATTGATAATCCTTTGGTATAGGTACTTCGATTATTTCAAAAGCACGACGTGTACCAACTATGAACTTCGCGATTTTTTCAGGATTACCAATAGTGGCGGACAAGCCTACTCTTTGAAATTCGCTTTTGACAAGTTCAGATAATCGCTCTAAGGCGACTGTAAGCTGAATACCACGTTTCTCCTCCGCAAGCTCGTGCACTTCATCAATTATCACATAACGAATATGACTGAGATGCTGCCTCATTCGAGTTCCGGGCAAGATAGCCTGTAATGTTTCAGGTGTAGTCACCAACATGTGAGGGGGATGAATCGCTTGCCTTCGACGAATCTTAACTTCAGTGTCCCCATGTCGAACCTCAATCGAAATGTCTAAATTCTGTGCCCAGAACGATAAGCGCTTTATCAAATCACGGTTGAGTGCACGGAGCGGTGTAATGTACAGAATTTGGACCCCTTTCTTGTCAGGTTGCTGAACAAAATTAGAGAATATCGGAAGGAGAACCGCCTCTGTTTTCCCACTTCCAGTAGGTGCGATCAAAAGAACGTTCTCTCCCTTAAGAATGGATGGGATAGCCTTAACCTGCGGCATGGTTGGTTCCGAAATTCCTAATATGGACAATGCTTTCGAGACTGGTTTAGCCAGTAAACTGAAAACAATTGGGGGAGTAGGCGTTTCTGTCATCTCTAAGACCGTTTTCATTTAATCTACTTCTCACGGTCTCATAATCCTTTCTAAGCAACGCAGAAACATAGAGAGATACCACTACCAAAAGAAAGAAGGAATGCGCTGGAACTGTAATTGTGTTTATGCTTGTTTTCGAGGTCCGCTAAGATAAGCCCAAAGCACTAGCACTAGCATCGTCAATATGGCGCCAGCAATTCCCGACAAGACCCATTCAGCTTGAAGCACTTGTGGAAAGATTGATAGGACAATAGGCAATACTGTATGATAGGCAAAGTTCGCTAAAATTCCAGCTAGGAAGCCCAATATGGCAAATATCCCGAGTATTTTTATTCTTTCACTCATTGCTCTCGCCTTCTAGTTACTTTGCTTTCTACCATTTCTAAATTTGTGCTTTTTTAGTCTAACTTACATAATTATGTCTATTTGCCAGGTTCGACTGTTTCTCTCTTTGCATATGTGATTTAAAGTTCAAAATGCAGACTAAAGGGGAACACAGAGCCAGACATATACGTGAATGTTCTTAGCATGTTAAAAATGTAATAATAGGCTTAAAGCCTCTCTCCCTTCGGAGGAAACTATTTGTCAGAGAAATTCGCTAAAAAATGGGGAGAAGGGTATGATCAAACGCCTATCCACAAAAGAGTACAAGAGGCTATTCACCCTCCGGGACCATTGAAACCCCGCCTAGACATTGCAGTCAGAGGAATAGAACTGCAAATCCAAAGATTAGACAAAGCTAGTTCCCGCTTTTCGGAACGTGACAAGTCAATCTTCGCAAGAATAGTGAATGCATACTCGAAACATGAT
>JAOUKN010000063.1 GCA_029882515.1 Candidatus Bathyarchaeota archaeon
TTTTGGCTGTCCAACGTGCTGCCTTAAGATAGCTATGGTGAAGACAGGAAGGTTCAAGGGAGCAATAACGGACAACCCGGACTATGAACTGCAGGCTTATTTGGGTCCAAACCTTGGAATTTTCACGCCAGAGGAAAACGTGTTTCTGAGCTCAATCGTCGACGACTTAGGATTGTGTGGCATACAAACAGGAAATGTTTTAGGTTTTGCGGCTGAACTTTTCCAGAGGGGAATATTGACGAAGCCTGATCTGGACGGAATAGAACTCGAATGGGGAAACACTGAAGCCTTTGCAGATTTAGCCAAGAAAATCGCTTCCAGAGAAGGTATTGGTGACTTGTTGGCTGAGGGAACATACCGTGCGGCCGTGAAAATTGGACAAATAAAGAAAGTGAATGTATTACAATATGCTGTACAAGCTAAGGGGATAGGTATCGGTGCTCACGGAATCCGCAGTGGTAAGGACTATCCCAAAATCATCTCCTATGCGTGTTCAGTTCAAGGCGGAGACCACACATCAACAGCATCATTGCCAATAAGTGACCCCGTGAGCGAATTATGGGAGATCTTTAACGATTCAGCCGTATACTGCAACTTCAATAGTTTCGGTTTGAAACGTAAGATTAGGTTCGACTTCTACAAGGCAGTCACGGGTTTAGAATTGACTCCAGAAGAATGGTGTAATTCCAATGCATTAAGGATATTGCATCTCCAGAGAGCACTGCTGTTGTTAGGGGGACCTGACCTGAAATGGAACCCGAAGATTCACGATGACAATCCCCCTAGATTTTACGAGCCGTTGTCCTCTGGACCCTACAAAGGTAGAAGGGTTCAAGAAGATGATGTAGAGGCGGACAAGAAGGAATATTATAATGAAGTGGGCTGGGATGAGAACGGTATACCCAGATCGGAGATTCTCAGGAAATTTGGATTGCGTGATGTTGACCGAGCTTTGACCAAAGTCCGTCATAACTCGTCGACTTGAAATATCCTACCAAAAAATCAGTTCGCGAACTTTTCTTTCCATGTTGTTTGTTACGAGCCAACCTTGCTCTTGGATGGTTTAGCTTTGGATCTGCTGACGAAAGCTCGATTTTTACTGGTCGAACTACGAAATATGCAGTTGGAAGAACGGAGCATTTCAGTTTCTATCGCACCAACTCTTAAATGAGCGATTTTTAAGGTATACCAGTATGGAATTGCGAAGAAAACTGGGTATCCCAGTAATTATCAGTGCAGTTTTATTGATGACCTTTCTGCATCACATCTCACAACAACAGAGTGAGAAAATCTATGGTGAAACAACTACTGTGATTGGAAAGAATTACTGTTTTGTAGAAAGATATTACTTTTTCCCCGTAAGCACACCAGTGGGGGGGGAGGTTTGGCGAAGAAGTTCGCATCGTGGAATCTTTTGGGTACACAAAATCATAACTTCTAGTGGAAACGAGTATGAGATAATCCTTAAAGATGATTGGGACATAATTCAAGAGGATGATGTTATCAAACAATTTACAGGCAGCCCCTATTACGTTGAGAGAGGAAGTGGAATTTACTATGAAAGCACATATGCGCCTATTCCAGGGATCCTATGTTGGCTGGAATTGTGGAGAAACGGAACATGCCTTAAGGATGTAAAAGCGTATAAGCCGCCCTAAATGAAAAAAGGTCTGGGTCCCCAGTGAGGGGCATCGCTAATTTCTGGCTGAAAAACAAGTGGTGCCCATAATTTCCTCGTCAATTCAAACGAGCATGATTACTCCTGGTTCTTGTGAGAAACTATCTCCATGTAGTTTCTTTTACGCTAAAGCATATTTGAGATACATACCTCTGACCCTAATGATGCCAACTTTCAAGCATAGAGCCAGACTTACGGTATTTGGTGAAATTTTGAAAGTAACACGAGAATCTAGCGAAGGTAAGAAGAAAACGGATATAATGCGAAGCGTCAATTTGAATCATCCTCAAGCAGACAAGTATCTTAATCTGCTTTTGACTAACAATCTTTTATGCTTAGATAACGAAGATAGATACAAGCCCACCAAAAAAGGATTAAAACTTGTTAAAACTCTTGAATCCCTCAATTTAAGGCTGAAGTAAAAATCCAGTGTGTTTGCATATCGCGCGCTTCGGAGCAAAGGTTTGAGGCACGATATTTGGAGCCTAATAGCAACCATATGTTGAAAACGACCTTTTTTCCAAAGATCAAAAAGATAACGAAAAAAGTCGACAAGATACACACTTAGGAAAAGCATGCTCAGCTCACCCTTGATCTGAAAGTTCTACACGAGTTGATGCGCGCGATACATGGAACCTAAAGGAGGGAACTCTTTACACAGGGTTGAATGACATAGTAATGTGGTTTATTGCTTCCTGCTGATCCATTCTTCTCGGAATAGACTGGACGCTTTGAAGATAGCGATATGGTCAACGTCCATCTTGAACCCACACACCTGCCGAATAAGAGTAATAAAACGCAGTTTGCAAAAATTATTTCAATAAGCAAATGTTACGTAATGTTGGAGAGTTCTTGACTGGATGGTGCATCTAGAAAAAATTGAATACAAGCCCATGCCCGTCCGAGATTTGCTTGTTGAGATGAAAGACCTTTCAGAATTGATGATAGACTTAGCATATTCTGCCGCCCTTTTTCACAGCCATGAACTGGCTGAAGAGGTTTTAGAACTTGAAACCCATGTTGACACTCTAGCATATATCTTGAAAATGAACACTATGCTTGCCGCCAGAGACGCTGAAGATGCAGAAGCTCTGGTAGGTGTGTCAATGGTAGCTTCTGCTGCCGACAAAATCTCTGATGCCGCAGCTGACATAGCAGCCTTGGCAATAAGAGAAATCCATGTACATCCAATAGTCAGAGCCGCTTTTAGTAAAGTTGAAGAACAACTCGTTCGCGCCGAAGTTAAACCAAATTCTATTCTGGTAGGAAAGAACCTTGGAGAACTGGAACTAGCCGCAAGAATGGGCGTCGACGTAATTGCGATTCGACGAAAAAAGAACTGGATAATCAATCCCGAAGGAAGCGAAGTAGTCTCTGATGGAGACATTCTCATTGCTCGCGGAGCCCCGCATGGTGTCGAAGAACTTCAATTGGTTGCTGAAGGTTCCGTTCAGAAGTTGGGAGACTAGAAAATGGCACCAAAAGTTCAGAAACCATTTGCAAAGATTGTGAAGGAACTTGTGGAGCTCAAGGATACCTCTGAACTTATGATGGACCTTGCATATTCTTCCCTTCTTCTGAGCAGTAGAGAACTTGCAGAGGAAGTAGAAGCCCTCGAAGAACGCATGGACAACCTCCACACAGAGTTTGAACTGCTAGTTCTAGCAAGTGGCTTTAAATCAGAAGAGTCCAAAGATTTTCTCGGCTTAATTCGACTAGGCGTGGCCACAGAGAACATAGCTGATGCGGCTGCAGAAATTGCTCGAGTCGTACTAAGAGGTTTAGAGCCTCATCCGATTTTGAAAGATATGATCAAAGAGGCTGAAGAAACAGTCACTCGCGTCCAAGTTTCAAGAAAATCATCCTTAATTGGCAAAAGCCTAAGGAATGTGAAGCTTCCGGAAGAAACTGGAATGTGGGTATTAGCTATAAGAAGGGGCAAAAAATGGATACGCCCTAAACCCAATCTCACCCTTAAAGCTGGTGACTTTTTGATTGCTTCAGGTTATGCAGAAGGAAAGGAGGATTTGGATAAGTTAGCATCTGGCGAAAACACTTTGTCAGAATAAACTGCGCGTCAAACGTAAAGCCAGATTTCCAGCTCACTTCAGCAAGAATAGCCAACGGATGTTGCCAGCTCCTTCTTTCGTTATCATCGTAAAAATGCAGAATAAACAATCCGCAATAAACAAAGCACTATTCGGGAATTGCGTCAAATTTAACGTTTAACAGTGTTGGCTCCTGATATACGAGTAATACAGGACAATTTGCTTCGGTTCTTCTCCAAGCAGCTTCCAGTAATTGTTTCCCTGCTTTTGCCGAGGCAGTGGCTTTGATATTCATTTCAGCCAACTTGGATGAGCCAGGGTGCTTTTCAGCTTCTGCAACAACCTCAAATTCGCTGAGTTCAGTCTTGCTCTGTTTGCAAACTTTAACAAATACGGTCACAGCGCAACTTGCCAAGGCCATTACAGCCAATTCCAAGGCTGTCGGTCCAGCGTTGTCTCCACCTGTAGCAACAGGAAGATCACAAACAACACTGTGCCCCCTAGAATTGTCCACTCTCAAACGGAAATCCTCTTCCCACTTTGCTACCGCCTTAATCATACCAATCCTTCCAACGTCAGTTCATTCTATAGGTTTGTTACCAAGCTTTACCAGAACTTTTTCTTCCTTGGCATTGCAATGATTTCCTTGAATTCTATTCCTCTTTCTTTGTGGAAGAAGTCATCTGAATGACATGACTTCACCACTATTGCGGTGTCTGCTCCGCTACCTGTTCCTGCGATAGAAATCACGTCCTCACCCATAGGTATGGCACCAGCATCAGTCGCCATCATCACTATCTCAGCAGCGACCTTCATACCCTGTGAGAATCTTCTCAAGACATCCTTGATTGTCGTGTTCTCACTACAGTAACCACTGTGGAGCTTCGATATCGATTCAGCTGGAGAAAGAAAAGCATGTGTGCTTGTGATGACCACCGCTTCTAGCTCTGTTAATTTCTTTCTGTTTTCCTCCATGAATTCCGCCATTCCTGCGTACTCAGTTACTACTACCACCTTCATTCCTGTGTTTTTGAACGCTTCAGCTGTTCTTACACCTGATGATCCACTGGCAGTTGCGACGACAACATATTTCAAGCCGTGACTCAAGGCTGCCTTTTTGGCTGCTTCTATGGTCTGTTCAGTGTTCTGCGCTCCAAAGCTATCGAAATAATGTACTTCTCTTTTGACCACGTTTATTCACCAAGTCAATTCCACCTTGATACACTGCACTGCCTTCTGTTTAAGTTTTATTAGATTGCTTGTTGCTGAGAATGTAGGTAGATTATGATGGATTTGGATGAAGCATTAAAGGGTAGAAGAAGCATCAGAAACTACCTTGCTGAGGATGTTCCAAAGAAACTTGTGAGGAAGTTATCGAGGCAGCAACTTTTGCTCCTTCGGCGAAGAATGATCAGCAATGGCGCTTTACAGTGCGCGCGTGAGAGACAGAAACAAGTTTCAAAAGTCTAATATACCACATCAAGGCATCCTATTTACGCCAAAGAGAAGGAAAAAATATGAAAAACAAGTTATCAATTCTAGTAGTAACCATTGCCTTTTCAATACTACTTTCGATGGTTTCTCTGCCTCAAATAACGGCTAGCTCTTCCTTCCAGTTACCGTATGACGTAGAGATTGCACGAGAAGAATTTGCTGAATCGTTGGAGACGACAACACTGAATGAAGGTTCACTTCCGGAATTTGTACCTTTCTGGGTAGATCTGGTCAACGCAGAGGTTGTACCGAATGATGGTGAAGGCGTTTATGTTGCCGTGCTAGACACAGGGCTGCTAAACCCATGGCCGTTCTTTTTCTCAGAAGCCAATATTGCATGGGACTTGCGTAAGGGTTTCAGTCATGATATATGGTGGGATTCTGGCATCGGAGACTTTGAGATGGGTCCACTTCGAGACGACCGTGGGGTCATCAGTCATCCTTGGGGCTCAGGACACGGTACCCATGTTACGAGCACAATAGTTGGCTATAATATTAACAACGTGTTTTGGGTTAGAGGAGTCGCTCCCGAGGCAACGATAATTCCAGTGCTCGTACTTGACTACTGGTGGCTCGATTGTCCAGATCCCAATTATGATGTGGACGGGGATGGGGTGTCTGATTGTCATGATGGAAAAGTCTTGTTCAGAGGCGGTACTGATGAAATGATTTCCGCCGGCATCTATTATGTTGCAGACTTGGCTGAGACTTTGGACGGCCCAGTTATAATTAGCATGAGCCTAGGCGGCAGCTCACCATCACCAATGATTGAAGATGCAATAGACTATGCGATAGATCTGGGCGTAATCGTGGTTGCCGCTGCAGGTAACCTTGGCTACTTGGGAATGGACTGGCCAGGCGCCTACCCACAAGTCATCTCATGTGCGGCTGGCGGTTGGACAATGAATTGGATTGGAACTGGTGGTACATGGTGGCTAAGTGATGTCTCAGAAGATCTCAGAGAAGATGATTACTGGGGGAACAACTGGCAACTCTATCTTGAAGATTTCAGTTCAAGACCAAACATGGACATTGGACAAAAAGCCACTGATCTAGACGTTACTACTCCTGGCGCCGCAGTTGTTGGTCCACATCAACCTTTCGTTTCGTGGGACGGAACTCAGTGGAACCTAGGTGAGATAAACTATTATTATGTATGGGGCACAAGCCAAGCTACTCCGCACGTTTCTGCAATGGCAGCGCTTATCCTGGAGTCCAGTCCAGAACTGGGGCAATATGCTATGCAGTGGATTCTAAAGAACGCCGCAGCAGGCCTTCCAATACCAAGTGACGGCGCGTGGGTATACGACCCGTGGTATGGACTATACCACTTCGAATGGTTCGGTATAGATTGGGGAAGAGGCTTCCTCCAAGCAGATAGCGCCATGAGTGTAGCCCACATCTTTATGCGTGGATCACGATCGCAGCATTTCCTAGTCCCCGAATAGAAGAACATATCTCTTTAACACTTCCCCTCTTTTTTCTTTATCAGCACGCACGGACGCAACACGTACTTCTGTCCGAGTGTCAGGTACGAAGAGTGGGACATCCCCCGATATCGGGCATCTAACGTCTGATTTTCCTCAGCTAGTAAAATTCATTCGGTGGCTTACAGGATCTTATGGTAGATAATCATTGATGAAGAGAACGTGTTGAACGCTTCAGGTCTTTGGTTTTCAAAAAAGTGGAGGATGTTGGTTTTTATTCGATTCCCCAGCGTTTGGTGATTTTCACCAGTAGGAAGATCACGAAGGCTACTATGAGGAAGGTGATTAGTGCTCCTATGAAGTGCCCAATGAGGAATGGACCAACGGATATCAAATCCCATTTGTCCATGCCTGGAATTAACTGTATTACGGGCATGATAAGATCATTCACTAGTGCTTTGACTAGTTCTCCGAAGTAGATACCTATAATGAAGGCTACTGCCAATCCCATGACCTTGTATCTTGATATGAAGTCTAGGAACTCTGCCCACAATCCTTTAGGTGCGGGTCTAGGTGGAGCAGGCTTAGGTTCAAGCAGCTCTCTGATTCGCTTCAACTCCTCTAACATTTTCTCTTCCTTAGACATGCTTCGTCACAATTCTACAAGCTAGCTGAAGTTGCCTTTTAAATCTTGTCAAGGTCTCTTGCCCGTGCGCACGCCTAACACACTGAAGAGATATCCCTATATATCCAAACCACTATTTCTCTCAAATCTACTAGGTTCAAACAGCAAATGGATAAGGGAAAGGAAACATAAAATGGAAATAATCGTATGTGTCAAACATGTCCCAGAAACAGCCGAAGCAGAAGTCACAATAGATGAAAGCGGCAAAAGAATAAAGACAGAAGACCTCGTGTACGACATCAACGAATGGGACGACTACGCCCTCGAGGAAGCCGTATTACTGAAAGAAAAACACGGAGGCTCAATCACCGTCATAACAGTAGGCACAGAAGAAGCAGACAAAACATTAAGGAAATGTCTAGCTAGAGGGGCAGACCGAGCAAAAAGGTTAGCAGACAAAGCATTCGAAGAATCCGACGCCTTCGCTACCGCAAAGATTTTGCACAAAACCATCCAGAATTTGCCATTTGACCTTATATTAACAGGTGCTCAAGCCGGAGATGACGGCTTCGCACAAGTTGGCGGTATATTGGCGGAACTACTTGGAATCCCCCATGCCACTATGATAAAGAAAATTGACGTCACAGAAGGATCAGTGAAGGTTAATCGCGAGCTCGAAGGCGGCTTGGAGCAGGTGATGGAAATAAAATTGCCGGCTGTGCTGGCCATCCAAACAGGCATCAACGAACCAAGATATGTATCGATAATGGGTGTAAGGAAAGCCAGACAAAAAGAACTCAAAGTTCTAAATCTTGCGGATATTGGCCTAAAAGAAGAGGAAGTTGGAGAATCTGGATCATGGATAACAGTGGAAAAGATGTTCATACCTCCCGTAGAGAAAGAGGCAGAAATCTTGACTGGCGGGCTCGACAACATAGCAACAAAGATCGTAGAAACCTTGAGAGCTAGGGGGCTCATCTAGGTGAAAGAACTCTTTGTGTTAGCTGAACACAGACAGGGCGAACTCAGAGACGTAACGTTTGAGATGTTGACCAAAGGCAGAGAGATAAGCCAAAAGATAAACGCAGATCTGACAGCGGTCCTTTTAGGCCACGATGTCAAAGAATTTGCGAAAACACTGGCAGAACAGGCCAAGAAAGTTCTGATCATTGACGACGTAAGGCTAGAGAACTTCAACGCAGAAACCTATCAAAAGGTTCTGTCCTACCTAATTTCCGAACGCCAGCCTTCACTAACCTTAATAGGGCACACCGCCTTTGGAGTAGATTTAGCTCCCAGCTTGGCAACCGAGCTGAAGATGCCGTTAGCAACAGATTGCATAGACTTGGATTTTGAAGGGGAAAGGTTGGTCGTGATTCGTCAGGTTTATGGTGGTAAAGTGAACGTTAAGGCGATGCTTCGCAAGTCTGAGAGTTACATTGTAACGCTTCGTCCAGCAACGTTTGAAGCCCAAGAAGTCAAGGCTGCAGGCGGCCAGATGATTGAAGTCGCATCTCCACTCTCGGAAGACATAACGTATAAAAGATTTATTGAGTATGTTCAGCCTCCTGCTGGCGAAGTAGACATAACCGCAGCTGACGTAATAGTTGCCATAGGTCGTGGAATAAAAGATGCCGATAACATGCCAGTAATTGAAAAACTAGCAAAGGCACTTGGAGGCGTCCTTGCGTGTTCACGACCCATAGTAGATAAGGATTGGCTTCCGACAGATCGGCAAGTGGGGACTTCTGGAAAGACTGTGAAGCCGAAACTGTACATCGCTGTC
Organism: Candidatus Bathyarchaeota archaeon; assembly: GCA_029882515.1. Lineage (GTDB taxonomy): Archaea > Thermoproteota > Bathyarchaeia > Bathyarchaeales > Bathyarchaeaceae > JAOUKN01. The sequence continues at coordinate 9,059 of JAOUKN010000063.1, forward strand.
GGTATAAGTGGTGCCTTCCAGCATATTTCCGGGATGAAAAACGCTGATCTGATAATCGCTGTAAACAAGGATGGTAAGGCTCCGATCTTTCGTGTGGCTGATTACGGTGTAGTAGAAGACTTGTTTAAGGTTGTGCCTGTGTTAACGGAAAGAATATTAGAGGAGAAGTCTAGTTAGTTGAGAATCTAAGAATAAGTGTTGGATAGATGGTGAAAAGATGAATTTCGAATTGAACGAAGAGCAGAAGGATATCAAGAAAGCTGTTAGAGAGTTCTGTGAGAAGGAGTTTACACCTGAAATAGGATTAGAGTTTGATAAGAAAGAGGAGCATCCTACAGATCTCTATAGGAAAGCTGCGGAACTGGGGTTCACCAGTTTGAGGTTCCCCGAGGAGTATGGCGGGCAAGGATATGGGATGTTTGAGGAGTGTTTGGTGACTGAGGAGATGTGCAGGGCTGACCCTGGATTGGGTGTTGCAGTGATGTCTGGAACCTTCGCAAGTGACATAATAATGGAGCATGGAACTGAAGAGCAGAAGAAGAAGTATATCACACCACTATGTAGTGGGAAGTTTATTTCAGCTGGAGCCTTTACAGAGCCTGCTCATGGTAGCGATATCGCGCGCATGGACACCACTGGAGTGAAGAGTAGTGGCGGGTGGGTGATTAATGGTTCGAAAACTTTCATCACGAATGCTCCTGTTGCTGATTTTTTCTTGGTGTTGTGTCAGACGGATCCTAAGGCCGAGCCTTCATATCGTGGTCAAAGCATAATCGCTGTGGACAAGGGAACGGATGGTATTGACGTTACGAAGCTGCATGATAAGATGGGGATTAGACCGGCGATTACTGGTGAGGTGGGGTTTAGTGATGTTGAGGCGCCTGAAGAGAACCTAGTTGGCGGACTGAACCGAGGTTTTTATCAGGTTATGGGGTTCTTTGATGTAAGTCGTGTGCCAATCGCTGCCCAAGCTGTTGGGATTGCACAGGGGGCCTTTGAGCGAGCGTTTAATTACGCGAAGGAACGGGAACAGTTTGGGAGACCAATCATTCAGTTTCAAGGTGTTTCATTCAAGTTAGCGGAGATGGCGATGAGGATTGAAGCGGCAAGAGGACTTACGTATAAAGCTGCTTGGTTGATTGATCAGGGGAAGACTGATGCGATGATGACTTCTATGGCGAAAGCTTTTGCGAGTAGGATGGCTGTGGAAGTTACGGATTGGGCAATTCAGGTTCATGGTGGCTATGGCTACATGGGGGACTATCATGTGGAACGGTTTCATCGGTGTGCGAAGATTACTGAGATTTACGAGGGAACATCAGAGATTCAAAAATTGACGATCATGCGATATCTAATGAAAAGAATGTAAAAAGCAACGACTTTCCTCTCTCTTTTCTCTATAGTATCGACTCACAGAATTTTTGTTTCTTCTTCTCCGCGCGCGCCTTCCTTCCCAAAAAAATTCAAAGGTAAAATTGTTACATTTTGTCTGTGCGTGCGACAACATGAGTTTGAGAAGGATTAAAGTGTTGCTGAGGGTTTATGAAACAATACAAGTTAGAGGACCACTTGTTGATCATGTCAAGCGACAAGAATTACCACCCTCATTTTCAATCGGTATTTGAGCGCGCGCGCACTTTCTGTTTTTTCCTGATCTCACTTGATGGTACGGTCTAAATAGACGGTATCTAGACAACCGTGGCCAACCAGTCTTAGCGTATTTTAGTTTATCTGGGTTTTCCTTCAACCAGTTCATCATATGAAAGAAGCTCCTTGCCCTATTTCCGTCTCTCTTTCTGAGCGGCTCATATCCTAAGTTTCTTATTTCATCAAGGTATGCCATCTCTGTGAGACGTTGTGGTTCTCCCATCACTTTGACTCTGCGAATTCTGTTGTCACCATACCTTCTTTTCAAATTTTGAACCGCTTCGTCGAAA
>JAOUKN010000064.1 GCA_029882515.1 Candidatus Bathyarchaeota archaeon
TCCATTCCTCCCTTCCCCAAACCTAGATAAATGCCAGAAGCGAATAGAACAAGCGCTACCAGTGACATGATCCCCAACATGATGGAGAAGTAAGAGAGTGGTGGTTTCTCCAGTCTGTAAGACGCTATAGCACATATCCCCGCGAACAGAAACGTTAGCAAAGAAAAAGCAACATGAATCACTCCTGCATCCTCTGGAAACAATCCAACCCCCATTGCACCAATTCCTGCTATTGCCGTCAGTATAGAGAAAAGCTTGAAACTGAATGCCTTTTGAATGAAATAGACACCAGAAACCGCCAACACGCCAAGCAAGAACACTGACGAGTTGAATATGAAGGCAGACGGTCCGACACCCAAGTCACTTATGTAGTTCTCAGAGGTACTATAGCCGGGGTAAAGCGCCTCTGCAGCGATTATGCCAAAAACGCAAAAGACGCTACCTATTGCCAGCAACAACCCTGCAATCTTACTATCACTATACATAGTAACCCGAAGTAGGGTTCAGAACACTTAAAACTTGCGCGCTGACAGTTTTGTCACTCTAAGACGAAAAACAAACGCGGGAAATCCTATAGGCGGAAAGACCTTATAGAAACGTCACAAATCGCTATTGTATGTGCAGTCAGTTAGAACATGAAGAAAGGAGCGAAAAATCAAGTTACTTGCCTTACATGCGCGTGCTTTTATGCAGCAAAGTTTTTACATCTTCTCTTTTAACATATCCTCGTGGGCGGGAAGGAGTAAACTTCTAATGCAGAGAAGAAAATGTGCAAAATGCGGTGCCAGCTTAACTAACAAAGATGTGATGAAAATGAAATTTGAGGACGGATCATGGCAGGTAGTGCCACTCCCTGTATGCCCAGATTGCTTAGCAAAACAAATGATTGAACAAGCGCGCGGATCATCCACCTGATTTTCACACTCATGTGCGCACGAAAAAAAGATTCTATTTTTTCCGTAGGCGTCTTCTTGGGCGTTCCGGAAGAGGTCGATCTGGAAAGGGCCTTTCTGGAAAGGGTCGATCTGGACACAGGGGACACGCATGCTGGAGAATTTGGTATGGATCAGGACGCTCTACTACTTCTTTCAGGACATTGTAAACAGTGCACTCTATCTCTGGGTTAAACATGCATTTCATTTCTAACACTTAGAGTCGCTATTCAAACATTTAGTTAATATATTTTCGGTAATGACAGCATGGTTTGGAAAGAAAATCCTACAGTTTTGTGCGCGCGCTAAAAATCTTAGAGATAATAGAAGACAAGAGCGTGTGCGTGGGCTGGGTTCCTAATAGCAAGCATCAGAGCAGGATCCTAATGACTGCAACTATCACTGATATAGCAGCTACTACTAGGGAAATACGGAACCGTTTACTCTGTGATCTTGCTGCTTGATCCAAAGCTTCAATCTGTTGTCGCATCAATGCGACCATTGTTGCCATATTCTTACCAAAGTCAGTTTCACCAACGATTTCTTTTTGTTTAGCGTCGAATGTTCTCCTCAGCTTGTCAAAACCTTCAAATACGTTCTTGAAGGCGTCAAAGGCTGGCTTCTTTGTAGCTTTGTTATCCCAATCAAAGACATTCTCTTCAAAGTTGCGCAGAAGATCTTCCCTTTTGCTTCTCTCATGTTTCGCAGATTTCTTAGCGAGTAATTTTGGTGCAGCAGTGTTGACATAGTCTTTGTACAAGTGAGGAAGCTCGCTCAATTTTGCCAGTTTTTTCATGGTTTTTTCGCTCAATTTCCCCAATTTTTTCATAGTCTTTTCGTCAAGCGCTTCCTCTACTTTCTTTTTCGAACGTTCGTCCTTTTGCGCGTCACTATCGTTTTTCGACACCTCTTGCTTACTCCTCTGCATCTAAACCTAAAATGCAACAAAAGAGGATATTAGTTTTCTCTGCATGTATGCAATGTTAATTTGCTGGAAAACTAATGCGGACGCATGCTGGGTTTCTCTGACGGTATTTGGGTTTGCGGCATTGTGTTTTTTTGACCTAGTCTTTTGGCACCTCAGCTCTTTCAAGCGCCCTCTTCGCTAATGCTTCTCCAAGTTTCTTACAGGCCTTCAGATTCTCTTCGCTGATCTCTCCTTGAGAGACTATGCCGTCAGCCACTTTCTCCAGTCTGAAAGAAGAGATCATCCTTTCCAAGCTCAACAGAGCCGAGTTGCTTGGACCACCACCTGAAGTGAATGCCACACTTGGTTTGCCAGCGACCCTTTCTCTTACACTCAGCGCTTTGTCAAAAAAGTCCTTTATGAGTCCAGCCATATAACTGAAGTAGTTTGGAGACCCAAAGGCCACTGCATCACAAGAGATGAAGTCGTTAACGGTTGCATAGTCAACACGCTTCACTCTAGCTGAATCTCCCTCAATACTTTCAACGCCCTCGGCGACAGCATCTGCTAAAGCTTTGGTTCTACCAGTCCTGGAATAATACAAAACTAACACTTCAATCATATCATATCCTTCCATGTCATGCCTTGACTAACTATACAATATAATCTTGATCCCCGTACGCAATCCCTTTATTTAATTTTCATCAACTGCGCGCGCACAGGAGCCTCTACTCTATATTAGACTTCCTCGGGAGGCTGTTCAGAGGGTTATATTGTCTTGACTCGATTGAAAGGTCATGCATGCGTACATCTTAGATGTGAAAAACTATGTGCGGTAAATACCGTGAAAAAAGGTTTCTTGCGCTAGAGGAAAAAATGGAAAAACTTAAGGCATACAAGGAATGGTTAATCAACGAAAGCAAAGGCGTTGAGGAAGCCATTTTGAAATTGAAAGAGACCAGTCAAATCTTAGCCCAACCTTTTTTGTTATGCAGCAAGTGATGCAGTATGAGCCGAAACGACCAAGTTTGGATTAAGCGAAACTACAAGAATTGTAGCGGATGCAGAAGATGTGAAATTGCTTGCTCGCTCTATCATGAAGGAAAAATTTGGCCTGAAGCTTCAAGAATAAGGGTCTTCATGCTTGTTCCAGGAGTTGAGATTCCTCATTTATGCTTTCAATGCGATGATTACCCGTGTGTTGAAGCATGCCCAACAGGGGCCTTATCCGTAAACAGTCAAACTAGGGCCGTGAACGTAGATGCTTCAAAGTGTACTGCATGCGGTCTATGCATAGAGGCTTGCCCGGGAAATGTTCCACACCTTCATCCAGAAGGAAACTACATTGTTATCTGTGACTTATGTGATGGAAAGCCAAAATGCGTCGAAGCATGCCAAGAAGGCCGATGGAACACTTTAATGTCTATTCCAAGAGAAAAAGAAGTCTCTTATAAGATCTTAGCCAAAACACCCAAGGAACTCACACATAAAATCGCCAAGCAAATTCTTGGAGAAGAAACCGCAAAAGAGGTTATAGACTGATGAGAGGCTACGCCGGAAAATTCTTGGAAATAGACCTTTCCAACAGAAACATCAAGGAAACGAAGTTTCCAAACAAAGTTCTAAGAGATTATATCGGCGGAAGAGGCTTAGCCACAAAGATACTATGGGATAGACTTGGCAGAAAATGGGAAACAATAGATCCACTCGGCCCAGAAAACATTCTACTCGTACTCACAGGCCCGTTCACGGGATATTTCCCCGGAACAAAGGTTTGTGTTTCTGGAAAATCGCCTCAAAGCAACGGTGTAATAGGCTCAACAGTTGCAGGCGAGTTTGGAGTAGACTTGAAATGCGCAGGTTATGACGGTTTAATAATAACTGGAAAAGCAGAAAAGCCATGCTACGTATTCATATGTGACAAACAGGTCGAAATTAAAGATGCCTCACCTATTTGGGGCAAAAAGGCAAGGGAAACCTTACGTTTTCTGGTCAGAAAATCAATCGAGGAAATTAAAGATGTTCGGCCAAACTATGGAGAAGTAAAGGAACCCTCAATTCTCTATATTGGGCCAGCTGGAGAAAATAAAACTAGGGTTGCAGCTGTCGTCGCTAAGTACGCACACGGGGCGGGTTACGGTGGATACGGTGGAGTAATGGGAGCTAAAAACCTGAAAGCAATAGTCGCAAAAGGGTTTGGTCCAGTACCAGATGTACATGATAAGGAGAAAACGCTGAGTTTAGCCCAAGAATTTTCTGAATTGAATTTTGAAAAGGAAAATTTTAGACGCTGGGGAACTGGAGGAGGAGGCTACTTCTTTGGAGCTGAAACAAGTTCTGAGCCTATCAGAAACTGGCAGAATGAATGGCATGACGAGGAAAGTTACAAGAGAGACGAGTTTGACAAACACTGGGTTAAGAAATACTGGGGAGACTTTGGCTGTCCGACAACGTGCCTAAAGCTTGCAGTGCTCAAAACTGGAAGGTTTAAGGGAGCAATATGCGACAATCCAGACTACGAACTTGAAGCTTATTTGGGAACAAACCTCGGAATATTCACACCTGAAGAAAACATCTATTTATCTTATGTCTGTAACGAGCTTGGCTTATGTGGAATTCAAGGTGGAGCAGTCCTAGGATTCGCAGCAGAACTCTACGAGAAAGGAATACTTACAAAAGAAGATTTAGATGGAATAGAACCCGAATGGGCGAATGTTAAAGCCTTCACAGCCTTAGCCGAGAAAGTAGCCTCTAGGCAAGGAATCGGGGATATCCTAGCTGAGGGAGTCTATCGGGCAGCCTTAAAGCTTGGAAAAATGAAAAGTGTCGATCTGCTTGAGTACGCCGTTCACGAGAAGGGCGTAGCCATAGGAGCACATGGGGTCAGAAGTGGGGAAGACTTCGTTGCGAAAAACATTGCCTACGCCTGCTCAGTCCAAGGCGGAGACCACACATCGGCGGCTTCTTTCCCGCTTGACCAAGGAAGTGGGGAACTATCCACAATCATGGCTGACTCAGCTGTTCTCTGCGTCTTCGCCGCATTCGGAATTGAAGACATAGAAAAACTCAACTTTCTCAAGGCAATAACTGGATGGGAACTAACGGAAAAGGAATGGTATAAGGAAAAGGCCCTAAGAATACTGCACCTGCAAAGAGCCATGCTGCTTTTAGGAGGGCCTGACGCCAAGTGGAGACCTAAGCTGGATGATGATAATCCCCCGAGGTTCTGGAAGCCACTGCCTTCAGGACCCTACAAAGGAAAAACATTGGATAGAAAAATGTTTGAGAAGTCAAGACAGAAATACTTTAGGGCTGCTGGCTGGAACGAGAACGGAGTGCCGAAACCAGAAACGCTGAGAAGACTTGGCCTAGAAGACGTAGAAGCGAAGCTTAAGGAAGCAGGTCTGATAAAGTAGCTCAGCCTAACATTATCAAACAGGGAAGAATTGGTTAAGAATGTTTTAACCAGAGATCAAGCGGAAGCCAATGCAGAAGGTGTACTAGAACATTAAAATCTTCTATTCAGCGAGGCCTTCTAGGCTACAAACTCACGTTACTTCCACTCTTTCAGGATAACTATAAACATTCATCCTCTGCCCCCTAGCAAAGCAAATCAGCGTAACTCCAGTCTTTATGGCAACATCTACTCCAGAGTAAACAGGACCTGCGATAGAAGCCACAATTGGTATTCCTACCCGCGCAGCTTTCAGGACCATATTGGCTGGTTGCCTGCCACTACTAACTATGACACATTTTGAAAACTCAACTTTTTTCTCAGCAGCTGCACCAATAACTTTGTCTACAGCATTATGCCTACCAATATCCTCTGCGAACGCAACCAATTTTCCTTCATGAAAAATCGCGGCTGAGTGCGTGCCCCCAGTCAACTTGAATAAGGCAGACTTTTCGTTGAGAATTTTGACGAATTGCAGAATTTTTTCTGCCTTGACCCCATAATCTGAGTTGACAAAGGGTTTGGTCATTCGGTCGATTAGAAAGAGAAAGTCTTCTTTTGTTGACCCGCAGGGGGAATCCACTATTCTCATGGTCTTAGCTGCTTTTATCCTAGTTTCGATCTTGCTGCTACAACTGATTTTTACATTGTTCTCTTTCACTTGAACACTGATTATTTCGTCAATCAATTTTACTATGGCTTGGCTGAGAAGCCATCCAATACCTAACTCTTTCAATTGTGTCGGCAAAGAAAACAAAGTAACTGCACGTTGATCATTCACATAGATATTAACTGGAGCCTCAACTGCTATGAGCTCATCTACAAATTTCACACTCTTCTCACGCAAATTAATCTTCTTAACCTTCGCCTCAACGCTGGGTGAGAGCATGTAATCCCCAAACTAATAGTTTTCAAGAGTCTAAAAAGCATACGCCATGACGAAGGCTTTACACAATTTTTTGTTACCAAGACTTTCAGAGACGCGTCATTCGGCTTTCTTCCATGAGACGTGTTTACGAAAAACGGACTCAGCAACAGCTGAAACGCCAAATAAACTCAGAACGCTAGTCCGTCTCAGCTTCTAAATGTTTCATAACACTCTTATAGACCTCTAAAGCATCTTTTTCACTCTTAGCATTCTTTATTAGCGCTCTACCTCCCTTAAAGAGGCTGACCTCCGCATCATTATGTTTAAACACCACAATAAAAGAAGATTTTAACAGCACTTCAAAACGCTTGCTTAAACGATTATACACGTCATTTATGCTTAGTCTTAAAGGTTTTCGGGGATTCACGTTTACAGTATTTTGACCGCATAACCAAACCAGCTGTTCGTTTACTTCTACACCCTTCTCTGGCTTGACTTCTCCGCAAACTGGGCATTTTGGATTTTTGAAAATATCAACCTTGACTATGTACATATCGTAAAAATCGCACACTAATAGGGTATTCTTGAGCGTATCTCCGATTCCTGCAAGTATTTTAATGACTTCCATCGCTTCCATGGTTCCTATGACACCTGGTGTTACACCGAGAACACCGCGGGTTTCGCATGTGGGCAGGTTACGGTCGTCTAAGTTCGGGAAAATGCACGCTAGGCACGGTGTTTCTGGAGAGTTAAAAACAGACAAGTATCCCTCAATTCCTATGGCAGCGCCGTAAACATAGGGAACCTTCTTGTTCACACATACCCTGTTTATAAGATGACGTGTACGTATATTATCTAGTCCGTCAACAACACAATCCATACCATCAATGATTTCTTCGACGTTAGTTTCTCTCACATTCTCGGGTATGGGTGCCACCTTAACTTCAGGATTTATTTCCTTAACCCTCTTTGCGGCAGCTTCAACTTTAGGAAATCTTAGATCGTGAAAAGTGTAGAGCACTTGCCTATGTAAATTGTGCAATTCCACAGTGTCTTGATCTACCAAACGTAAATGACCTACACCTGCTAAAGCCAAGTAGAGAGCTGCCGCGCTTCCAAGTCCCCCCAACCCTATGATTGCGACTTTCGAATGTCTCAGTTTTTCTTGTCCTTCATATCCAAGTTCGTGCAGAACAGTCTGCCTCTTATAATACTCTTCAGGATCAAAGTGAATTATTTTCGATCACCCCACGCGTCAAATTAACTAAGTTGAGGCACACTTCTTATATTCTTCCTTTGAGTCTAAGCGTGAAGCGGGCACTGACGCGTTCCCAGTTGCTGAAGCATTTGGCATGCTTTGCACATTCTTTCAGTTGTTGGTTCCCCGCATTCGCTGCATTCATTTAATTCTTCTTTTCTGGCAATCTTTGCTATTGCTGGTCTGATTTTCGCTATTGACCTGAATGTTGTAAATGTTATTCCGGCATGTTTCTCTTCCATTCCTTGCAGAAAAAGGCGTATGTCGTTTCTCAAGGCTTCTGAGGCGTATGGGCATGGTATGCTTTGAAACGCTATTTTTTTGGCATATGCGTACAGGGTTGTTTCTTTTTCTGGGATTTCGCAGAAGGGTTTTATTCTCTGCACGAGCTTCGGATGCGCCTTGTCTGTGAGCGGTTTCACCCTTGCTATTCTTAAGGGGGATCCGTGAAGAATGTTCAAGAGAATTGTTTGTGTTTCATCATCCAATGTGTGGGCGGTTGCAAGCTTATCTGCTTTGACATCTCTTGCAACAATGTTTAACGCTTTTCTTCGTAAAACGCCACAATATGCGCATGGTGTTAGCTTGTTTTTTCCTTTTTTTAGATGCTTTATGATCTCATCTAATGTGTAGCCATAAAGTTCCTTGAAAGAGGCTGTATGGTGTTCTATGTCGAGTTTTTTGCAGTTTTCAGCCGCTATTTTCAGGGCTTCATCTCGATATCTTCGAATTCCTTCATCTACTGTAATTGCCACAAGCGAGGCTTTCGGATAATTCTGCTCCATGTTAGCCAATATATGCAATAGGCTGACGCTATCCTTCCCGCCAGAAACAGCCACAGCGATTCTATCATCAAATTCAAGCATCTGATACTTAGCAATAGTAGCCCTAACCTTCTCCTCAACGGATTCAATGAAGCATCTTTTGCATAGTTTCTCTCTAGAGTATGGCCTAAAGAAAAAGGCATTTCTACGTTTGCAAATGGTGCAGGTGGCGACACTCATTAAAATCCACATAGCCTTGATTTGCTCTTGAAAGTACTGAAATAACACACGGATACAATAGTTTTTTGAAAGAGGCAAGATTATGGTGAAGAAACCTTTGAGACGCTTGGCGCATGCGCTCAGAGGCACTTTAAATGGAGTTGCTTACTTTCGGCTTTCAACGAAGAAGAAAAAGAATTGAATCTTATATATCTCATATCATAGACACAGATTATTAGGATAACAGTTACATTACATTCATAAATGTAGGAGAGAAAAAAGCTTGAGCAAAGAGTTCCCAGGCTACAGAGGCAAAGCATTAAAAGTTCTAAAGAACGCAGAAGCAGAAATCGGCGACATCATCCGCGTCACAAAAGACAAAGAAATCCACGAAGGCGTACTCATCCCCAGATCTGAATACGGCGACGACAAACACATCGTACTCAAATTGAAAAGCGGCTACAATATCGGAGTAGAGATAACTCCTACAACCCAAATCAAAAAAATCGGAGTAGGAGCCAAACCCACCTTCACCCAACCGTTACTGCCAAAACAAAAATCGAACTTACCCAAAGTAGCAATCGTGAGCACAGGCGGCACCATCGCCAGCCGAGTCGACTACAGAACAGGTGGAGTAAGACCCGCACTCACAGCAAGCGACCTATACAGCGTGATCCCAGAACTCTCAGAAATCGCCACAATAGACGCCGAAATAATCTTCAGCCTACTCAGCGAAAACATCACCCCAAAACACTGGACAAAAACAGCAAAGGCTACAGCCAAACACATAGAAAACGGCGTAACAGGAGTTGTAGTCGCACATGGAACCGACACAATGGGCTACACTGCAGCAGCATTAAGCTTCGCGATACAAAACCCGCCCGTACCCGTAATAATGGTGGGTTCCCAACGATCCGCAGACCGCCCAAGCTCAGACGCAGCAACTAACCTGGTAGGGGCGGTTAAAGCAGCCGCCAACGCTCCATTCGCAGAAGTAGCTGTCGCCATGCACGAAACGATCTCAGACAAAACCATCATATTCCACCGAGGAACAAAAGTTAAAAATGCCACACAAGTCGCCGAGACACGTTCAAATCAATCAACACCACGCCACTTGCGAGAATGAAAAACGGACAAATCGAAATGCTCATTGAAAATTATCATAAACGAAACTCCTCGCAAAAACTCATCTTGAAACCAAACTTCAATGAAAAAGTAACACTCGTCAAATCTTATCCAGGCCTAGACCCCAACGTTATCGAATGGTACACTAATGAAGACTATAGAGGCATAATTCTCGAAGGAACAGGATTAGGCCACGTAGGCAAATACTGCTTCTCAGCCATCCGAAACGCCATCGAAAACAACGTAATTGTTGCCATGACCTCTCAATGCATCTGGGGACGCCTAGGAATGAACGTCTACGATCAAGGTCGGGACCTTCTAGCCATTGGAGTAGTTCCCCTCGAAGATATGCTACCTGAAACAGCCTTGGTGAAGCTCATGTGGGTCTTAGGACAAACAAAAGATGTTGAAGAAGCTAAACAGCTTCTCACCACAAACGTAGCCAACGAAATCTCACCGAGAACACAAGCAGAGGAAACAGCATGACCATTGACTATTCAAAAATCGGATTAAAAGCAGGACTAGAAATACACCAACAACTTGACACCGAAACAAAACTGTTCTGCTCCTGTAAGCCTCAACTTTTCAAAGAAGAACCAGAAATCACGTTTCTAAGACGACTGAGACCTACCCAAAGCGAGTTAGGTCAAGTGGACCCAGCAGCCCTCTTCGAATTTCAGAAAGGCGTTAGGATACTCTACGAAGCCAACGAAGAGACCTCGTGCCTCGTAGAAATGGATGAAGAACCACCTCACAACCTTGACCGAGAAGCAGTGGAAATCGCTCTAACCATTGCGTTCATGATGAAGGCAAAACCCGTGGATGAAATCCATGTCATGCGCAAAGCCGTCATAGACGGATCAAACACTACAGGATTCCAGAGAACATGCGTCGTAGCCTTAGACGGAGAAATAGACATCAAAGGGAAAAAAATTCCAATTCAACACATAAGCCTAGAGGAAGACGCCGCCAGAAAGACGGGAGAGAACGGTTCCATCATTCGATATCGGATCGACCGCCTTGGAATCCCCCTCGTCGAGATCGCAACCGCTCCCGTTATCTATTCTCCTCAAGAGGCTGAAGAAACCGCGCTTGTCATCGGGCGAATTTTAAGGGCTATGGGAAAGGTTAAGCGAGGCTTGGGAACGATCCGTCAAGATCTGAACGTTTCCATTCGAGACGGAGCATTAATCGAGATAAAAGGTGTTCAAGAGCTTGAATTGGTGTCAAAAATCGTTGAATATGAAGTTCAGCGTCAACTGGGGCTTCTCAAAATACGAGACGAGTTGAAAGAGCGTCGTGCGGCGGAGAAGGACGTTAAGGACGAGTTTGTCGACGTTTCTTCTTTTTTTGAGCAGACGAAATGTCAGGTTATCCGAAAGGCTTTGAATCAGAGCAAACGGGTTTTAGCCGTTAGGTTGCCCAAATTTGCTGATTTGCTTGGAAGAGA
>JAOUKN010000005.1 GCA_029882515.1 Candidatus Bathyarchaeota archaeon
ATGAGCTCCAACAACATAAATGAAGGCTTTGGTAGATGGTATGGGCGCCGTAAAAAGAAGTAAATAACACCTCTGCTGTATTGTGTTAAGTCTGGTGAGTGATAATTTGTGCATCCTAGGTAAAAGCAAGTTGTTGGAGCTCATTGAGAAGTATAAGTGCATCTACCCTTTCGACTATCATCTATTAGATGGTGATAGTTACATCTTAACAGTGAAGGAGGAGACTACACTGAATTATCTGGAGCATAAGAACCTAATTTCCTACGAAATAGTTTTTACGCCACTACAATATGTGGCTCATTTGACAGCAAAGAGCAAATATGGAAGAATGGGACTCTCCTTCCTTAATGCCGCAAAGGTGCACAGCGGGTTCATCGGGAGACTAGCTCTGGAACTCGTAAACTTAAGCAATGATAGGCAACCTATAACGATCAAGAGGGGGAATCCTTTCATGCACGTTGAGTTCTTGACTAGAGAAGGTGACCCGTCTCCTTATACTGGGGGTTACCAATTCCAATACGTGACTGAAGAAGAGAAAAAATTCTATATCCCTATTTTGAAAGAGGTTTTCCCAAACTATGATGAGCTGGCTAAATTATGGTTTAAGAACAAGTGATTGCGAGGTAGTAGAAGTTTTCACAATTAACTTGAGATTATGGATCTTTTCAAGTTTTGTTTCTGCAGCTACAAGAAAATAGGACATGTATTCACGCAAACTCCAAATAGTCTAAAACTATGAGCTCTGTGACGTTTCTAACGATGTTCTTGGCGCTTGTGAAGCGCATTTTTAAGATTAAGAATTCATACCTTATATAAGCAACGATGCTAACAAATGCTTAAATATAACTGTTCTGCCTATGCTGAGGGAAAACGATATGAAAGCAAAGAATTACAGAAGGGTGAAGGGGCAGGCTTATACGAGAAAAAAGTATATTAAAGGCTCCCCACCGCCAAAAATAACTAAATTCACCATGGGCGATACCACAAGAAAGTTTGAGTATAAGGCTTTTCTCATCGCCCAAAAGCAAGTACAACTGCGGCATAATGCGTTAGAAGCTGCGCGTGTGGCAGCAAATCGAGTTCTCTCTGGGAAGTTAGGAGATGATTATTTCTTACGGATTATGCCGTATCCGCATGTTATACTTCGTGAAAATAAGATGATTTTTGGGGCGCATGCAGACCGGTTGCAAGATGGGATGAGGAAGGCTTTCGGGAAGTCTATTGGGACGGCTGCTCGAGTGAAAGTAAATCAGCCAGTTATAATAGCAAAGGTCAACGAGAATGGTATAGAAGCAGCAAAGGAAGCTTTGAAGAGAGGAGGAGCAAAATTGCCTACTTCTTGCCGAATCCTAATCGAAAAGGTGTCAGACTAGACGAGGTGAACGTCTTGCCGAGTTCCAAAGAAAAACTTGTTATCGATTTTGAAGATTTGGGAAAAAGCGACATCCCCCTTGTTGGGGGTAAAAATGCTAACTTGGGGGAGATGCTTAAGGCAGGTATTCGAGTTCCGCCAGGTTTTGCGGTAACTGCTTACGCCTATAAGAAATTCATCACCGAGACAAAAATTGCGGAGAAGATATACACAATCATCAAAGAAACAGTCACTGACATTAACAACCCCAAACAGTTCGAGGAAGCTTCTAAAAAAATTCGCCATATAATAGAATCCACTTCCATGCTCGAAGAAATCCAAGAAGCCACAAGAAACGCCTACAAAAAACTTGGCAAAAAAACAATGGCTTCTGAAGCTTTTGTGGCTGTGCGCTCAAGTGCCACAGCTGAAGATTTGCCTGACGCCTCCTTTGCCGGTCAACAAGAAACCTATCTAAACGTAAGAGGGACTAAAGATTTGCTTGAGAAAACTGTGAAATGCTGGTCAAGTTTGTTTACTCCTAGGGCCATTTTTTACAGAACTCAGAAGGGCTTCAGACACGAAGATGTTCTCATCAGCGTTGGCGTTCAGAAAATGGTAAATTCGAGGGCAGCTGGTGTCACATTTACCATTAACCCAGTAACCGGTAAAGAGAACGAAATTGTGATTGAAGCAAACTGGGGGTTAGGCGAGACCGTTGTTTCTGGAGAAGTCACTCCAGATCACTATGTTATAGACAAAAAGACCCTTAAGATAACGGCGAGAAAAGTTGCGAAGAAGACCATTGAACGCATTCGAGACCTAAAAACTGGTGAAACAATTGAAGCTCAAGTGCCATCTGAAAAACAAGAGGAACCATGTTTAACCGACGAGGAAATTCTCAAACTTGCTAAACTTGCAAAAAAAATTGAGGAACATTATGGAACACCCCAAGACATTGAATGGGCAATTGACCGAGACACATCTTTTCCAGGAAACATCTTTATCACGCAGTCCAGACCTGAAACGGTGTGGAGTGCAAAGGAACTACCCGGTAAAATGGAGATGAAACCCCTTGCCCCTCCAATGTCAGAAATGGAGCAAAAAGTCATCGTTACGGGAATAGCAGCTGGGAAGAGAGCTATCAGTGCTGGTTTAGCAAAAGTTGTGTTCACACCAGAAGACGCCTCTAAGTTCATGGAGAAAGGCGATGTTCTTGTTACCACCATGACTAATCCCGATTATGTGCCCTTCATGAAAATGGCGGGAGCAATAGTTACAGACAAAGGAGGAGTTACCTGTCACGCCGCAATAGTGAGCCGAGAGTTGGGTATACCATGCATTGTTGCAGCTGAGAATGCCACTAAACTAATGAAAACCAACCAAGGATACACCGTGGATGCGAGAAGTGGTGTTGTATACGAAGGAATTACAAAGGAACCACAAGGACCAGCTGCACCAGCATTGCTAGATAAAGCAAACACTACAACCGTGCTTGAGCAAGCTCCTATAACCGCTACAAAAATATACATGAACCTCGGCGTTCCTGATATGGTTGAAAAATACAAAAACCTACCGTTCGACGGAATAGGGCTTATGCGTATTGAATTCATCCTTGCTAGTTACATAAAGGAACATCCATTATACATGCTAGAAACTGGGCGAGGAAACGAGTTTACAGAAAAACTAGCCAAAGGAATAGCTACAGTAGCAAGAGCTATACAACCCCGCCCGATAGTGGTACGATTCAGCGACTTCAAAACAAACGAATACAGAGACCTAAAGGGCGGAGAAAAATACGAAATAACCGAAGCAAACCCAATGCTTGGTTGGCGAGGAGCAAGCAGATACATAAGCAAATGGTATGAAAAAGCATTTAGACTTGAATGCAAGGCAATCAAAAAATGCAGGGAAGAATGGAAACTCAAAAACGTCTGGGTAATGCTTCCAGTAATAAGAACAGTATGGGAAGCCAAAAACTGCTTGGCAATAATGAAAGAAGAAGGACTTGAGAGTTCAAGAGACTTCCAGATATGGTTTATGGCAGAGACCCCATCCATCGCCATAATGGCGGATGACTTTTCCAAACTCTGCAACGGCTTCTCCATAGGCTCTAATGACCTAACACAAGGCATCCTACTAATTGACCGCGACTCAGAAAGACTAAGTCTTATGGGCTACTTCGACGAAAGAGACCCAGCCATAAAACGAATTACCGCTCACCTCATCAAAGTGGCCCACCAACATGGACGGACAGTTTCCATCTGCGGAGAAGGCCCCTCAAACCTTCCAGACTTCACCGAATTCCTCGTTCGATGTGGAATTGATAGTGTTTCAGTAAACGCAGACGCTGTTATCCGTACAAGGCAACTAGTAGCAAGCATTGAACAGAAGATACTGCTTGAACGGTTAGCTGAAATGCTGAGAAACAGCGGAAAAACGAAAAGACCTAAACAAAACCGTGAATGGCTCCCAGAATGGCAGTAAACACCTAAAAAACCTCGCAACTACTCATTCTACATTTCCAATTTAGTGGCAAATCCAAATGGAAACAAAGACCTTTGACCTTGAAGAAAAGCGTTTAGAGGAAGAGATAATAAAACGAGAAGCTAAACGGGTCCTAATACAACTCCCTGAAGGATTGAAGGATGAAGGATCGCGTCTAGCCTCAATAGTTGAACAAGCTGGAGCTATCGCAATCGTTTCAGCCGACCCCTGCTATGGCGCCTGTGATTTAGTAACATTAGAGGCGAAAAATCTGGGCATTGACTTAATCGTCCATTATGGTCATAGTCCTATGCTTAAGGAAGGGTGGACACAAGTTCTCTACATTGAAGCTAAAGCAAAAGTCAGTCCTCAGGTTGCCGTGAGAAGGGCAATACCCTTCCTAGAGAACTGGAGCAAGATTGGATTAGTGACCACAGTTCAACATGTTCACACACTTGAGGAAGCAAAGAAACTGCTGCTTAAATCAGGGAAAACCGTTGCAATTGGAGATGCAGGGCACGTAAAGTATTCTGGTCAAGTAACTGGTTGCGATTACACCAATGCTAAAGCAGTCTCAAAGGAAGTTGAAGCCTTTCTTCTTATTGGGGGTGGTAGATTTCATGCTATCGGTGTAGCATTAGCCACAGTAAAACCAACAATAGTTGCTGACCCTTATGAAGGAAGAGCCTACAATGTTGATAAAGAAGTTAGAAAAATAGTCAATCAGCGGTGGGGTAGCATTTCTGAAGGAAAGGAAGCCAAAAAGTTTGGTGTGTTGATTGGATTAAAAAGTGGGCAAAGAAGACTTGAGTTAGCTATGGAAATAAAAGAGAAACTTGAGAAAAGCGGAAGAAATACCACGCTACTTGCACTGAAAGAAATCACGCCGGAAGCGCTTTTCCAATTTCCGCACATAGAGGCATTCGTAAATACAGCTTGTCCACGAGTATCCATAGATGACAAAACAAGGTTTCGCAAATCAGTTCTCACACCTAATGAAACCTTAGTGGTTGTTGGCGAAATGAGTTGGGAAGAACTATGCAAAAAAGGTTGGTTCGAAAACACCACCTAGAAAAGAAACTCGCAGAAGTTATGCCTCATCCAGAACCTAGGGTTCACCTTGAGCAATACACCATATCCCCAGAAGTTGCGGCTGAGATCCTGTATTTGGCTACCTACACTTACAATGATATTATAAACAAGACCGTAGTGGATTTAGGGTGTGGCACCGGGAGACTCGCCATAGGCGCCGTGCTCCTAGGTGCAAAAGAAGCGTTCGGGATTGATATAGACTCCTTAGCAATAAAAGCGGCAAAAGCAAATGCCCGAAAACTGACAGTAGCAAGAAAGACAAACTGGATTGCCGCAGACATCAATGCAATACATGATCATTTCGATACAGTCCTACTGAATCCACCCTTCGGGGTTCAAAAAAGAAGAGCAGACAGAGTATTCTTGGAAAAGTCTTTGGAAGTAGGCTATAGAATATATTCCCTTCATAAGAGCGGAAGAAGTAACAGAGAATTTATCAAAAAGTTTATTGAGAAGCATGATGGAAGGGTTACTGACATCTTTGAAATGAAGATGGCAATTCCAAAACTCTTCGGATTTCATACCAAGGAAAGAAAAAATATTAAGGTTGACTTGTATCGAATAGAAGGGGAAACATATGCGTGAGAATGATAGGAAAAGTGGACAATTTGTTGTCCCAGGCGAACGTTTGGGGGTCATTGAAGAATTTATACCCGGCACAGGAACATATACAAAAGATGGCGTCATTCACTCCCAAATCACGGGACGCACACTCTTAGACATGCTGAACAAGAAGGTATCCATCTATCCTTTGATTCATGGAGTAAGTGTTCCAAAAATAGGAAGCATCGTTGCTGGACAAGTTTCTAATGTACAAAGCAAATCAGCTACATTACGCATATCCCAGATAGGAAATAAGTTTCTTTCAGGTAATTTCACGGGGATTCTACATATTTCTGATGCGAGTCTTGATTACGTGGACATAATGTATGACGTGTGTAAACCAGGCGACATTATGCGCGCCAAAGTAATTAGCACCATGAATAGGACGCATCATTTATCAACCTCAGAGAGGAACCTAGGGGTCATCTGCTCTTTCTGCTCACACTGTGGGCATATGCTAACCTTACAAGAACGAGGATTGCGATGCCCTAAATGTGGGAAAATTGAGAAAAGGAAATTTGCTTCTGATTATGGTAAAGGTTAGTTTGGAAGAAAGTGAAATGAAATTTGAAGTCTTGAAAAAAAATTCGAACGAGTTGAAAATCGAAATCGAGGGAGAAGGGCATTCTCTCTGTAATTTGCTGCAGAAGTTTCTTGTCGAAGATGATACAGTTGACATGGCAGGATACACTGTACCCCATCCCCTGCTTCCACATGCCATAGTTTATGTTCGCACCAAAAAGAAGCGGAAACCAGAGGCCGCAATAAAGGATGCAATGAAAAAGATAAGAGCACAAAACGAGGAATTCAAGACAATTTTTGAAGAGGCCTTGAAAAAGCTATGACAGCAATTGGAATCACGGTTAACGGAGAGCATTCTATAAACTAAAATTGGTAGTACTGATTTTTTTTATGGTTGTTAGAAGTGCACAGAAAGCTTCAATGGGATCTTCATGTTGTTCCAAAATGTCAACTCCTTCACCTATCGTTATAATATTTTGTGCCCAAACATACACGATTAAAGCCTCTGCAGCATCTGCTTGTGTGTGGCGGTCAGTTCTGGAAGGTAGTAATCTTCTTAGACCTGCTTTTTTGAGGGCCTTGGATAGTACATGACTATCAACCTTTGTACCAATGGGCTCTCCTTTTCTTCTTGAAATGGATAAAGAGTAAATGAAATTTACGAAGGGGTCGCCTAAAGAAGCAAGTTTTTGGTCCATCAAAATTTCACGCAGATTCTTGTACTTCCGTAGGAACGTAAACATAGACATTCACTTTGTATAGTTATTAGATTTGTTGATATTAGGTGTTTATGGAAGGAATTTAAAGATAAATGACGATAGTTTAATAGCGAGTTTGAATCTTAAACGATTTCGGTGTATTAAACCAGAAATTGGAATTTTGCGTGCGCGTAGCATTTCCACTTTCTCTAGATTACTAATCTATGTCAACCGCTTGCTCGCTTATTACATAGAATATTAGGGTTCATAAGTGTTAATCGAATGCAAAGAAAGATTTAAAAGACTCCAGATGAAGGAAAAGGAACACTGGGTGTGTTTCGACATGGAGTTCTGCCCCAAATGCGGAATGAGATTAACACCAGTTCGCAAAAAAGAACGAGAGAAGACGGTTCTTTTCCTTTCATGTCCAAAATGTGGGTATATGAAACCTGTAACACCTGAGGCAACAACTCGCCCAAAGGTTATAGAGCACCCTCCCCAAGAACGCATCGCCATTATAGGAAAAAAGGAACAAAAACTAAGGACTCTCCCCACTGTTAAGATAGAATGCCCAAAGTGTGGAAACAACCTAGCCTATGCTTGGCAGGTGCAAACCAGAGGAAGCGACGAATCCTCAACACAATTCTTCAGGTGCACGAAATGCAACTATACCTTCCGAGAATACACTTAAACTCCCTTGCTCTAAGCATTTCAGAGAGGCACTGTTAAAAACAGCTGACCAGTGGACTAGCTAAACCATGTCAGTAAAAAGATTAAAAAGAGGGGTCAATATACGCATTGAAGGGAGGATTATCTTTGTTTAACGTTAAGATGACGGACGCAAAACTTTTGAGAGATATGATAACTGCAATCTCAATACTCATTGATGAAGCCACCTTCGACATAACGCCACAAGGAATCAAACTCCGTGCAATGGACCCATCGCGGGTAGCCATGGTCGACTTCGAGTGGCCTCAAACAATTTTTGATGAATATAACTGCAGTGAACCGATGAAGATGTGCCTGAACATCAGTGAGATGCTAAAGTTACTTAGAAGAGTTGGAAAAGACGAATCCATCGAACTTTCCCTAGATGAAAAGACAGCGCGATTGAAAATGACGATAAGAGGAAAGTATGTACGTACGTTTAACATGCCGACCCTAGAAGCCATGGAGGAAGAGGTTCCCACTCCAAAAGTTACTTTTAAAGCTAAGGCAAGAGCTACAACGGACGGTCTTCGTGAAGCC
Organism: Candidatus Bathyarchaeota archaeon; assembly: GCA_029882515.1. GTDB lineage: Archaea > Thermoproteota > Bathyarchaeia > Bathyarchaeales > Bathyarchaeaceae > JAOUKN01. The sequence goes on from JAOUKN010000005.1 coordinate 8,002, forward strand.
ATTGAAGATGCTTCATTGGTAAGTGACCACGTTCGAATTGAAGCTGATAATGAGAAAATGATGATGCAGGCTACAGGGAGTCTCATGGGGGCCACTATTGAACTGAAGAAAGGTAGCGACGCCCTTCTAAATCTAGAGGTTAAAGAACCATCTAAGGCTACATATAGTTTGAGCTACCTCTCTGAAATAGTTAAAGCTGCGTCTGCAGCATCTGCTGTGACCACATTAGAATTCTCTAGCGACATGCCCATCAAACTAAACTTTGAGCAGGAAAAAGAAGGAAAACTAACATATTATCTCGCTCCACGTATAGAAGTCGAATAATGAACAACGAATGGGAGGGGAACCCATGTGTTTACAAAGAGCGACTTGGCCAAATACCCCTTCATTCCCGAAGCCTCAAAATTCGTAAAAGATCTTGATATAAAGATTGACGAGTTAGCGAATCCAGAGTATCGATCTGTATTAAACAGAGCCCAAGAAAGAATTGAAGAAGCCATTCAGGATGCCTTGGTAAGCAGAAAGTTGCATAACTACGGGATTGAAATCCCTTCCTTTCCAATAGCGATCATGATGGTAGTTGCCCTTGCCAATTCATACATAAAGAAAAGATATGCGCTAGCCGAAGCCAAGGGAGTCTACCACCAACTTGAAGCGGAAGACAGCGAAAAAATAATTGAAATAGCAAAAAATTTCGATTGGAACATAAAACTAATTGAAGATGGCTCTACGGGCATCTACGATTTCTCCCTTCATTTTACAAATTTTTTGAAAAATGGAACCGTTTTTCGCGACGAAAAATGGAAACTTGTCAACCGGGTTATGCTTCAAGGAGACGTTTTTCTAACAAAAAGTGAGGCAAGCCGTTTACTACAAGAAGAGGTACAAAGGTATATTGAAGGGAAACTAAATGTGAAGATAGACTTCCTTCCACCGAACATAATGGAGCGAGTAGAGCAACTAAAGCAACTCCTCATTGAAAAAGGAGGTAAATTTCGGTCAGAATCACTTCCCAAAACAGTGGTTAATGCAGCATTTCCACCTTGCATCAGAGAATTGTATGATAACATAAAATCTGGTCACCACCTTTCACATATCGGTCGTTTCGCATTAACTTCTTTCTTAATAAACATCGGCATGACTGTAGAAACTGTTGTTGACTTATTTCGCTCCTTTTCAGACTTCGATGAAAGAATGACCCGTTATCAAGTGGAACATATTGCTGGCGAGAAAGGAGGTCGAACAAAATATATTCCACCGCGATGTGATACCCTCCGTACCCATGGAGTCTGTGTCAGCACCGATAACATCTGTAGACGAATACACCATCCCCTTGCTTACTATAGAAGAAAACTGAGAAGCGTGAAAAAGGTTGTTATTAAGCCTCAAAAGGAATGAAATCTCGTCTTGATCTAAATATATCATTGGGGCATCGGTTGATATGTCATAAGGCTATAACTCATACAACGGAACTGTCATCATCTTGTTTAAAGCTATCAAGATGTGCACGCATGGGAGGCAAAACATGTTTCATTTGGTGCGCAAAGGAAACAAATCTTTGGGATGTTGGTACGGATTTTGAATGAGCTACGCTCAGAATGAGAGAAATGTGTTTTGATGATACAGTTTTCTCTCAATGAAGTCACGTTTCTAAAGCTTTAAATACCAAAGCTCACATAGAGCTATCGCACCGAGCGCGAAGGAGGGGTACAATGATAAGAGTACCCAAATTATAGGTTGGTGTACGAGCTGAAAATATGCAATGAAATTATAACATTGGCTTTAGTAACGATTATTTACTTTCGATGATGTTTAGTTCTTTACCTTTGGTTTCTGCGGCTTACACTACTGAGTATCCTTACATGCCGCCAGACCTTTATTGTGACGTGAACTGTGACGGTGGGGTTCGCGTAGATGATGTTTTGAGAGTGGCTCTGGCTTTTGGCTCTAATGAGGGAGACCCTGATTGGGATCCAGCATGTGACGTCACCGAAGATGGAAAAGTCAGGGTAGACGATATCCTGGAAGTCTCGGGTCATTTTGGAGATACTGAGAGCCCTTCATACCCGATAGCCTATTCCACAACGTTGGAGTTCACAGTTCCTGATGATGGAGGCGAAGAGGTCTGGTACTATGTGTTAGCAAGGGTTTACGTGCCTGAAGACCTTTCTAATGAAACCTTCTATTTCGTGGCTAGTGCCAGTGCCAATGACGGTGTGCAGGATGTCATGTTGGATGAAACTTCGAACCCTGGGAGTGGAAGTCCAGTTAACATTGATCTAGGAAGTCTAGGGAAGGGGTATCACTTGTTGGAGTTCGTGTTTGTCGAGGTCGCTGACGCCGGTTCTCTCAGCTTCCACGTAGCAACTGCAGCTGAAGAATATGCATGGCTTGCTAGATTCCGCATATACATACCAGACTACAGCGACACAGAATACGAATACACACTGACACCGAATACATGGTGTACCATGAAGGATGATTATTTTCTGATAGGATACGCTGACGACTACATAGACGATGTTTGCGTTGATGGAACAGTTTGGCAGGATTGGGAATGGGATTGTGCTCCATACGACACAATCTACGCTTGGGAAGATGGATTCTGCTATCCATTAGGCAATTTGGAGAACAATATTGGCGGGAATGCCTACGACATGAGTTTCAAGTTTAGCGAGATTGAGGAATCTGGACTACTAGACTTTCAACATGGTTCATGGACACATCAGCGAGACAGAATTGGACGACCAAGGTTCTATGCAATATCTGATGTCAACCTTGAACAAACCCATTATAATGCACAAATAACCGAGAAAAAACTCTATGGTGGCTCTCAATGGTACATGGAGGCAGGGTCATCAAAAAGATACATAACGACCGTGCAAGAGTTCGTATGGATAGAAGACCGTGGCCCTGCCGGACAATGGGGAGCTAGGCTTCGTCTAGAAACGGGGATCGGATGGCTACCGTTGACAACAGAAGAATTCGCAGATTTCGGGATTATGTTAAACCTTACATATCTAGATTCAGCTGGGTATAATGCTTTCAGAAAAATCGACCTTTACGATTCTCATGTAGACGTCTATACACCAGAATCACTGAACATCGTGGGTATAGAATTTGTAGGTGACGGTCAAAGTAAAGTCTCAGAAGAACTATTGGGGTGGAGGATAGTCGAAGGGATAGGTGTAGGCTTAATTGCTTACGCGGCGACTGGGCCTTTTGGAGCAGTTGCTGGAATTATCGCTGGACAAAGTATAGATGCGGTGTTTGAATACGCCCTTGACCAAGAGGAAGAAGATGCTCATGACCAAGGAGGAACACCAACACATCACACCTTTGGCTACCATCCTATATGGTGGGTTACTGGGTGGATCTATGGACCGCTAATACCTGTCGAAAACGTTGGTGAATCAAACAGTCACCTTATGTTCATAAGACTAAATCCAATGGCCCAAAAACACTGCGGCGCTGTGAAACTAGTCTTTCACGGACAAATCCGATTCGATAATGGCTATTGGGATTCCGCGAGTTTCGAAACAACTATAATCGTCCCTTGGTTCTTACCTTAGGAGGATTACCTATGGCATACATAGGCGCTATACTTCGTCGCAGAATAGAAAGGAAAAAGGTCATAAGAAAACTTCGAGAATCAGGCGCAGAATGCTCAGAGAATGATGCAAACAATAAAGCAGTGTTTCCAGAAAAAGCAGGCATCACAAAGAACGAGCAGAAATGGCTTGAGGACTTAATCAAACATGGCAAAGCAAAGAAACTACCAGACGGAAGAGTCTACATACCAAAGAAATAACTTCCCCTGTTTTTTCTATTGTTTGAAGATTTGGACATTATTGCTAAAAAAAAAGCTTTCAGGCGTATCGAATACGCTTCAAATTTTATTAGCGCTATTACGACTTCTCAACTAAGCATATCTATGTGGTGCTAGAATTCATTTTCCTGAAGATCAAGACAGAACTCTGTGTCCATATTGTGGAGTTACTGTGTTCATTGACAAATATGTATCAAGAGTCTGGATTGTTGAGAAGGCAATCAATCTTCAATTTTTCAAAAGATTGGTCAAAATAGTAACTGACACTTATGAAGGGCATTCTATCAACGAGTTATCAAGGCTTACGTTGTAAAACGAAAACAATATTTTCTTATTTGGTTCTTATAGGGGGCACTGAGTGTTGAAGAGAGTGCAGAACTTTCCATCATTAAGCAAAATAAGAGAGGCTTCACGCAACCTCATAATTCCTTTCTCTCTCATCTTGCCCATTTCCATGCTTTATCTCTTCAACTCCAGCTCGTTCGAGTCTGTTTGGAAAGGGCGAGCACCATATCTTATCTTCCTATGGCTTCTCTTTCTCGAACTCGCACTAGCATGGAAGAAGCTTCCTAACAAATCGCTAAACATCACAGCGATAGCCCTCACAACCGCCGTCCCGAACTATTTGATTGGTGTATCTACATTTGCACTCAATGATGAGATCATGGAGTTGGGTAAACTCGTGGGAGTGCCCTACATGGAGCATGGTGAATGGCTTCTTAAAGACTGGGGCCTTTCCATAGAGTATACTGTCCTTACAGTCTGTTTTGTGGCTTTAGTTCTACTTCTGTACAAGATCGATGGATTGAAATTCTTTTCAATTTCAACGTTTTTTCTTGGGGCAACTAGTTGTTTCTATATGGTTGACACATTCATTCCTTTTGGTCTTCTAAATGTCCTTCAAGGATTTGTACCTCTTATAGCTTCTTCAGTAGCTGGAATTCTGAATTGGCTGGGCTACGCAACACGAGTGCTTTCTCCGGAGCAAATACAGGAGCTTTACCCAACAACAGATCCAAGAGGCATGTGGGGACTAGGTGTTCACGGTCTGAATAGACTAATCTTGATTGCTTGGGGTTGTGCAGGGATTCAGAGTCTCTTTATATATACATTCGTGATTTTGTTCTTTGTCAAAGGAGCTTCAATCTCACTTAAACGGAAAATAATCTATGTCGCAATAGGCGCAATCGGTACCTTTCTTGTCAATCTGTTGAGAATAGTATCTATTTGCTTGATCGGAGTGCACATAAGCCCAGAGGCTTTAGAGATGTTTCACGAATATTATGGTGAACTTTTCTTCATTGTTTGGATCATCGTCTACTTTGTGATAATCATTTACGGTAGCAGAATTCTGACAAAACTGGTTGCCTTTGCGTCTAAACTTAGAAAATCATTGATTCCGTATTGAAGAACAAATTAGTAATCAGATTAGGACGCCATCAGGATGGCTCAGGTGACAGTTTCCGTAAATGGCTTCCCTGAGCCTATCCAGTTTTACGTCTTTGATAAACATAAATGTTCATTCTCAGGTATGCAAGTCATAAGAGTGGGAGTAGAGTCTTAGGGATAGATAAGAGGAAACTAGGCTCTGCTTCGCATGGAGACCAACAATTTGGACATTGTTCTTTTTTTATACTTCCTCGTAGCTTACTAGCTGTATGAGAGTGCCAGATGTGGCCGAAACTTGTTTTTCTGATGTTCCCTAATTTCTCACCATAAACAGAGCATGGGTACACAAATCCGAATGGGTCTATAAAACATGAACAGAATAATGCAGCGCACGGCAGCACCATTTTATTTGGTCTTTTTAGGAAATCTATCGCCGAGATCAGAAACATCTTCTTGAAGAGATTCCTGCCAATTTCTACAATGCCTTTTGAGAAAGGGTTAGAAATCCTAATTCTGGATAGCAGAAACTCTATGTCAGTGTTGGCTCCATAAAGCAATGAACCTTTTCCGGAGCCCACATTATGATATAGGTGGCCACTTTGCTCTAGGCTAATGGAAATTAAATCAGTATCCGGTTCAATTCCCTCCTCAGCTAAGGCGTCTAGGAAGTCTAAAAAACGTCCTGCATTATGTCTGGAAATAGTGTAACTTATGTGTGGAGATAAATTTGGATGAGAACTTGAGATTGCACACAGATTTTTGTAGGTGGTTATAGCTCGGCTCCAAGCTTGCTTTCGGCCTCTTACATAATCATGCGTTGAAGGCGGACCATCTAGACTTACCCCCACTGTTATGAAAGGAATAGCTGTTTCCTCTAATATCTCGCTAACTCTCTTTTCTGCAAGCTTTTCAGAAAAGCCGTTCGTAGTGAGTTCCAGAATGTGGAGGTTCCTTGATTTTGAAGCTGCAAGATAGACGATGTCTACTAGATCTTTCTTAAGAAAGGGTTCGCCACCTGTTAACCCGAGCCAGAACAACTCTTCGGAAATAGATTCAAAAAGAGAAGTATAACAATCCGAACTCATCTCATCTCTCGCACGGTTTGGAGTTTCTCTGTATATTTTCCATATATTACACATCTTGCAATGAAGGTTACAGTGGTACGTCACTGCAATATTTATCCTAAAGGGCTTTGGCACTTGGACCAAATTTTTGCGTGCAAGCTTGGCTTTTATCAAAGCCTTACATAGATTGACGTAATTTGCTACCGTCATACGTTAACCCTGTCTCGATCTCACACTTAAGTAGTGAAGCGTAATGAAGTCAGTCTTCATTTGCCTTCTCAACGTACAATATTTGAACATTCTTGATTAACACCAAACCTGAGAGGGCCCCTGAGATTGGCTGTTTAGGATAAGGTTGCCCGTGAACAGTATGTTCAAGAAGAAAATGTAAGGTTGTTATCTCATCGAAATCTGGACTGCCAATATGCCTCTTAGAGAAGAAGGTGTCCGAAATTGGAATAGTTATTTTCTTCCAACCTTTGAAATCAAGGAATAACCCAAACTCCCTAAAGTTTCCCACACGGTCAAAGAGATCTACATAAAGCGTGTTGTTGTCTTCACTCGCAAGTATCTCAAAAGATAAAGCTGCATTCGGCATTGTTAACCACTCCTGATACCCATCAATGGGCAACACTTCAGTAACCCATCTTCCTTGAGATAGGAAATCATATTTGATTGTAACGTTCCTTTCAACGTTTTTTGATTTAATCTCTTGAAGCCATAAATCCCGACGCTTGTACACTACAACTTCTAGTTCTGATATCCATGGAGGGGCAGGGGATGCCGGAAACTGAACGTATTTGTCAGACACTACGTAGAAAGGATGGTACTGTGATAGTATGGTCAACAATAATTTGGAGGCGTTCCATTCAGGAGGTGGTGGAGGTCCAATGATTACCACATACTCGACGTTCTTGTCCAGAAGCGCTTTCTCCACATTTTGCGCATCTGAACTTGTTATACCATTTGGCATGTAGGTAAAGAAAAATGGTCTAGGCACTGGCGGGCACCTTTCTGATAAATAGTAAATTAACGGACCAATCTTTACCCAAAACTCGAAAACGAATATCTCTTCATTGGGTGCTGTTTGCTTTTTTATGAAATCAGCGACTTTCATTGCAACTTGTGAATCATACCTACTTACGTATCCTCGGGCTGCAATAATGTTGAATATTAAGCTTGAGGTGACCGTAACTATCAGTAGAACGGCAAGCAATTGCTTACTGGTCGGTAGAAACTTTCTGAAACCTTTTCGGACAGCGATTGTAGTTGTTTTACTCCAGTTTCGATGAAAAGAAGTTAACCCCTTACCCGCCACTATGCTAAGCGGGGGCAACATTTGGTAGTAATAGTGAACATACCCGGGAATAGGGAGCAGCAAAAAGGCTAAGGGAGGGAAGACTATCCAAAGAAACATCAATAAGGATCCTTCTGCTTTGTTTAGAAGCTCATTTCTCGCTGAAATTGTGGCAAGAAATCCGAGAGGTAGAATAGCCAAAACTACTACAATAAACCATTCTGCTTTAGACCACATGGTCCACGGTGTATGTTCAATCATTCCGGGTATTGGTTCCATTACAACCCAGTAGATCATATTTCCAAATCCAGAGACTCCAACAAAATAGATGATTATGGGCACAAGTGGCACAAACCCTCCTACCATGATTAAAGAGGCACGTTTTACTGTTTGTTTCAGCATCTCAGTTATTTGAAACGGTTTGCGCCAAGAAAATCTGATTAGATACCAGGCTATTGCAGTAGCAAATATGATAATACTTGTCTGTCTCATCAATACGGAAAAGGCAACGAATACACCAGCAGCAATTACAAAAGTCGTTTCTCGTTCCTTTGAAAAAAGGGCAATTATCAAAAGATAGATTGCTATACTTTCCGTCAATGAACTGTAAACGTTGGTTGGACTATGATAGCCCCAAAGTGGAGAGCAGGAAATTACAATAAAAAGACCTGTGGAAATCACTCCAACTTCAAGTCCATAAATCTTCTTCGCAATCAAAAAGACAAAAACTCCCGTGATCCCCGATACTGCAGCGAAGATCAAACGCAGGACTGGCAGGTTAGACCCAAAAACCAAGCTGATCAGCGCGTTGATGTAGTAAATTAATGGCGGTTTGCTACCACCGATGTCCCTGTACATAACTGCGCCTCTTGAAAGGATCATTCCTATGGTCGCATAATTGCCCTCATCCAAGTCGGCAGGGCCATACATGTATGGCAAACGTAAAAGAATCGGCAAGATAACGCAGGACAACACAATCCAAAATCCAGCAGCTTGCCAGATTTTATGATTCATAATTTTTCATAGGCCTCCAGCGTTCTTCTTGCGATTTTTTTCCAACTGTAATCTTCTCTGATTGCCTCTTTTGCGTTTTCTCCCAAGCGATTTGCAAATTTCTTCTCCTTCAAAAGGCGGATAATGGCATCTTCAATCTCGTGAGTGTTGCCTGGCTTCACCAGTAACCCAGAGAGCTCGTGCTTAACGACCTCAGATATTCCTTGAACTGCAGAGGCAACCACAGGTTTGCCAGCGGCCATCGCCTCAAGCAAAACAAGGGGGCAGCCCTCGAATATGCTAGGGACAACTACTACGTTAGCAGAGACAAGAAGCTCTCGTATCCTTTCATCACTAACATAACCTAGAAACATGACAGAATTTTGCAAGCCTAGTCTCTTTGACAAGTCTCTGAAATAGTGTTTGAGAGGCCCTGTTCCGACAATGATTAGTTTTGCTTTAGGAAAGTATTTTGTGATGCGTGACATTGCCTGCAACAAGTAATTGATCCCTTTCCTAGGTGCCAAACGGCCTACATACAAGATTATTTGGTGACCTAACCGCGGCTTCGTCTGTTTCAAGGACGTGTCATTCAGGAATGGACTGTTAACGGCTGATGGAATGGTCATTATTTTGTCAATGGGAATTTTGTAGATAAACGATGCGCGATTTCTATTATATTCAGAGACTGAGATGTTCAAATCCATTTGATTATAGACAAAGTTTCCGTATTGCATTATGATTGGAGGGGGGGCAGACAAGATCGTATATAGTCCAGTCAAGTAAAAACCATATCTCCAGTAGTCTTTAGCTGTTTCCATTTGCTCGTCAAATCCCACAGTGTGTATTGTTCCAACACATTTTGATTCAAGTCCCATCGTTTTTGCGAGTGCGGCTGCACCAGCACTACTTCCTTGACCGTGAACTACATTGAATTTCTTCAACTGTGATAGTGTCAAAATCTCTTTTGCCATTTTTCTTAGAAAGAATAGAAGTCTTAAGGGTCTTCCTACTCTAAGGTAGTCAGGAAAACAATGGAAAACCACTCCTTCGTCGGATATCACGCTTTTCGATTTTAAATTCCCAGATAAACCTAGAACATGAACTTCACAACCGAGTTTGGCTAGATTCAATGAAAGAAAGTATGTGTGCACAGCTACTCCATCACCCTTATAGTAGCAAGGGTTATCTATGGTAACCATGCAGACACGCATAGGCGAAGCAACCCTACCAGTAGCATTTTTCTAGATGGGTTCATCACATAAATTTTCTGTGGACCAAATTACTTTCTGCTATTCCAGATAAAATGCAACTGCGAATTATGTGCGTTCTTGTGAACAGACGCCAGCAAAAATCTCTTCATGTTTCTTTACGTAGTATTCAGTAGGGTATGTGCTCACATAATCATGTGCAGCTTTTCTTGATTTGTTGGCGACGCTTAGCCACGACTCTTTTTTGCTTGAAAGCATTCTTATCTTTCTAGCTAACGAACGATATGACTTTGGCTTGAATAGGCATCCTTGCAGACGCGACACGTTTTCTCGCACTCCAATTAGATTAGATGCTACTGGTACACATCCGTGCAATGCTCCTTCAATCAATACAAGTCCATAGGCTTCAGTAGTGTTGACTGAAGGCAGACATATCACATGTGCCTGCTTGTACAACTCTACTAATACATCGTCACTTACTTTGCCTAAAAACTTAACATTTTCTGAATCCTCAGTATCTCGTATGAACTTTGGTTTCAGGTATCCGTCTCCAACTAGAGTAAACCTAACTTTCGGAAGCATAGATGCTGCTTTCAGGAGTACATCGACACCCTTGAAGGGTCGAAATTGGCCAACAAAGAGAACCGTAAAGAGATCCGGTTTCTGTTCAAGATTAGATTTTTCGGGGCATTTAAAGAAACATGGTGTTTGGATTACTGTGACATTGGTTCCATTGAACAAACGTTTATAGTCGTCTGAGTGAACTATGATTGCTTGAGCTTTTTTTGCTAAGAATCTGTGAAATTGTGTATATGTCTTGGAAATTCTTCCCGAAATCCAACATACTTCAGCATGATGTGTATAGACAATTGGGCGTTTACAATGAATCAGTAAAGTCAAATCAGACAAAAATGGGGTGGGGCCATGTAGATGAATTAGGTCGTAACTATTGCTATAGTGACGGAATGGGATAATCGAAAATTTGAATTCCTTAATCTTAAATTTAGGATGAAGTAAGGTCACTTGATGTCCTAGATGTTCCAATCCGTCCTTCAACAGACCCACAAGGCGGCTAACTCCACCTTTATAGGGAGGAGCATCTGGAGAAATCATTAGAATGTTCAAGACACTCTATCATTCCCAAGTGTTCATTCGGCTAATTCTTTCCAAAGCCTAAATAATCCCATTAATTGGGAAAGAACTATACTCATGAGTTTTTCTGGGTGATATACGCGAGTGGGTCCGTTAATCCTTCTTCTGTGACTGACTGAAACCTCTGTTATGCTAAAACCCTTTTTATGAGCTCTGACTGTAAACTCTGTCCAGAAACTGTCCCTCATATATCTGCAGTCATCTGCTACTTCTTGAGCCACTTTAGTTCGCATCAACTTGAAAGGCGCCGTTATGTCGTGAAACAGTGGTAACCTAAAGAGGGTTGTGGCCATCCATCGAAATACAGTTGACATGAGTCTTCTATGGGGAGCATCTGCCCTTTTGACTCTATATCCACTTATCACAGGATACTTATCTTTCAACTCGTAGAGTTTCCAGAAGTCATTAGCTACATGTTGGCCATCGGAATCAACAAAGAGTACTAGGTCCGAGTCGACAATGTTTAAGCCATCTTTCAGTGCTCTCATGTAACCCTTCCTTTTCTCTCCAAGGATAAGTTTCATGGGAATCTGTTTGCTGAGCTCCAGAAGGTCTTTTTTGGTGCTATCGGTGCTGCCGTCCTCACATACAATGACCTCGAGAGGTATTTTCGTACCTATTTCTTGATAAAGTTCTAGTATCGTTTTCTGTATGGTTCCTCCTTCGTTATGTGCTGGAAGAAGAAGTGAAATCTTGTCCTGCGGCACTTGTTCTCTCTCTACCTCTAGTTCTTTTGCGATGTCGCCCACATCGGACACCATCCTTTTTTCGCAGTTTTCATTACTATTTTCTGGTAATCACGACAAGATTTTCCTTGACATGGGTGCACAATAACGCCGAGATGCGTGCACGCATGAGTTTTTAAGTTTGTCTTCGATAAGATATAAAAGGTTCGATATTAACGAGTGCTTGGTCCATGAAACTTCGTGAAAACAACTTCAATTAAGTTTGGATGGAAGAATGAGAATGGGCTCTTCTTTGTCTTTTGTTCGTAACAAGTTTGCTGAGTATTATCGAAGCAACTCTTCTTTTATCCAGCCTCCCACTTCAATTGAAAAGCGAGAGTTTGGGTTTCTTTTACTTAAAGAGAGGTTTATGCTGAGACATAGGAGCTTTGAAAACGTGGGTGTATTAAGGTCTTTTTTGAAAACAACCGTTCCTTCAGATGCCTATTATTCGGGTGCTTATTATGAAAGACCTGAGGAGAAGATGGAGGAGAAAGGTTGGTTAGGTGCAGATTTGATTTTTGATATTGACGCCGATCATATTCCAACTCCTTGCGACAAAAACCATGATTCATGGGTTTGTAAGAACTGTGGCACCGTCGACAAAGGACTACCGCCTGAAAAGTGTCCTGAATGTGGGGAACAAAAGTTTGACGAAAAAACATGGCCATGTGAAGTCTGTTTAGAGACTGCAAAGGCAGAAACACTCAAACTTATTGACATATTATCGAAAGATTTTGGTTTTTCCTTAGAAGAGATGAGGGTAAGCTTTTCTGGGCACCGAGGTTATCATCTTCACATAGAACATGAGCAAGTTCGTGAAATGGATCAGATGGCGCGCAAGGAAATTGTCGATTATGTTGTGGGGATAGGGTTAGAAGCTACGCTTCATGGTTTAGAAAAGACTAGTTTTGATAATAGATCTCGCATTTTGGTTGGGCCCAATTTGGATGAGAACGGGTGGAGGGGAAGGATTGCTAGAGGAACTTACGAGTTCCTTCTGACAGCTACTCTAGAGGATTTAAAGAGAATAGATTTAAAGAGGCATGTTGTCAAGACTTTGCTTGATCAGAGAGAATCACTTTTGGAAAGTTGGAAAGAGAAAGGTCCTTGGGGAAAGATGAAGAATGTTGGGGTTGAGAGTTGGAAAAAAATAGCTCTGCATGGTGCACAAAGGCAAGCAGCGAAAATTGACACTGTTGTCACGACGGATATTCATCGGCTAATAAGACTGAGTAACTCGTTGCATGGAAAAACCGGGTTCAAAAAAATTAATGTTCCTATAAGAGGCATTGAAGATTTTGATCCCTTTAAGGGTGCCGTCGCCTTCAAAGATGGATCAGTGACAGTTTTTGTGTCCGACTCCCCAAAACTTAGGGTTGGAGAACAGATCTACGAGCCATTTAAAGAACAAAAGGTTGAATTACCCACAGCAGCAGCATTGCTGCTTTTATGCAAAGGAGCGGCTACAGTGGTTGAGTGATATGTATAATAAACTTTACGAGGCGTGGAACAAAGAGAAGGAAAATAAGGAGCTTCAAACGTTTTCTAGGGATTTTTACTCAAGGCTGACCGATTATGTGAAGTCGTTGAAAGAAGAAAGCCGGATGTTAGATAGAAAAGCACTCAAGGCAAGGCTGATGCTTCGTGAGCTTGAGAATGTGAAAAGACTAGCGAAAGAGCTCGTACAGCTTCGATACAAAAAAACTTTGAATGAGACTATTGCGGGAAAAGTTATGCCTGGAGATGTTTTGACTGAAGAAGAGGAAGGATTGCATAAAGCCATTTTGCCCTTAGCAGAATCCTACAAGGCTTTCTTGAAAGACATTCTGAGAGGTCGTTCGACACCTGTGAAAAGAGAAGAAAAACCAGAAAGGATGTTACTGCGTTTTCTGCAAGAGATTCCAGCTGTAATTGGATCTGATATGCGAACCTACGGTCCATTTAAAGCAGAAGATATAGCGACATTGCCAATTGAAAATGCGAGAATCTTCTTGGAGAAGGGTATAGCGGTTGCGGTAGAAGCAAAGGTATGAAAGCCTTCTAGGTGGACTCGTTGAAAATTCTTGTAGTAGACCCTATTGTGAAAACCGAGTTTATGAAGGACATTGACAATATCTATTCGTCATTAAAGATTAAGGGTGCAGCGTTGGATTTCGAAAGTCTCAAAGAAGGTCCCCTGTCCATTGAGACTGAGGAAGACGAAAAATCAGCCGTACCTGATCTCTTAAGAGTGATAAAAGAGGGAGAAGAGAAAGGTTACGATGCCATTATCATTAATTGTTTTGGAAATCCCGGACTAGAAGAAGCAAGAAAACTCGTCAAGATTTCAGTGATAGGAGCAGGTGAAGCCTCCTTCTTGAAGATAAAGGAAATGGAACGAGGATTTTCTGTCTTGACCACGGTTGAAGAGGCGGTTATAAGAGTGAAAAGAAATGCTCGCAAATGTGGTGTGGAAAGGTTTCTGTTATCTGTTAAGCCGTTGGGGATGCATGTGCTTGAACTAGGTCAACGGGAGCGACTGAGAAAGGCATTAGTTCTGAAGGGAGGAAAGGCGGTTCAAGAGGATCACGCTGAAGTTATCGTGTTAGGTTGCACCGGAATGGTTGGCAACGCAGGGTGGCTTTCCAGAAAACTCGGTGCTCCGGTTATTGATCCGGCTAGAGCAGCCTTTGAAACAACAATAAAAGTACTAACTGAGCTACAAGGTGCGCGCGCGTTTGTCTGAAAGACTTCCTAGATTATGCATCTATATGGATCGAAAAGAGAACAACACACATACTAAAGGAGGCGCGCGCACTTCATTCATTACTTTTCATCTCTCTAATGCTTATTCTTCTCTCTAAACCTTTCGAGATGTGTAGGTTTGACCGTATGCACTTCAAACAGAGAGAAAACGCTTTGTGCGAAACCGCGCGCGCGAAGGAGTAAAAATCCGTTGTCATACGTAGGTTTGATCTGACTTGACTTGTTTTCTCGCTGTAAACATCAAATACTCAAGGCTTGCTGGGCAGCATGAAATTTTTGCTCTACATTTTCTACATTCTATTTGAATCAATAAAGGCGTTATACTTTCGGGGATATAGTTCAGTCCTAGTAAAGTGGGAGCTGCGTAGGCAACTTCAATTGTCTTTGTTTTTCCCAATTCAAATTTACCAGTCTTCAAATATTCGAGGTAAGTAATCTTTTGCAGGCATCCACAAGTCTTACATTCTACTGCATGTGGGGTGGCAAGCAATGGATTACGATCAAAAACACCTTCCCTGACTTTCTGTATAATCTTGACTTTAAGTTTGCGCTTAGAAACATGTGGACCATGGCGTTGACTGCGGCTCTTCATTGCATTTAATCTTAATGTTTTGCATAAATATTGATTTTTGCTATAGCAAACAAGAATGTGGCTGATATCCCCGCTTAGAAGCGTTTAAATATTAATTAAGCGGGCTGTTCTATACCAAATGTCAGTGGTCATGATGAGAGTACCGAAAGAAATCACAACATACTGCCCAAAATGTAAAACTCACCAAGCTCACACGGTTGCCTTGTATAAAGCTGGGAAAAGGCGAGCCCTAGCAAAAGGAGAGCGACACCACAAATTGCGTGAAAAGAAAGGATATGGAGGACAAAAATTCGCTCGTCAACGAAAATTTGCCAAGACCACTAAGAAACAAACATTAAAATTCAAATGTAAAGTCTGTGGTTACATACGACAAAGGGAAGGGATGCGCTTAGGTAAACTGGAGTTGGACTAGGAGAAGAACCAAATGAGTGATTGGGATAAACTCATACCAAAACCTGAAAGCAAATTTCTAAGGGTGAAATGCCCTGATTGTGGAAACGAACAAGTCATCTTCGATCGCACCACAAGTGTGGTTCACTGCAACATCTGTGGAGCAACTCTCGCTGAACCTTCAGGAGGAAAGGCGTCAATTAAAGGAGAAATCGTCGCTATACTTGATTAGCAGATGGGAAAAATGGAGTTTAGAAAAACTGGCTGGCCAGAAGTAGGCGACCTTGTAATCGCTACAATCAAAAAAATAACAGATTATGGTGCCTACGTTACTTTAGATGAGTACAACCAAGAAGGCCTATTGCATATTTCAGAAGTCTCTTCACGTTGGGTAAGAAACATTCGAAGTTTCATACGCGAAGGTCAGAAAGTGGTGTTAAAGGTTTTACGTGTCGATGCAGAGAAAGAACATGTAGATCTCTCACTAAGGAGAGTCACAAAACGAGAAAGAAAAGAAAAGATTCTTTCGTGGAAAAAAGAGAGGAAGGCTGATACCTTATTACGAACGGCTGCTGAGAAACTAAGAATGCGTCCTGAAAAATTCTACGAGAAAATAGAGCCTTTGTTGGAAAAGGGATTCGAGGAGATACATGAAGAACTTGAAATAGCTGCGAGAGAAGGATCTGATGTTTTAATAAAGATTGGTATACCTGAAGACATAGCAATTGTCCTAGAAGGGGTTGCAAGAGAAAAAATTAAGCTCCCTATGGTAAGGGTGAAGGGAATCCTAAACCTTCAATGCACAAAACCAAACGGGGTTGTCACCATTAGAAAGGCTCTTCTGAGTGCCCAAAAAGCCCAACCAAAGAACGCCGAAATTGAAGTTTATGTTGTTGCACCGCCAAAATATCGCATAGTAGTTTCAGCAGAGAACTACAAGGAAGCGGAGAAAATTTTGGATAAAGCAACAAACAAGGTTGTCACGAACATAACTGAAGCTGGAGGACAAGGCACGTTTATTAGAGAAAAATAGGAGTACAGCAATGGTTTGGCTACTTAGAAAATGTGAGAAATGCAAAGGATACACTTTAAGGCAGGATGAATGTCCATATTGTGGAGGAAAAGTACACATTCCTCACCCAGCGAAGTTCTCACCTCACGACAAATACATAAAATATAGGCAGGCATTACGGGGTCTGGATGAAATTGAGAAACACGGTAATAGACGAAATAAGAAAAGTTGAGTTGAAGGATCCAGTGCTGATTGAAGGTCTTCCAGGACTCGGTATGGTTGGGAGAATAGCCACCCGATACCTAGCCAAGCAGTTGAAGGCAAAACCTTTTGCCAAATTATTTTCCCCTCATTTTCCATATTACGTGCTTGTAAACCGGAAGGGAGGCGTACGACTTCTCCACTGTCTTTTTTCTTTCTGGAAAAATAAAGCTGGAAAGCATGACCTGATTTTTTTGGTTGGAGATAGCCAAGCCCAAACAATTGAGGGGCAATATGATGTCGCCGATAGCATACTTGATTTCGCCGAAAAACACGGGGTAAGAACAGTTATAACAGTTGGAGGGTTCCAGAAAGAGGCTGAAGAGAAGCCAAAAGTTGTGGCAGTATCTACTGATTCGGCGCTTTTGAGTAAGGCTTTGAAAGCAGAGGCTGTAACCAGTCCATCTGGAAATCCCATTGTTGGAACAGCGGGTTTACTCTTGGGGTTGACAAGGTTTAGGAAGATGAATGCCCTTTGCCTTCTAGGAGAAACACGTGGCTATTTACCAGATCCAAATGCGGCAAAAAGCGTTCTAACCGTTTTGCAGGAAATCTTAGAAATCAGAATTGATACAGGTGATATCGACAAAGAAATAGGGAGAGCAAAGAAGGTTGTTGAAAGAATGGAAAAAATTGCAAAGGAAAGAGAAACCAACGCACTAAAAACACGTGAAGTAGAGGAAAGAAAAGTCACCTATATTTCATGAATGGATGCAGCCCTATTCTTCTACTTTTCTAATGTATTTCGCGTACTCTTGCATATTCATAAGATTTTCAAGTTCTTTTTTAAGATTTGTATGTTGGACTTTTGCGATCCACCCATCAGTGTAGGGGTGTTTACTTAGGAGTTCTGGATTTTCGACGAGTTTCTCGTTAGTCTCAACTACCTTACCTGAGATTGGAGTGAAAATTTCTGAGACTGCCTTTACTGATTCAACAGTCCCCATAATTTCCATTTGTTCAAGTTCAGACCCGACTGATGGGAGCTCTACGTAAACGATTTCGTGAAGGGATTTTTGAGCGTAGTCTGTGATTCCCACTATTACATGGTCTCCTTTGATTTGGATCCATTCATGTTCTTTGGAGTAATAAAGACCCTCTGGTATTTCGTAGTCATTGATCTGCATTATTGTTTCCTTCGATAACCGTATTTAAGAGGGTCATAGAAAGGAAATTTAGCGATTTTCCCCTTTGCAAATCTGTCTCTTATCTTTACAGTAACTTCTTCGCCTTCAGTTGCATACTCCGTGGGAACATATGCCATAGCTATACCACGTTTTAGGACAGGGGAAAGAGTTCCACTTGTTACTATACCTATCTTTCTTTTGTTCTTCCACACTTCATAGTTAGAGCGGGGAACTCCTTTTTCTAACATGTAGATGCCGACACGCTTTCGTTTTATTCCTTCCACTTTCTGTTTTGCTAGTGCGTTTCTACCAATGAATTCTCTTTTTTGAAGTTTGACCACAAAACCTAACCTAGCTTCCAAAGGTGTAATATCTTCATCGATATCATTACCATATAGACACATACCAGTCTCCAGTCGTAAAGTGTCTCTAGCACCTAAACCACAAGGCTCAATTCCAAATTCTTTACCAGACTCTAAAATTTCATTCCATACTTTTACAGCTTTTTTTGGTCTAGTTGACGGAGTGTCCCAGACAAAGATTTCAAATCCATCCTCACCAGTGTAACCAGTTCGTGAAATGAAAGTCTTGATTCCGGCCAGCTCTGTCCAGCCACATTTGAAGCGCCCTATTTTGCTAAGGTCTTTACTAGATATTTTCTGTAATGTTTGCTCGGTCTCAGGACCTTGCACTGCAAACATGGCAACGTTGCCTGAAACGTCTATTGTCTCAACATCAAAGGAGTGAGAATGACTGACTATCCAGCCATAGTTCTTTTTTCTGTTGCTTGCATTATAAACCATAAAAAACCTTTCTTCTTCCAATCTTGACAGAACAAAATCATCTTTTATTCCGCCTTGCTCATTGCACATGGTTGAATAATGGGCAGAAAGCGGAGTTAACGCAGAAACGTTATTCGATGTTATGTAATTTAGGAACGTCTCGGCCTCTGGTCCGGAAACTACCATTCTCCCCATGTGAGTAACATCAAAAATTCCAACATGACTTCGAACTGCAAGATGTTCTGGAATTATTCCTTTGTACCACATCGGCATTTCAAAGTCAGCAAATACATCCATTCGACCTTTTTGAACATGAAATTTGTAGAGGTGAGTTTTCTTCGGATTCTTCTTCAAAATATTGTCCTCCATCAATAGACATGCTCCCCTTCAGTGAGTTTTCTATTCAGCCGGTTTTATGTCCACCTTTGTTGGGATAAATGATAATTTCTTTCCGCATTTAGGACATTTGCCATCATGTTGTTGAATGATCTCATCTGGAGGTCTTAAATCTCCACCTTCATATAGTACTGCACCACATTCGTGGCAAATAACTCGTTGGGGCACGATATCACAATCCTCTCAAATAGCCAGAATTACAAAAAGTCGCAAACTATTTATAACTTCTGTATCTGCTTGAGGGAAGGAAAGAAGGGAATGGAAAAACATACTCTAATTGTCACGGAGAAGCCTGATGCAGCAAGACGAATAGCGAATGCTCTTGACTTGAAAGGAAAGCCTCAGAAGATTGAGGATAATCATGCGCCATATTACATTGCTATAGGAGACAAAAAGCTTGTAGTGGCTGCGGCTCTTGGACATTTATATACAGTAACTCATGAAAGGGGAGGAAGGAACTATTATCCGGTTTTCAACTTTAAATGGGCACCTAGACATCTAGTGGAAAAAGGCGCGAAGCAAGTTCAAGCTTGCATTAAACTGTTTTCGAAATTGGCAAAAGATGCAGATGAGTTCATTGTGGCATGCGATTATGACTTGGAAGGTAGCCTTATTGGATACTGTGTATTGAAATATGCTTGTGGAAATAAGGAAAGCGTAGCCAAGAGAATGAGGTTTTCCACCCTTGTGAAAAGCGAGTTGGTGAAAGCCTATGAGGAGCTTCTTCCTTACCTCAATTTTGCTTTAGTAGAGGCCGGAAAAACTAGGCATGAAGTAGACTGGCTTTATGGCGTAAACTTCTCTCGTGCATTAACCATAGCAGCGAAGCACTGGAGCGGAAGGTATGCAACCCTGAGCACTGGAAGAGTGCAAGGTCCAACTCTGAGTTTTCTGGTCAAAAGACAGAAGGAGATTGGGTGTTTTGTACCAACACCCTACTGGGAGATAAAAGCGGAGATTGAGATAAAATGCTCCGGTTATGAAGTGGGATATGAAAGAAAACGAATAATACAGAAAACAGAAGCAGACACCATTGTTGAAGAGTGCAAAGGAAAACTGGGCGAGATAGAGAAGATTGGCGTTAGAAAATTTCGACAGAATCCCCCAACTCCTTTTGATATCGGGGCACTGCAGACTGAAGCCTACAGCCTGTTTGGATATACGCCGCGACGAGTCATGGGAATTGCAGAACGACTATATCTTCAGGCATTAATCTCTTACCCAAGAACTAGCAGCCAGAGACTTCCTCCCATAATCAATTATAAAGCAATACTTAAAGCGTTGAGTCGAAAGCCAGTCTACAAAAAATTAGTGCAGTGTCTCTTGGAAAAAGAAGAATTAAAACCTAGAGAGGGAAAAAAGGAGGACCCTGCACACCCTGCAATTTATCCAACAGGTAATCTGCCAGAAACTGAGTTGAGTACCCCAGAAAAGAAACTTTTTGACCTTATTGTTAAGCGTTTCATGGCAGTTTTCGGAGAGCCAGCAGTCAAGCAAAGCATGAAAGTCTGCATACTAGTCAACGAACATCGCTTCTATCTGCGAGGAAGACAAATCTTGGAAGAAGGTTGGATGCAATTTTACAAACCATACGTAAGAGCTGAAGAGGTAATACTGCCCTCACTGAAGGAAGGCGAGAAGGTGCAACTAAACGAACTGATTCGTGAGGACAAGTTCACTAGTCCTCCATCGCACTACAATCCAGCCAGTCTTCTCAAAAAAATGGAAGAAGAAGAGATTGGAACTAAAGCAACCAGAGCTGACATTATCGACACCCTTTACAACAGAAACTACATCACAGAAGAAAGAGTCGCAGTCACTAGTTTAGGGTTTGATGTAACTGAAGTTCTCTCTGAATATTGTCCAAGAGTATTATCTGTAAACTTTACGAGAGAACTTGAAGAAAGAATGAAGCAGATTCAGGGCAATGGTGGAAAAAGGGAGGAAGTAATCATTGAAGCGATCGATCGGTTAAAACCACTCTTAGAACAGTTCAAGGAAAACGAAGGAAAAATTGGTGGGGCTCTAAGCCGAGCTATCAAAAGAGCGCGAATGCAAGAACGAATTATCGGTTCCTGTCCCAATTGTGGAACTGGCAAACTAATGATTCTGTATTCACGTAAAACTGGAAAACGCTTCATAGGGTGCAGCAACTACTTCAAAGGGTTATGCAAAACTTCATTCCCGCTTCCCCAAAAAGGAACAGTTAGGCCCGGGGGAAAGAGCTGCCGAGCTTGCGGATGGCCTTTAGTGCATGTGAGAATTAGAGGCAGAAGACCTTGGATGCTATGTTTTAACCCCCAATGTTCACTGAAAGAAGAAAAGAGGGAACGTCGTGAAATGCAAAATATGCACCAAGGAAACAACAACTGAGTATTGTGAATTACACCAGAAGGCTCATGAAAATTTGGTTCAGAAATATGATAATTGGAAGAAGGCATTGGAAACTTCTTGGGAGGAATATTTGAATGAGATTCTGAAAAATCAATATTCGGGAGTGTGGGTAAGAGAGGTTGCTAAGTACTTAATTTCTCAAATAAAGTGATTTTTGGGTAAACTGGTGGGTAATTTGTGCGTGATGATCTCTTCTTGTTGCATGTTGGACACGTGAAGCTATTAGCAATCTTCTTTATGTAAGGAATTAACTTGTAATAGCTTTCTAAAGGTAGCATTACTACTCCAGTAATTCTAGAGTCCTTGTTCTCTTCGGAAATAATAATCATTGATGGATTGGTTTTGTTGTGAAAAGGGGTTGTGAAGTGAGACTCTAGCTTCAGAATGTTTTTCCGAAGTCTAGAGCTATAGCCAACATGTCGTCCACTCGTATTTGAGCGTCTCTGGTTAGGTCGGCTGCAGGATTCCATCTCACATGACCTAGATAGCTTCCGAAGGCTTCTGCAGCTACCAAGAGATCGTCTATCCGAACTTTTCCATCCGAGTTTATATCAGCCTTTAAGATAACCATCACTTTGGGACCACAGCAAATGTTGTTCGATCTATTCATTTCTCCTGGGCATATACTTACCATGGAACTTAGCACGTATGGACCATAGACATTCATCGGAAACCATACGAAAGTTATGTTCTCAGTTTCTCCTGGAAGTAATTCTATTTGCTGAGTTGATATTGTACTTGAATTGGCATAAATGTTGACCTCACAATTCGCATATTTTACTCCCTGATTTCCAACGATGAGGTTGACTGTCACTGGAGATTCTGGCTCCACCTGCAGAGGGTTTGCAAGCATAGAGGAGATAGTGACATCCCATGTGGGAAAAGGCTTAGTTATGCCTCTTTGAATTAGAGGGAGATCACCTTGTACGGCACCGTAGTAACTTTCTGGATTTTGTTCGTCCCATGTTACAATCGGTTCTGTGAAATTTTTTGCATACCGGAAGACTTCTTTGGCTGAAATCCAGCCATCATCGTTAGAATCGTCTGTACGAAAGAATCCTTGGACAAGCCCATGAGTGAAAATGCCGATATCACCGCCCCAAGCAGCCTGTTCTCTTCCACATGCTGCAAGAACTGTGCTTTTTGGTGAAAAATCTAGCCAGTAGCCACTATAGCAAGTGTCTAAAATAAGTGTCAAATAAGCCTGCGGTATTGTTGAATTCAACCAGTTTCTTAGATCACTTGGGGAGATTCCCATGAATTCTGAGTGTAGAGGTGGAGGCCTGATGCTGGTGCGACTGTGACCACAAAAGTATAGAATTGCTATTTCGCCTGGTGATGCATTTCCAAGGAAGTTTATGATTTCATTCTTTACAATCTTGTCTGATAAGGTTCCTTTCCAGAAAGGTCTAAGGTCAGGGTCAACCTCACTATAATCATAAAGTGATAATAGATGGATATAGCTTACACCTGTGATATTGTTCCAATTCGGGTATTGAAGCAACTCTTGGATTAAGATTTGAGCAGATCTCATCCGGTGATTATTGAACATCTGTTCTATGGCGAGAAGCCTAAAAACTGGGAGCTGACTTGAAGAGTCCGCTTTCACTAGCATCACATTAGACGTTGCAACAAAAATGGTCACAAAAAGGGGTATCAACATCATTTCGGCAACTGTTTTCTTGTTCATATCTCTCTTCCTTTATTGTACCAATAAGCAATTCAAGTATTTAACAGTTCAAAAACATATTCTATTCGAACATAGAAAATTCTTTTCTTAATTTTTTGTATAATTTGATTCTATTCTGGTGTAAGGGAGAGAAAAGAGGTGAAGCAATGATTGGTAAAGGGAGATTGACGATACGGTGTCTCGTTATCCTTTGTTTGATAGTGGTAGTATTTTCAACATGTGTATTAAGTCCACCACAAGAGGAATGGGACTATGATACTTGGTGTGATATTAAGAGTGATAGCAGAATTTGGGTAGACAATATTCTTTCAGTAGTATTGCCTTTTGATAGTGAAGGAGGTCCAACAAAGAATCTAGCTGTGGTAAAGTTTCCATTAGATGGAGGAGAAAACAAGTCAAAACAATCACGCTTGAAACCTACCAATGGAATAGAACTATTTTTGTACAAAACAATCAGTGGGTTGAACTTAGAAATCTAATCAAAGGATACGGAAAAGTCACCAGCATGCTGTTCTACTGTAACCTCAATATAACCATTGAGTTTTAATGTTGAAAGAAATCTTTTATTAACAAGAGTGGAAGGAATATTTAAATGAGGTTGTGAAAAATCAATATTCGGGAGTATGGGTTGAAGAAGTGGGACAGCATATACTTGAAAAAGGGAGATGGAAACCATGACAAGACGGGTTAAAAGAAACCTAGCATCTTTATCATACACCTTACAAAAGGCCTATTGGAAAATAGTAACCGCGAAACCATCTATTCTGGTCTTTGCAGTCGCAATAATCGCAGTTTCCGTTTTCCTGTTAGGAGGCGGCGTCTATGATCTCTTAGAAAAACCCTTCTTTGCGATTTTCATCCAAGGAAGAATGATAGCTGTCCAGCCTTATTCCTTGAACGAACAGCTTCTTGCGGAGAGTATTTTTGTCATGTTAGTTTACGCTATAGGAGCTGGGGGCTTCTTGTTAACTTACCAAAGTACAAAATACGCTTATAGACCGCGTCAAGCCTTCATGTTCTTGTTAATAGGAATTATCTTCATTGTTATTGCCTACATAGCTGCTGAATACGCCTTCTTAGCGAGATGGCGACTGGGATAGAACATCTGAAAAGAAGTTCAGGCGATAGGAAGTTTTTCCATCTCTCATTGCGAGGTGTTTATCCACGTTTACAGTTGGTTGTAGACGATTTCCATCAAGATGGGTCTTGTTTTTAGTGCCACGCGCTTACCATGGTGTGTTCTTAATTCCTAGAAGATATGCTATGATGTTTGTTAAAAGATGTATGGGTGGTGTCACAATGATGATGAGTAACGCAGTTGTTAGAGAAGGAGGCGAAACAAAGAATGAAAAAAGAAGCGCTCCAGCAACGAAGTCTAGTTGGTCTACTATAGGAAACGGAGCCCCAGGAGAAAGGTTCAGTCGCCTTTTTAAAAAAGATTCAAACAAGTCACCCAGCAACGCTCCCAATGAAGTAGCGAATCCAAGCGGTAGAGAATATTGAAAGGGAGGTGTTGAAAAGAAATCGCCAAGTACGCTTTGAAGAGCACCAAGCATTGTTCCAATCAACAATCCAGCAAAAAACCCCCTGAAGGTCTTATGTGCCCCGAATATTGGTTTTCCATCCAACAAAACTCGACCGTTATCGATTGGACGCCCTCCACCAAATATTACTGGAATTGCATTTGCACAGTAGGCTGGAAATATGAAATAGAAGGCGTAAGCAATGTCTATGACTGTGATTGTCATGTCTTTTCTCTCATTCATCGCAGATTTGGTAAAATAAATTTAGCGGCTGAAGTCTCGAATACCAGTTTGATCTATCATGAGAAAGTGATCTAGAATGTGTTTACGTCTAGGATGCTTCTCCAGAGACGCTTTGATCACTTGCATTCGACCCGTGCGTTTGAATCTAAGTATGATGTCTGACCAAAATTTTAGGACTCGTGTAGCCACTGGCTCAACATTATTTTGTTTCCCTGTAAGGATGCTTCGGACCTGACTTGTGATGAGTACTGCTATCTTCTGCGTTTTGGCGATTTGAGCTAAATATGCAAGTTGTGCGTTGAGTTTGCGGTTCGATCTAAATGTTTCTTCCAGCGAGGCTCCAAGTTCCACACGATAAAGAGACGTGATTGTGTCAACGATCACTAATCCAGCTTTTCCCGTCAAATATTTCTCAAGATGATCGATTACACTCGTTTGTTCCTGAAAAGTTGTTGGTGTAAAAAGTATCAGAAGCGGAGAGAATTTTTCACTGTTATGATGAGCTATCTGCAACAGTCGCGTTGAAGAAAATGCTCCATCCGCATCAATGAAAACGGCTCTGTAATCTGTTCTGGCACAGTTCACTGCGCATTGAATGGCAAAGGATGTTTTACCTGTTTCCGCTTCCCCATAAACTAAAGAAACTACTCCTTTGGGTAGCCCTCCTCCTAGCAATTTGTCAAGAGAAACACAACCTGTTGGAATGGCACCTTCCAAGAACAACCCATCGCTAGTTGGATAAGATTATGCACGCGTAAGAGGCGGAATCTAGCTTTATAGGTCACAATATATTTAAGAGACTCGGAAAAGAATGATTAGACTTCAAGGGAGGAACATGAAAGAATTACAATACTCTTCAAATAGACTTAACGACATTTTAGCATCCTTAGTTATACTGTTTATCAAGTGTGAAAGGCCTGTCGTATGAAGCCAAAAATTGCTGTGGCGACAGTCTCTGGAAGAGAATACTATCTGTTAGTAAACGAACTTAAAAAGAGAGGCGCAACCTTTTTAAGCTTAAGACCTTGGGATTCCGTACCTTTTCATATAAAGGTCGTTTTAACCACTGAAAAGGAACAAGCCTCAATAAAGCATCCCAATGTCGTCATCTTCAAAAACGAATCCGATCCTGGAACTGCAATCGATGAAGCAATTCGCCTTGTTCAAGGAAAGAAAGATTACAACAAAGTTGTTATTGGAGTGGACCCAGGCGAAACCTTTGGAATTGCAATTTTGGGTGATGGAAACGTTTTCGAAACCTTCTATTGCTCAAGTTTGAAAGCAACTCTACGGGTGATTTTAGAAAATCTTGAGAGAATCAGAGGGTCAGTTAAGTTGGTCAAAGTGGGGAATGGTGCTCCAACCCAAACAAGGGAATTATTACGTTCATTAGATGAATGTTTGCCCAAAGATGTGGCTATAGAAATAGTAGGTGAAGCTGGAACAAGCCACTTCGTCAAGGACACCGTTCATCGAAGAGGATTAAGAGACATGATTTCTGCCAAAATGATTGCGGGAAGACAAGGACAAATCTATCATCGAAGGGGAACTCAATGAAACGCAAAGTTAGAAAGAGTAAAACCCTACTCGTGGATGGTCCAGCATCAGTCGAACTTGTCTCAGGAGAAGCCGAAGTCCTAAGTGCAACGTTTAAGAAAGGTGATAAAGTTGTGATAAGAGATGGAAAACGTGTACCTTTTGAAGTCACAAAAAACACGACATTTAATCTGCTGATTGCTGAAACCGCTTCACTAGAAGAAATTGATGGCAGTACGATTCCTACCTCTTGGGAAATCGCCTCGCGAGAAATAGCTTCAATGAAAAAGCCGAATACCGTTATGGTCATGGGTGAAGTTGATTCAGGTAAGACAAGTTTTTGTGTCTATCTCGCGAATAAAGCGTTGAAAAGAAAGTTGAACGTAGCTGTAATAGATGGTGATCTGGGTCAATCAGACATTGGCCCCCCAGCAACTATAGGGTTTTGTCATATAGGGACCCCTGTTAGGGATCTTTTTGAATTGGAGGCGGAAGATGGATATTTTGTTGGAGTTACGAGTCCAAGTAGCGTGATAGATAAAGTTGAAACTAAATTGGCTGATCTGAAAAACAGGGTTTTGGGGACGAACGTTGATTTTTTGATTCTAAATACTGATGGATGGGTTGATGGAGAAGACGCAATAAGATACAAAGCCCACTTGGCTGAGAGAGTAATGCCAGACATAGTTGTTGGGATACAACGCGAAAATGAGTTAGATCCTATTTTGTCTACCTTGAAAGGCGTAAGGACAATTGCGGTAAATTGCCCTTTGACGATACGAAAAAGAGATCGAGAACAGAGGAAGATTCTACGTCAGCTGAGTTATAAAAAGTATTTGAAAGGGGCGAAGGTTCGATCGTTTTCTTTGAATTGGACACGGGTTGAGGGGACCTTTTTGACAAGTGGCAAATCTACTAACACAGAACGAATCGCCACAATAAAAGAACTCTTAGGTGGCACAAATCCCATTTACTATGAAGAAACACCCACCGCAGTCTTGATTGTTTTGCGAAAGAATCGATGGGTTGATGAGACACAAACCGAGATGTTTGAGGAAATTTTAGGGAAAAGGGTTACTGTGACAAGGGAAGGTGAGGAAGAAGGTTTGCTTGTTGGGCTGGGGAGCGAAGAGGGTAGGTTTTTGGGTATTGGGATTATACATGGTATTGATTACAAAAGGAGAGTAATGAAGGTGTACACTCCCGTAAGGGGAGAGGTGTCATCTGTTTCTTTGGGGCAGGTTAAACTCGATGAGAAAGGGAGAGAACTTGGGGCAAGCCAAGTTTTTTGATTGTTAGTCTTCCATGTGTTTATAAGAACATTACTCGTTTACAGGACGTAGTTTACATAATCGTTTTCTTGCTTTGCGATATTTTCGTCTAAGTGTGATAAGTGATAGATGGGCAACAAAATAGTTTGCTTTGTTTGCGTTCTCATCTGGCATAGAAGTCGGGCTTTCTTTGAAAATACTAAATAACAGTTCATAACGCTATAAATAAACGTGGTAGGTTACAGCATGGTTCATGCAAAGTTAGTTCAAGAGGAAATGAGAGAAAAGGATAGACTCTTTCTATCTACTTATTTAGAAATGAAGAATGCGGGATTGATTCTTCTAAGTGAAGGAGAAGACCAGTTAGGGACATTGGCTGTTGCTTTACCTCAAAGTGGCAAACTACTCGGTCCACCACTCTCATCTATTCTGCTTGGCGACCGCAACACAATAATTGCCCGCATTCTAGCGGAACGCCTCGCCAAAAAAATGACCAAGATTGCGTTGGTCTCCGTTTTTACTACAACAGTTACTGAGAAGGAGGTTGGTCCGATTCTTATAAAGCTGGTTGAGAAAACGATTGGGAAAAAAAGAGGATGATGTAAGGTGAGTTTACGAGATTTCCTTCATGACATGGAAAGGAAGAACGAAGTTATCCATATAAGGAATCAAGTCTCACCACGCTATGAAATCTCATCAATAATGAAATCACTTGATGCTGGCCCAATATTACTCTTTGATAAAGTAAGCGGCTATAGAACCAGAGTAGTAGCAAATGTTTGCGGAACCCGAGAAAGAATCTGTTCCGCGCTAAACGTTGCTTCAAAAGACTTATACAAACAGCTTGTCGATGCTTGGCGGTCACCAACTCCAGCGAAAATCGTTAAGGAAGGGCCAGTGAAAGAAGTTGTAGAAAAAGCGGATTTATCGAAAATTCCCATCTTGACGCATTTCGAGAAGGACGCTACTCCTTACATAACATCTGGCATAGTCTCGGCCAGAAGTCTTGATGGAAAAGTTGAGAATGTTTCCATTCATCGTCTGATGGTTGTAGATAAGAATCGTTTGGGTATCCGTATCGTTCCAAGACAACTTTTCAAGTTGTGGAGTATGGCAAAGGAAGAAGGAGAAGATTTGGAAGTTGCCATATCAATTGGTTTGCATCCAACTCTTTTATTGGCTGCAACTTCGGTTTTACCCTTCGGTGTGAGCGAATTTAATGTAGCAAATGTTCTTTTAAAGGGAGGGTTAAAGTTGGTGAAATGTCAAAACGTGAATGCCTACGCTCCTGCAGATGCGGAATTAGTTTTAGAGGGCATTATTTCGGTTAAAAATGAAATTCTAGAAGGCCCGCTCGTAGATGTAACTGGGACATATGATATTCAGAGAAACCAACCTGTAGTTGAGATAGTTAGTATGATGCATTGTGAGGATTATATCTATCAGGCAATACTGCCTTCCGGAACTGAGCATAAGCTATTAATGGGCTTGCCCCGTGAAACGATGATCTGGGAAGCCGTCACAAATGTTGTTCCCTTTGTGAAAGCCGTGAACCTTTCTCCAGGTGGGAGCAGGTGGCTTCACGCTATAATTTCGATTGAAAAACAAACAGAAGGGGATGGAAAAAATGCTTTAGTGGCGGCATTCGCAGCACACCCTAGTCTCAAACATGTTATAGTCGTAGACACTGATATCGACATTTTTAATCTGGAGGATGTTGAATGGGCCGTTGCAACCCGTTTTCAAGCCAATGAAGATTTATTAATCATTCCAAACGCAAGGGGGTCTTCGCTGGATCCTTCTGCTGATCAAAAGACAGGTTTAACAACAAAGCTTGGCATAGATGCAACATGTCCGTTGGCAATGCCTCGGGAGAAATTCACGTGTGCGAAAATACCTACAAGTGAACGGGTAAAGAAAATTATAGGAGAAATAAAGAAGTCGACCTAGCAGATCCTATGCTTTCTCAATCCCTATTTCTCTAACTGTCTTCTTATTCGCAAGCTTCCTCAATGCACTTGGTCATGGGAGCCAGAGCAACATTTACTTCATTCAGCGTTGGTGCATAATAAGCCGTTTTTGCTGAATTTGTCATTATGGTGTCAATTCCAAGTTTTTTTATCCAGGTGACAATGGCGCAAGTATTGCAAAGCACGTGACCGCCAGCCCCTTCAATGATATTCACACATGTTTCCGCATTTTCTCTGACGTGCGAAGATGAACAAACCCATAGTTCAGTGTCTTTTTTCACCTTTTTACCCCTCAGAGCTTGAGCTACCCTTTGGATTTCTCTTAATGAGCAATGAGGGCACCCAATAAATATCATCTCAGGGCTGTCAGATGATGTGGATAGATTTTTAGTTGTATTTTCTATGTCGTTTGTCTCAACAGATACCCTCTCAAGTTTTCCTTTTTTACCTGTTTCCTGATAATGAAACATGGTGGTCATTCCACTAGATGCGAGTCCAGCACCCAGTTGTTTCAAATCTGCTTCTGTGTAATTACCTAGCCCTTTAAAGACTGGAATCTCATTTTTCAAAAGTTTTCCTACGTGAATGCCCAAGGCTCCAAAATCAGTCTCATTTCTAAGTAATGATTCGACTCTAATGAGGATGTTTGCTTCACGATTTTCGGGTCTATGAATACCATAATTCGGAGTCCTACCCACCAACGCTGCTGCTAACGCACTGGGGCCCCCCTCTCTGTTTGTCCAAGACCCTAAAACTGAGTTGGCATATATTACGGCTGAAGATTCTGACCATGCGAGGTGACATCCTGGTTGTGGTTGTCCCAAATAATAAGGAGCACATGTTAAAGTAGGATTTGCTCCCATCTTCTTGTATAATTCAATTACACGCAACTGTTTCTTCAGATAATCTTGTGGGAATCTTTTGGCTAAGTATTCTGGGTCAAAACTTGATGGGTTAACTGAAGAAGTGACCTGTACTTTCCCACCTGCAACCACCAAAGCTTCCAAAAAATCAATAGGGGCATCTCCTAGCGTCTTGTAAGATACTCCAGAAATGTGAGCCGACTGAATGGGTATCAGTTCAGTTGCCCCGAAGAGCTCACCCAAGCGAACAAGAATTCTCATCGAAACATGGTACGCCCAACCGAGTTCACCGTTGAATATTTTTTCTTCTTCAGAAGTTAAATGCAACTTTATTTTCTCCTCTTGGCTTCTTTCTTCTTCCAGATCTTTGCAGTTCCTTTCTCTCCATCCACTGCAACATCATCGCCTGTCTCTATCTGTTCTATATCAATGTGGTCAATCATAGGAATTTCTGCAATGATAGCTCCTACTACAGTAACCGGGTCGGCAATTTGATTGATGATCGCTTTTGGACAGAGTCCTTTCTTTGCCAAAGAGTAGAGCACGTAACTCCCTACTGTTGACCCATGCCCGTTTGGAAAACAAAGGATTTTTTCCTTCACATTCTTGCCTTTTAGATCATGATCTCTCTCGATAATCAGTCCTGAGTTTGGGTCAACACCACCAAGAAAACTAATCGGCTTCTTAGAAACTAAAGCCACCCCTCTTCTATAACCAGGAACGATGGAACGCCCTCGCAATGCTTTCAAGTCCCATTTCTCCTCTAGTAAGATATCTTCGCTGACGAAGGAAGTTCACTGAGCAATCTTGCTGCAGCTGATCCAACTTTCTCGCGGTGTTCTTCCACAGTGTATACGCGAAGAATGTTTATGAACCCCTTAAGTACATCGAACATTCTTGAAATGTCGCTTAGCTTTTGAGGAATTTTCTTACCGTCCCTTGTCTTGTTAAAAACTGGAATTTCCATAGGTTCAAGCAAGACGGAATGGCGATAGGGTACAGAGGGAAGAGTTGGAATATCAATCACTACCAAACGAGGGTCAATACCTGCCTCTGAAGCAATTTTATCTGTCATCTGATTTCGAATTTCTTCAACACTAAAAATGCTCGACACAGTTTTATCTCTTACATAGAAGGTCTGATCATAGGCACATTTAAGCAACTTACGTCTCTCCAAATTTTCCATGAGTCCCTTAGATTTCCCACAATTTTTTAACATAGTCCATACTGTATAATCGTTGAAAGCCAAGTATTCCTCAACTGCCTTAAAATCTACTAAGCCAAGTTCATCTTTTGCTTCTTCCATAGCAATAGCTATCATTATTTGAGCTGCTCTTCCGACCCTGTGGAAATATATGCTTTTGAAGGATTCGATTCGAGCCAATATGAAGGATTCAAGGGCTGAAAGCGCACCCAAGTCCACTGCAAGATTTTCATCAATAACATCTAACATATGGATGAGGCGAAAGATGTCTACATACCCGTATTCGGCTCCTGTGTGATAGGTATCCCTGACAATGAAATCAAGTTTATCCGCATCTACAGCACTTCGAATCACTTGATCCATAAAAGCTTTGCCAGATCTATGCAGCATCCCCACTGCCAGCTTTCCAATCATATCCGGGTCATACCCGAGGGCGTTAAGTATGTCACTTAATTCAGATTTTTGAATGACCCACGTAGTCAGATCTTCATGGGTTTTGTCAAGAAACTTATGGAGTAGATGCTCAAAAACGTGTGAAAAAGGACCGTGTCCGACATCATGGAGTAAAGCGGCTAGTCTTAGGATTTGGGCTTCATCTTCAGAGAGGTGCTGAGAAAGGTTTGGATTTTTCGAAAGGAGACCAGCTAAATACATAACGCCGACAGAATGCTCAAAACGGGTGTGATTGGCGCCTGGATACACGAACTCTGCTCCAGCTAACTGGCGAAGTCGATGAAGCCTTTGCACTGGAAAAGAATCAATTATATCTTTTTCCGCCTCTGTAATGTAAATGTAGCCATGAATGGGATCTTTGATTTCACCCCAATACTGTTGCATCTAAATTTCTCCACTGCTGTCAATTTTTAATACTCTTATTAAAGTGATCGATTTATTAATTGACGGTGGGGATTACAGTTTGGGAAAGCGGGGAAAATTTATCTGCATAGAGGGGCTGGATGCAAGCGGAAAAACCACACATGCCTATAGACTTGTAAGAAGCCTTTTGGAAAGAGGGTATGAGGCTTTATACACTACGGAGCCAAGTTCTGGTCAAATCGGGAAGTTCGTTAGAAGGTATATTCTTCAAAGAAAGGAGCGGGTGCCGACCGTTGTGGAAGCCTTGCTGTTCGCTGTTGATAGAGTTGATCACATAGAAAGAACCATAAAACCTGGCATGAAAGAGGGAAAGATAGTGGTTTCGGATAGATACCTCTATTCTTCTCTAGCATATCAAGGAGCAGCGGGGTTAGATTTGAACTGGATAAGCGAAATAAACGAGTTTGCTCTCTCTCCCGATTTAGCAATTTACCTTGATGTGCCTCCAGAAATCGTAATCAAGAGATTGAAACGGAAGAAATCAGTTATGGAAAACCTTCACACTCAGCGGAGAGTTCAGGAGGTTTACATAAGATTGGTGAATGAGAGACACCTAGTCCTAATCGACGGGAATAGAGCAAAGCACAAAGTAGCAAATGATGTTTTGTCAACAGTTCTCGATTTTTTGGAGAAAAGTTCGTGAATTTATAAAATTGTGATCTTTCTGATTTCCCAAATGTCTGCACCTTTATCAAGCTATGTTTCCTTTTATTTTTCTGATCGTTTGAAGGTTTTCAAGCAAAGTGGACAGAGCGGTTCCCAGTTTGTTAAGTTGTTCAAAATCAGTTTCTTCTCTAATCTTTTTTTCTACTTCTTGGATTTTCAAAAGAATAGTTGCCTCTAAAGAAGTGAGCGCGGCGGGACGTGACACCTCTAACAGTGATTCGCCTTCTTTCATAACAATTACACGTTTTTGGCAATTAGCACACCACAAATCGCCACTTTTCATCTTAAAGAGGGGCGAAGAGCATGCTGGACAAGAGAGCTCGGTTAGGGTTGCGCCTTGGCGAAGTAAATCCGCCATGGCTTTTATGTTCTTTCTTTTTTTGGACAACTGTAATCCTCACAAAGATTTTTAGTAAGTAGTTAGTAATTTGATTATCGCTGATAGCATGCTTGTCAATGGAGGACTGTTGTATGGTAAGGAAAAAGAAATTGAAGGAATACGCGGAAAAAACAAAACAGGCAACCTTTGTTCTTGGACAGGTTTCTGAGGACACCACAACTCCCCGTAACATAAGAAGGGCGGCAAAGCAATCAATTGAAGTTCTTCAGTCGTCGGAATATTCGTTGGCGGTAAGGGCGTCCAATGCAGTGTCTATTTTAGATGAGATTTTGCAGGATCCTAACATGCCTCCCTATACCAGGGTTAAGCTCTGGAATGTCATGAGTTTCCTTGAGGCAATTAAAGACTAATAGCTTGAAAAGCCTGTGAAGTTATTTTCGTTCACATATGGATGAGTAAGATTAGAAATTTGTATTATGCATTTTGAATTTTAGGTCATAAAACTTATTGTCTATGCAACATGTTTCTAGTAAGTCATACTTCGTGTTGAATTGGACCTAAGATTGAAAAGGGTGTTAAGTTGGCGCTAAGGGATTACTTGCATGAAAAAGCTGAAGAATCTAGACACAATGAGACTTTAGGTTTTCTTATATTGATCATTGGCGTTAGTTTTTTCATTGGTGGAATTGTTGTAACTGTTGTCACTGAGGAAAATCCGGAATGGCTCCTTTTCATTCCTTACAAGTTAGATTCTCATCCTTACAGTCTCATTGGATTATCGTTTGCTAGCATTGGATTAGTGTTGCTCATCCTCGGAATAATTTTTAGCATTCATTCTGCTCTGCAAAGGGCATCGTATATGGATCGGTTGAAAGAGACTCAGACACTGGAAGCCCAGAAGATAGACTCGGAAGAAAGTTAGTTTCTACCGATGAAAATATATTTTACATGTGACATGTACTTGTGGGCCTCTAGAAGGGTGTCACTTGAAATTTGATGCTATTATCGTCGGTGCGGGACCAGCTGGCATATTCTCAGCTCTAGAACTCACTAAGAATACAAATCTTAGCATTCTTATGTTGGATAAGGGTCCCGACATTAATCAACGTAAGTGTCCAGCAAATAGAGGTTTGGGATGTATAAATTGTGATCCTTGTTCTTTGTTGTCTGGTTGGGGAGGGGCTGGAGCCTTCAGTGACGGTAAACTAACTTTATCCACAGAAATCGGTGGATGGCTTAATGAATATTGCACCAAAGAAAGGCTTGCTAAATTGGTGGATTATGTGGACGGCGTCTATCTAGAATTTGGGGCGCCTAGCAATCTTTATGGGACTGATCTTGACAGGGTTGAGGAATTAGAGCGTAAGGCGTCTCTTGCGGGGCTTATGTTGGTGCCTCTCAAGTTGCG
This sequence comes from Candidatus Bathyarchaeota archaeon, assembly GCA_029882515.1. Classification (GTDB taxonomy): domain Archaea; phylum Thermoproteota; class Bathyarchaeia; order Bathyarchaeales; family Bathyarchaeaceae; genus JAOUKN01. The sequence goes on from JAOUKN010000005.1 coordinate 42,954, forward strand.
TCATATGGGCACTGAGAAGTGTGCGGATACGCTTCGGAAGATGAGGCGGCACTTGAATGACCGGGTGGATGTTCGAACAAGAACTGAGGTCAAGAGTTTACTAGTTAAGAATGATGTTGTGGAGGGTGTCGAGACCACTAAGGGTGACAAGATTTATGGCAAGTATGTTATCGTGGCTCCTGGGAGGAGTGGTGCTGAGTGGTTGAAGTGTGAGGCTCAGTCTTTGGGGTTGAGGACGCTTAATAATCCTGTGGATGTGGGTGTTAGGGTCGAGATTTTGTCTTCTGTTATGGAGGATTTGACTAGTGTTCTGTATGAGCCTAAGTTTGTGTATTATTCGAAGTCTTTTGATGATAAGGTGAGGACTTTTTGTGTTGCGCCGGAGGGAGAGGTGATCATGGAGTCTTATGATGGGATTTTGACGGTGAATGGTGAGAGTTATGCGGAGCGGAAGACGCGGAATACTAATTTTGCGATTTTGGTTAGTACTTCTTTTACTGATCCGTTTAAGGAGCCTATTGCTTATGGGAAGTATTTGGCGAGGCTTACGAATCTTTTGAGTGGGGGGGTGCTGGTTCAGAGGTTGGGTGATCTTCAGGCTGGTCGACGTTCGACGGAGGAGCGGATTGAGCGGAGTGTTGTTGTTCCGACTTTGAAGACTGCGACGCCTGGTGATTTGAGTTTTGTTCTGCCTTATCGTTATTTGGCGGATATTCGGGAGATGTTGGAGGCTTTGGATGTGATTTCGCCTGGGGTGAATTCTAAGCATACTTTGTTGTATGGGGTTGAGGTGAAGTTCTATACGTCCAGGCTTGTTTTGAAGGATTGGTTGGAGACGAAGAAGATTCGGAATTTGTTTACGATTGGTGATGGGGCTGGTGTGACAAGAGGGTTGATTCAGGCTTCTGTTTCCGGAGTAATTGCGGCTGAAGAGATTGCGAAGAGAGAAAAGTCTGCAAATAATTGAGGGTGTGCATGCGTGAGACCCCCCTAGGGGGGAGGGGAAGAATTGAGGAAAATAGAGGTTCATTATCAAGTAGTGCGCGCATGATTAATCTATATGGGATAGAGGATAGACAAAATGGGAATATTCGGCAAGTTTTTCAGCCCCCCAAACATCGAGAAAATGAAGAAGAACAGGGATGTTAAAGGCTTAATCAAAGCCC
>JAOUKN010000065.1 GCA_029882515.1 Candidatus Bathyarchaeota archaeon
TGATACGAAGTCCCAATCGGTGTCTCCGGCGATTGCTATGGCTTCGTTTATTTTCTGGATGTGAAGCTCGTTCATTTTTTCCCATCCAGAGACGAGAACCATCTTGAACTTGCCTGATCGTATCCACAGTGTTGCGTTTATGACTGCGTCTATTGGGGTTGCGCCTCCAGATTCTACTCTATAGGCAGGTACAGCGGACAATCCTAGGTAGTCGTGGATTATCCAATGCATGCATTGTTGTTGTTCTAGGATGTCGCTGAAGTAGGAGTAGCATGCTGCGCCGTCGTTTTTTATGAATGAGCCGAGGTCGAGGTTTGGCACGTCATCCAGTATTGCTTTGACCGATTCTGCAACCATCTCTTCCTGTAGTGTGTGTCTTGGGTTGTCGAACCTTGAAATGCTACCAGCAACGATAGCGACTTTTTTCATTTTTACACCTCATTTTAACGAAAGAAATAGTTTAGTAGTAACTGAAATTATAAAGTCTTTTGCAGACTCGCATAGAATATGTAACAGAGGAGAAACAAGCCATGCACTTGGAAGAAATGAAGAAGGAAATAAATGAACTAGTTTTGGAAAAAGGCTTCTACAACAAGCCTGAAGATATCCCAAAGAAACTGCTTTTCGCATTCGTAGAATTAGGCGAAGCAAGCGATGCTTGGAAAAAGGGCAAAAGCGAAGAGGAAATAGCTGAAGAATTAGTTGACGTAATATTTTATGTCTTAGACGCAAGTCGACTAGCCTGCTCCACAATAAATATGGATGAAATGTTCCTCAAAAAACTAGAGAAAAACAGACAGAGAACATATCAATACGGCGAAGAACATCGACAGAAAGGCAAGTAACGCGGGCAGATAGGATAAGTGTTCCATAAAAACAAGTAAGAACACAGCACAAGCGTTGAAAAACGTGGTTTATATATACGTTTAAGCCATCTCCAACAATTATCTCCAGCATCTTCCCCATTTTTTCAGTTCCTCAGACAAGCTGTTTTTATTTTTCTTCTTGTCTATACTAGTCATCCATACGTGCATAATAGTTGGTGTGTTTGATGGCTCTTAAAATGCGGTCATTCAAATGGAAGAAGGATTTTGAACTTGTTCGGGCTTTTTTGATATTTACCTACAACTTAACCCGCTCATTCCAAAATTGGATTCCATCAATGTTCGAAAACATAAAATTCGGACCCTGCGGAACGGAATACCAGGACAAGGAAGATGAATACATTAAAATATGGGAGAAAGCGGGCGATTCAGATGTATCTTCTGTTTCAAAGATAGTAGCTGTCACATTCTGTAAACCCTCAGGGGATTGCTGGATACAGATTCACCCTGACTATAGATTTGTCGAAAAAAAGATTGCGCTTTGGATAGAAAGACAAAGGAGAGAAATTAAAAGCAATGAAACTCCAGAGTTGGAACTGCGCTTCTATGTCGATGAGATTGATGAAAAACGCAAAGCGTTATTGACGGAATTAGGCTATGAAGATTCTGGGCTAAATGAATATAATCGAATTCGACCTATAGATAAGCCAATTCCCGAATATCAACCTCCCAAGGGTTTTACAATCAAGTCTGTCGATGTAGAGGAAGATTTTGTTAAATATAAAAAGGTCCAGGCAGCAGTTTTTCCTCATTGTAGTCGTATGACGAAAAGAACTGCAAAAACCTATAGCACTGCATCATTCTATAAAAGAGACCTTGACTTGGTTGCTGTTGACCGCAATGGCGATTTCGCCGCATTTTGCACGGTGAGAATAGACCCAGTAAGTAGAATGGCAGAGCTGGAGCCAGTAGGAACACACCCTGACTACAGAAAGCTTGGGTTAGCGAGATCAGTGATTTGCGAAGGCTTACATCGCCTACAAAAATATTGTCCTTCCTCAATGTGTATACTCGGAGCAGCACCGTCAGAAGCTGCGAATAGATTATATGAATCCATAGGTTTCACCGAAAAGACAGAAGTGCACCTTTGGCGGAAAAAGCTTTAAAGATCTCTTCCCAAGAAGCCTTAAAGTTCCATTAAAATGGACAGGAGAATTCTAGGTGGGCTAGGAGAGATTTGCACCCACCAAACGGGGATTCTCCCGCAAACCCCCATTTTTTTGTGGCAGAGCCAGCTATCTATTGCTTTTTCTTATTTCTTCTAGATTCGCCTTTGCTTCTTCTGCCGATACTGTTCGAAAGCTTTTCCAGAGTTTTTCAAGCTTCTCGCATAGAAACTCCACACAGTAGGCGCAGGTTTCGAATTCTCTTTCAAGCCCACATTTTCTTACTTCGCAGGCTTTACAGAACGTGTGTAGGCGTTTTCCCGCTTTGCAACCGTCACAGTCAACATCCTCCAGTCTAAGACGTTCCTTCTCTGTCGACCAAGCTTCGACAACCTTTTCCCTCAGCTTATCATCATTTTTCTGGGTCGCAATGAAAGCTACACAATCGTTACAAACAAGTCCGCACATAGCAATCATTTCGCTCATCTTCTTTTCTCTACTAAGTTGAGCTCTCTAAGTTTATAATTTTCTAATACGCGCGCACTGGTGATGGCTCCCGCATTTTCCCTTTTTTCTGTTGCTCATCATTAATGTCAAAATAAGGACAATAGAAGAAACCTGCATAATGCGCGGTCATATCTTTGCTTTTTACTTGTGCGACAACATATCACACGAACTGTTTCCTACTCGAACTTGTGTTGACGGAGGATAAAAATCGATCTTCTTTTCCTTTTTCTTTATTATCGCGATTAGTTCTTTTGGTTTGGCTAGACTTCTCCGCTTTTCTTGCACTTGGAAAGCTTCAGAAAGGGAAAGGATTTAGGAAAGCCCAGTATCACCCATTGCCAGTATTTCTATTGAAGAATCAAAAGATTTAACCTACAGCCTTTGTGCGTTCGATCCATAAAGTCAAGGCCTCCCAATATTACGTGTGCGAAGGTTTTGCACAAATTTCTTAAATGAAATATGCATAGATTAATACTTCCGATTTGGGAGAATGAAAGATGAAAAAAACCGCAGTTTTACTACTAAGCTTCTTATTGCTTTCAACTTTTATGGCGTTTCTACCAACTGGCTATGCACTAGACTCATCTACGTTTACTTTAGAAAGACCCAGCGAGGACATTGACATACAAGAGAGAGTTGAAAATGCCTTTACAGATGGCGAAGCCTCAGTCGGTATCGGTGTTGCCATTGATGATTATGACGAAAACGATGGCCACTATGGGAAAGACAGTGTTTCTTTGAATGTTTCGATGGCTGCAAATTCGCGAAAGGGAATTACCTATGGCTGTTACATGGACAGCCTCTTCTGGATTGATGAAAATGACTTGTGGTATAGAACAGACTACGACAATGTTGGTGACAATTGGGGAACCCGGGTTGACTTTCCTGATGCAGATGGATGGCCTTTCTACGTCCGTTTCTATGGCGGCTTAGGAAGCGGGGAATACTCTGGAGTATGGGTGTGCACAAACGGATTTTTAGCTTTTGATAATTCTAATTTAACTAGTGCCAATCCCTCCGACATACCTAACTCGGCGAGTCCAAACGCAATAATCGCTGCTCTTTGGACTGATCTCGATGTCGACAGTCAAGCGTCAATAATCACTGGACAATATGTATTCTTGAGTCGATATTACTTTGTGATAATGTGGAAAAATGTGCGACATAAGGCTAGTAACCAACGCCTAACTTTTGCTGTGATATTGCAGGAAGCACCTAAAATGTACCCCGAGAACACTCGCTACAGCCAGAGCAAAATCTGGATAAGCTACAACAGCGTTAGCTCAATCAACACCGACTTTACGGTTGGAATTGAGGATCACCAGGGTGAGAAAGGAAATGGCGGGATTGAGAGTGGAAGTAGCCTTGGAAGTTACAATGGCGATTCTCTATATTTCTATCAATATTCTAACAGCTATTTCGTGAAAAAGCTGACACTACATTTCCAAGATCTAGAAGCCAACACGCAATTTAATATATGGGAAGACGATGGATCCTACTTGAGAGGACTTAATCTTCAGCGAAATTGGGATCAACCATCAAATCCTGATACAACATTTATGTTCACACTGGCATTCGCTGGAACAGCCACATTACTCTATAGCGCTCTTACATTTGCTGGAGGATGGATGCCTGCCGCCTGCATACTGATTGATACGGTTTTAGTGGCTCACGATTGGGGTGAAGCCCTGTTGGCGTATAATCAGTACAGTGGTAAGCAAATAGAAGTATTCGATCGCGATGACAGCTCCAGCAATCAAGCATCAGCAGAAGCATTTTCGTATGAATACTATGTTGATGCAACACTCAGCATTCTTGTTGACTGGATCTTAGACACACCTAACGATAGTGGAGATCACTCGCTCACTATAACTGCTGAGCTCGAGTATTACGAATATTCAATCACTACAGGTGAAATCATAGAGAAAGATCCCATAGTAACATCAGTTAATTTGAATGTAGGCCCGGATAACAACAACAGCTTTGCTACCGCTGACACAAAGTCAAGTGGATGGCATTATCGATTCTACATCGGTGGCTATGACACAAACGATTACTATAAATTCGAAGTGGATTCGGGGTACAATATTGATGTATTCCTGGAATTGACTTCTGAATCAAAAGCAGACATAGAGATATACCTCTACGACCCTGGGCAAGTGGAGAAATCCAAAGAAACCTTAACGGGTCCACCATACTATGCATCTCTTTCATACAACACAGACTCAGCAGGCTATTGGTTCTTAAGAGTTAAGCTTCTCGGAGATTACGGATTCTACTCATTTCGCCTTACACTGACCCAAAACGAAAATCTGTTACGGATCTTTACCACAATTGGAGGAACAACCGACCCGCCTCCCGACACATATACTTACCCAACACCCACCTATGTAGAAGTAACCGCACTCGCAGATACGCATTATCATTTTGATAGTTGGTGGCTTAGTGGAGCACCTGTAGGCTCAGAAAATCCTTATGATGTCTATGTTGATGGCGCTGTCTGGCTACGTGCCAACTTTAAGCCAAATGACTATGACATTACCGTTACAACTACTCTAGGCGGCACGACGACCCCGCCTCCCGATGTCTATGCAAAACCGTATGGAACGTATTTTGAAGTGACCGCAATACCTGAGCAGTTTCACGAGTTTGATTGTTGGTGGCTTGATGGGAGTCCTGTCAGTTCAGAACTCACCTACGGTTTCACCGTTGATGGTGCTCATTGGTTACGTGCGAATTTCATGGCTATCGAGTATGAGCTCCAAATTGAAGCCGCTGAAGGAGGCTCAACGGATCCTGCAGCAGGCGTCTATAGTTACAACGGAGGTTCATATGTTGAGGTTATGGCAGATCCTGATCCGTTCTATGAGCTTGACTACTGGCTGTGTGACGGACAGAATGTTGGCGCTGCTAACCCGTATCAGGTTTACATGGATGGAAACCATGCCTTACAGCCAGTCTTTGTGTTCACCGGTGTACATGATATAGCTGTGATTGACGTTAGTTCCGAAAAGAGTGCTGTCGGACAAGGTTATCTGACAAACGTTAGTGTGACAGTTGAGAACCAAGGCGACATACTAGAAACTTTCAATGTAACACTCTACGCTGCTGTGTGGGTGGGAAGTATCCCGATCGCTACAGAAATAGACTGCATCTTCTTTGTAACTTTAGACCCTGGGAGCAGCATTATTCTAGAATTCGTGTGGAATACAACAGGATGGTATAAGGGCAACTGGACTATGATTGCTCAAGCGTCGCCAGTTCTCGGAGAGACCAGTCAAACCGATAATGTGAAATTTGGCAGCGATGTCCTCGTGACGCTTGCGGGAGACATTGACGGAGATCGAGATGTCGACATATATGACATTGTGACGATTGCTGGTGCGTACGGAACCAGCGAAGGGGACCCGGGTTACATTGCTAACTGCGACATAGACAATAACGGTGAGATTGACATCTTCGACGTAACTATTGCAGCTGGAAACTATGGACAAAGCTGGTAACCTTCAATCTCTCCTCTTTTTTTTAATTGTGGATAATGTTCTGAATAAGAAACCAAGATATTTCTCTAAATCGTTGAACAATGGTATATTAGTAGTTTCTTTTTCTTCAAGCTGCTCATCGCACGAAAGCTAGTATGTCTTACGGATTCATTTATCTATTTCTTCAAATTTTGATGAAAATATTCACTCACTCTCTGAGGAAATGTTATTCTCCAATTTTGACTCGATTTCTTAAAATAAACTGAGGCCCTCTATTCTGCTTCGGTAATTGCCATGTCTGAGCCTAAAGTCGAGTTCAAATGGCTAGAGACCAAATGTACAGGAACTGACACTGTGGTTTTCAGGCTTGAAGATGGAGCCGTTGTTAAAATAAAAGTTGACCTTGATCGTGCAGGTGTTGCTTCGGGTTTCACAAACCCTGATGGAACCCCTCACTACAATGTCAGCGCATCGTTGAAAGTTAACGTTATACCGGCTAAGAAGTCATTCTACGTTCCTAAATCTCATCTAAGAAGAACGTCTCCTAAGAAAGACAAAGATATACCATTCATAAGATAGAGGTGTGGCTGATGAAATTAAACCAAAAAGGATTCATAACAATAATCATAGTACTGATCTTTCTTGTGATTCTTGTTTCTGCAGTTTATTTAGCCTCTCAAGCATTCCAGACCAAACCACCGATCCAAATCCACAGATTCGAAGCGAATCCTTCTGAGTTCAAGAGTTCACAGATTGGAGCACTTTATTTCAAAGTGGAAAGCTTTGTTGAAGATGATTTTATTACCATAGCTATGCATTTGGAGACACATAAAAATGTTGAAATCTACTTGGGAGACAACTTACTTCCTTTGGAAGGAGGTAATTACACTTACACTAAAGTTCTCTCTCCTAAAGAAATCAGTAGTCTTATGTTCAGACTAGAGGCCACAGTAGACATTGGAGACAACCGTAGAGACTATAGAGTCAAAGCATACATCTATCTAAACGGCAATTTATTCACTATAAAAATTGCTCCATTCTCGGTATGTGCAGATGATTGAGAGTAATGCTGGTGAAAGAACACGTGGTTATTCATCCCTTACATCATTATACAAGTTGCGCTATGGTTTCTAACCAATGGTGACTTCTCTGCCCTTGCAAAGTCTTCTAATATCTTTGTCTTCCTTTCAATTATTAGAAGTGCTATCAATGTAAGCGACCTAGATGGAGCTGTAGACAGTCTTGAAAACTATATTGTTAGGGATCTCTATCGACAATTTAGAAGTACATACATTAGAAGACTTGACGGTATCTACTTCCGACACATCGAATTGACAATTTTGGTGACTGTCAGTTTGGCATTCCAATTTCTCTAGCAAGGAGGTGACCAAGTTTCATCCACAATTAATAAAAACCAGAAATCAAGGCTTTGGATTTCCAGGGACAGCACGTATGAATTCAGTTTATGTTGATATAGAGGAATCAGAGAAACAAGTTTCTAAGTTTCTGCTTTCTAACCTAGTCTAGGAAATATAAAATTCTGAGATTTTTCCATCTAGTTAGAAAGTTATAAACTAAAAACTAGTAAGTCCTCTGTGAGTTGATGAAATGCATTATGGTGCTTTTGAAGAAACGATCGTGAAAGCAGTTCCGATAGATCAAATTATGTTTCTTGACTTAGAGATTCATCCTTATGTCGAGAAACCTGAAGACATTTTGAATCCGTCTAGACAAATTATTGGAATTGGAATAATGTACTTCAAAGATAATGAACCAACGCTTTTTATAACTGATGAAGAGGGAGAGGAGGGTGAACTAGCGATTCTCAGAAGTTTTGACAATTTCATCAAGCTTCGAAGGCCTCTCCTTGTTGTGGGCTACGGGATCTCATCTTTTGATCGACCTTTCCTAACCATAAAGATGAAGTCACAGTATAGAAGCGAGAAATTGTGGATTATTAATGACATGATTGAAAGGGCGCATTTCTTAGGATTAGCTAATCCAATTCGATTTTACCTATATAACAAAGGTTACACTGAGAAGCCAAGTTTCATGTCGCTTGAAGCCGTCTTGGAACAACAGGCCTTCAAAGATCTGCCTCTAAGAAGGGAAGAAAAGAAATTAGCTCCTAAAGGAGAAGACTTTGCTGAAAAAGGGAAGAGGATAACACAGTTGTGGAAAGAAAACAAAGAAAAATTCAGAATGTATCTCGCATCTGATGTCTATAACTGCTTCGTTCTCTACAAGTTTCTCTATCAATAAAGTTGACTTTTCCACTTGTCTAAGTTATAAAGAGGTAGCGAACAAAAACGGTTTTTCGCTCAGAAATTCTTCAAGAGAGATTGAAATATTTCAAGATTTTTTCTTTAGATAGAGATTATAAATTAGAAACTCATAACATTAGAGCGATGTTGAGATATGTCTAGCAAGAAAGAGAGAAAGAGGAAGTCCATAGAGAAGCAAGCTAGGAAAAGAGGTAAACACTAGGCACATTCGCTTTGATTTTATATCACTGGTTCAATTCCAGCTTCTTTCAGTCTTACAACCACTGGAGGGTAGAGAATAACGTATTCTTCTTCCAGATTACTAGCAAGACTCTGATCAATTTCTCGTAGTCTATCCATGAGTTGTTGAATTCCACTAGGTGAACAAAAGGACATCATTATTGAAGGATTGAACGAGACATGTGAATCGATAAGATTTCTCAGTGCTTTCAATTGGAATTCAAATGCTTCTGGCTTTGCTCCCGTAAGTTTGCTGAATTTCTCAGGATTTGTCGCCTTTAGCGAAACTCTTACATGGAGGTTTTTGAACTTGGAAAGCTGCTCAGCATATTGCTTATCGTGTCCAATTAAAATGCCATTTGTCTCCAAAATAAACAGAAGATTGCTTTGGTCAACTAGTTCAAGAACTCCGAAAAGATGGTCTCTTCCTATTGTAGGTTCATTGCCAGTAATTCTGATTTGACGATATCCTTTTTTGTGAGCAACTTCTTTGAGTTGATTGAACACTTGCTCTGGAGTATAAAAGTCTCCTATTTTGTCAGGGTTGTCTCTTGGAAATCCACTCCAACAGAAAACACATCTGAGGTTACATCCACAACAATAAGCGCCGGCAATTCCACCATACCATCTTTCACTTCTGACTTTCCTGTAGTATTTCCTTAAATTCCCTCTAACAACTATCTTTCTTGTGTGTTGAGCAAGTATTACAGGATCATACAAAGTGTTACGATCATCCCTTGCATTTAATTAAGTCATTATTCACGAGTCAAATAGATTTCTACTTTTCTACCTCCTAACCTAGTTAAGAAAACATAAAATTCCAAGAATTTTGCTTCGGTTAGAAATTAGAAAGTAGAAACTCTAGCAGAGTCCACACTTTCACTTGTCTCTCCATTTCTGCTGTAATGCTTTTCTTCACTGCGGTTAAATAGAGAATTCGCTCAATGCTATTGTGCTTGCGGTTCATCGCTCTCTTAGTGAAAGTGAGAAGGTAGCCCCATGTCTTCAGGTCTTCCCTTCACAAATGCACGCTGTGAATCGCAAGCCTTCCATGTTCACTTGAGGTCTCTAAATGACAGCAAAGACTGACGCTATCCTAAAAGAGTGCTCTCAATGTAGAAAACAAGTTGTAATCAGTTATGAATGCCCCAACTGCAAAGCTAGAGTCTGTATGATTTGTGCGATAGAGAATGATTGGAAATGTCCGAAGTGTAACTCGAAAGTGTTATAGATTTTCAATTGGTTAGGCGTTGGCTTTGCAGTATCGGTTTAAACATCTTGAATATAATATCTTGAAAGGAGTTATTGGCGAGCAGTTAGCAAGGAGTTTTCTACGAAATAAATTGGCTCCGAGGCTAATTAAAAAAGAGGATTGGGATCATGTTGTGCTCAGCAGAAATGACTACAAACTACATGCATGGACCTTTAACACGAAGCTTTTCAAATTCGATTATTTCAGAGAGGACTTTATAATTCACGGTTTCTATGCAAACAGGGAACTTCTTTCCAAATATGCCAGCGCCGTCGGCATTTTAGAGCAGAACCATTGCACTCCTGATGGCTTATTATTGAAGCTTAAAGGAACAGGAAAAACGAGGAGAATAAAAGAAAATGCTTGTCCTTCCATAGCAAGATTGCGAATTGGAACTCTGAAACAAGGAAATGTCTTCAAGTTGCCAATTGTTGAAGGCGATCTGGAAATTGTTGAGATTAAATGTGGCCGTAATGCGAAGTTGATGGATAAACAGAAGAAAACATACAACGACTTGATAGCAAAGGGTGTTCCGCAAGCGCAAGTAGGAGTATAACTTAAACAATTGAAAATATAGGTTATATATTTGTTTGAACTATACTATTGGCTCTCAAAAATCTAGTATTCACTTAATTGGAGGCAAAAATAGTTGACGGGAAAACCATTAGTTTCCATAGTGTCTGCAGGACTGTCGAAATTTGGAAAACGCGAAGGACTGTACGGCAGAGAACTATTCGTAGAAGCCGCAAGCGAAGCCTTCGAAAGATGCCCAAACCTAGATCCCAAAAAAGACATCAAGGCAGCCTTCATAGGCATGATGGGCGAATCCTTCGAGCACCAAGGCCACACAGGACCAACCGCCATAGACTGGATAGGCTTGCTACCTATTCAATCAACCAGAACAGAAGGAGCATGCGGCTCTTCAGCAGCCGCCATACGCTGCGGAATCTTTGCAGTTCTCTCAGGCCTCGCAGACGTTGTCATGGTTGGCGGCGTTGAGAAAATGACCCACAGAGCCACTTCAGACGTCACAGAATACATAGCAATGGCATGCGATTTCCCCTTTGAACAGTGGAACGGCTTAACCTTCCCCGGACTCTTCGCCATGGTAGCCACAGCTCACATGCACAAGTACGGCACAACAGAAGAACAAATGGCACTCGTAGCAGTGAAAAATCATCACCATGGCGCCATGAACCCCAAAGCCCATATGCAAAAAGAA
>JAOUKN010000006.1 GCA_029882515.1 Candidatus Bathyarchaeota archaeon
TGGCCGACATTATTTAGAGAAGAGAAGTGTCGAATTCTTGAGGTAATTGGGCATAAGGTAGTTGCTATTGAACACGTTGGCAGTACTGCAGTGCCTGATTTGGGAGGAAAGCCTATCATTGACATTATGGCAGGTGCAGATCAATCTACTGACGCAGATGAGTGCGTTCTGCTGTTGCAGAATCTTGACTATAAAAATGTGACGCCTGAACCTGAGGAGCCAGACTGGTACTACTGTTTAAGTAAAGTCTATCAAGGAGAAAATGTGAAACTGTTAAACTACCATTTGCACTTAGTAAAGTTTAAGAGTGATCACTGGCGAAACCATCTGCTTTTTCGTGATAATCTTCGCAACCATCCCGAAGTAGCTCAGGAGTACTACAGACTGAAGAAGTCGCTAGCTGCTATGTATGGTTCAGACCGTGAAGGTTACACCGAAGCTAAAACATCCTTCATTGAATCAGTAATTGCCAAAACAAAAAGTGAAAAAGACCCCCAGTGAAGCAGTCTCCTTCTGTCTCTCTGTTCCATTCAATCTCTCCGTTTATGGATATTTTAGCTGAGAATCCGATATTCATAATCTCGGTATCAACAATGGCACTTTTTCTTTGTAGGCTTCATATTCCCCTCCGAATTCTCGAATCAATTCTTTCTCCTCTTTCCTTGACATGAGAAAAATTAGTGTAACCATCAAGGGAGTTGAGAGCAGAGAGTACCAAGCAGACAATAAAAAGGAAATTCCGACATGTGCGAGTAATCCACCGAGATATTGCGGATGTCTGACAACGGAATAGACCCCGCTGGAGACTATCTTCTCACTTCTATGCGTCTCTGCTACTTTGAGTGTTGTCTCTCTTACACCGTTTATTGCAAACCAAGCACCTAGTACGAGGAAAGGTATGCAGACTATTAAATTCAGTAAAGGAATAGGGAAACTAGTAAATGGAACTTGGACTGACAGATTTTCAATAAAGGGAATAGTAAATCTAGGCTGCGGGGAAACCCAGATTCCAATCCAAAACAAGAAGAATCCCCATCCAGAAACAAAACCACACACCTCGCCGATTCTAGTGCCTTTCTCCTTTCCATATTTTTCCTGAAGCCCCAAGTGTTCAACTGACAAGAAATGAAGTGGCATCATGGCAATCGCACCAAGTACACAAACGAAAAACAAGACAGACATATTGACAACAACCAACTCCAATGGCTTATTACGTAAGATTAATATTTTTTGACCCCTAGGGTGCGTGCGCATTTATCCTAACGCAAGAATTAGTTGTTTCCTTCATGTGCACGATCATCGAAGGTAGATGAATTACAAATCTACAAATGTCGCTTCCTTGCGTGTGTGTACACGAATTTAACAGAATCGCTAATTTATATACCATGGATAATAAAGATTGCAGACTTAGAGGTGTATCAAGGGTGGCAGGGTTCAGAAACATCCTTTTAGAGAAAAAAGACAATGTTGCAAAAATCACAATAAACAGACCGCCCCTCAACATCGTTGACATTGAAACTTTAAAGGAGTTAGACAAAGCGCTCAATGATGTAAAAAGAGACGAAAGCGTAAGTTTGTTGATCTTGACCGCTGCCGGCGACCGAGCATTTTCCGTAGGATTCGACATCAAGGATCACACACCAGAGAAAGTTGACGAGCTGATCAGGCGGTTCCATGATGTAACCCTTTCACTGATCGACCTGGATAAGCCTACAATAGCGGTAGTGGATGGATTAGCCTTAGGTGGAGGTTGCGAATTAATAGCGACCTGTGACATGGTTGTAGCTTCCGAGAAATCTGAGTTTGGGCAGCCCGAGATCGACGTGGGAGTTTATCCGCCTGTGGCAGTGGTTTTGTTCCCGAGGTTGGTTGGAAGGATGAAGGCTCTCGAACTTATCCTGACTGGAAAGAGAATCGGTGCGAAGGAAGCTGAAAGAATCGGCTTGGTGAATCGAGTGGTACCGGCAGACAGATTGGAAGAAGAAGTGGATAAGCTGGTGAGCAAGTTGACGGAGAAAAGCCCAATAGTGCTTGGGCTGGCTAAGAGGGCGTTGTACCGTGGACTTGACATGGAGCTTAAGAAGGCATTAGAAACTGTTAACGACTCCTATCTGGGTTTACTTATGCATACAGAAGATGCATTGGAAGGCTTGAAGGCCTTTCTCGAAAAGAAGAAGCCTAGATGGAAGGGGAAATAAACGCGCACACGAAATAGTAGAGACTCATTCATTTCATTCTAAACAGGCTATGCCTTTCTCTGCAGAAAGTTCAGTCGATCTCCTTGCTACGATTACTCGAGTTTGACGCCGCATTTTAAGCAATATTTAGATTTCTGTGGAAGATATTCTGCACCACACTTACTGCACTTGCTCAGGTATGGCCCGTAGGGAATCCTCGGGTCGCCTCCTTTGGCGATGAAGGCGCGGATCTTCTCCATTTCGACCTTTCTCTTTTCTTTGAAAGCCCATAAGCCTTCGCTGGGCTCCATTGATCCAATGTTGAGGGCAAACCAAGCCTTTCCATGCTCCCATGTGAGACGCCAGACCAGTTCTCTCCACCAGTTATGATGAACCTTATAGTACCAAAGGCTTGATGGAGACAGATTCTTCATCCTATCGATATACTCTTTCACCTTACCGTCCAGCTTGTCCAGAGGTACTACCTCGTTGACCACACCATACTTAAGAGCCTCTTCCGCGTTTATCTGCGAACTTAAGAGAACCATCTCCGCCGACTTCTTTATACTCATATGCAACGGAAGCCATTGCGACAATCCCCCGATAGAGGTCATGCCGACCCTCGGACCAGGAGAAATGAATCTTGCGTGGTCCGCCGCAATTGCAAGATCACATACGGCGACGAACTCCCAGCCACCCCCAGCCACGGCCCCGTTTACTCGGGCGATGACAGGCTTTCCACAGTGCATTATCATATCGAAGACTCTAGCGTAGTATTCTCCCCACTCCCAGAACTTCCAAGGCTTTTTATTATATATCCCAGCGTACTCGTGAACATTTCCACCAGTGCAGAACGCTCGGTCGCCTACACCAGTCATTACTATGAACTGGACGGAATCGTCTCCCATAGCTCTCTCGTAACCAGCAGCTATCTCTTTTAGAGTTCCAAGGATATACGCGTTCATTTCCTCAGGATTGTTAATGGCAATACACGCGGTGTAATCGTACCAATTGGGATCATATTTGACTGTTCGCCAGTCTTTTGGATCCTCAGCTGGATACCAATCGTATTCTCTTTGGGTCATATCCACCACATCAACGGGATTGCTTTTCAATTTATTTAAGGTTTACTAGAGACGACGGATTAACCGCGCACGTTCGCAATAGCGGTGGATTGTTATCTCCAAAAGGAGCTAAATGGTATCGTGAAGGATAAGAGAGCGACAGACTTATTTATTCATAACTGGTAGAGATATATTTAGATTTATTATCGAGCTGATTTAAGCGCGATAATGTGGGTGAGTCACACGTGGTCAGTCTCTTGGTTGAGTTTAACTGCCCCGAACACGGATTGGAACGGTTTAGGATAAAAATTGTAAAGCGTTTCAACATGAACCCTAATATGATGTTGCCAAAGTTCAGAACAAGACCTAAAGCGGGTGAGATCAAAGCTTTGGCAATAGGTAGAGACGTTACCGATGCTGAGATCGAAAGATACTTCAAGAACTATTTTCGTGAAAAAGGGCTGTGGAATAAAGTACTGCTTATGAGATTATTATGAAATGGCGATGGCCTGATTGGGCAAGCTGAGAACATTCTGAAAACCGGAAGCTTTCTCTAAGGCACTTTATTAGGAAAGCATCCGACGCGATGGAAGAGTTTTATGGATGAGTGGATATTTAGAATGCGTCAGTGATATTGAAAAGGGATGAAACAATGCCGCCATCGTCCATTGAAGATATAGTAAGCGGTCGCTGCGAAGGAGAATCCGTAGATATTAGGGGGTGGATCTATCGCAAAAGAGAAAGCAAAGAAGTCATTTTCCTTGTAATACGCGATGCTACGGGAATCATCCAATGTACTATGACGAGGAAAAACCCGTTTTGGGACATTGCGAAAAAGATCACAATTGAATCTTCTGTCTTGTTGAGTGGAACTGTGAGAAGAGATAAGAGGGCTCCAGGCGGTCTTGAAATTGCTGTGGAGAAACTGGAGATAGTTGGACTTGCTGAGACTTTTCCGATTACAAGGGATCAGAGTGAGGAGTTTCTTCGGGATGTTCGTCACTTGTGGCTTCGGAGCCGTAAGATGAGCACGATAATGAAGGTGAGAAGTGAAGTTTTACGGTTTGTAGATGATTTTTTCAGAGAAGAGGGTTTTGTTGAAGTCTCTCCACCTATGTTCATTTCCAGCGCTTGCGAAGGCGGAGCGACCCTTTTTGGCTTAAAATATTTGGATAAACAGCTTTACTTGACGCAGAGCGCCCAACTGCATCTCGAAGCTTTAATTTATTCTTTGGAAAAGGTTTACTGCGTCGCGCCTTCTTTCAGAGCTGAGAAAAGTCGGACTATAAGACATTTAATTGAGTATTGGCACGTTGAAGCTGAATGGCCTTTTGCTGACATGGATGATTTAATGGGTTTGGAAGAAGACCTCGTAAGTTACGTATGCCAGAAGACTGTTGAAAACTGCAAGAAAGAAATGGAAGGATTAGGTGTGAATGTTTCAAAATTGATTGCGGTTAAGACGCCTTTTCCAAGAGTCACCTATACGGAAGCTATAGAGAGGTTGATTTCGAAAGGCTTCAAAATTGAGTGGGGAGAAGACTTAGGCTTTGACGAAGAAAAAGCTTTAGCAGCGGATTTTGGAAATCCCTTTTTTATATATGCCTATCCGAGGCAAATCAAGGCATTTTACTGCAAGACCTATAGAGATGACCCTGACCTCGTGATGTCAGCAGATATGCTGGTTCCGCGGATTGGTGAGATATCGACAGGCGGTGCAAGAGAAGACGATAGAGATGAATTGCTTAAGAGGATTAGAGAGCTTAGCTTAAGAGAAGAGGATTACGACTGGTATGTTGATTTGCGGCGTTATGGAACCGTGCCGCATGTAGGTTTTGGATTGGGAGTCGAAAGATTGCTTGGTTGGATGCTTGATTTGGAAAACATAATGGATACTATTCCATTTCCGCGCACGATCAGAAGATTCTACCCATAATTCGTGGATTCCGTGTGGTCATTTGCGGTTTCCGAAAATCTGGACCTCATCCGCTTTTGTCGAGTAGTCGAATCCTGCCTCAGCCAACTCGCAAGCTTCTTCTATGTTTTTGTAACCTGTACATATGTTCTTCGCAAGTTTGGTCGAGTGCGTGTAGATCATTGGTCTACTGATGCTTCTGTGACCCAGCGATTGCCTGAAGTGGATGATGTTCTTCGTGTGATGATGGTTTATCATTGCTTTCCAATAGTGTGTGCTAGATCTGTTATGTCCAGCGCAGTATCTTTCTTCCATAAAAGATTTCGGGTAGCATCAGAAAGCCTGAAAGAGAGATCGGTACAACTATTGCCCAGTCGACAAGGTCTAACGGTGCTGTTCCGAAAAGACCGATGTACGGTATTAAAATTGTTCCTAGCGCAGATATGAGTACGGCAAAAAGTAGAAACTTGTTTGAGGTAAATCCAACCTTGAACGCATTGTGTCTATCGGAACGGCAATTCCACACTATAAACAGTTCACGTAATGTTGCTTGAACAAAGGCCATGGCTCGGGCTTCTTCTAGGGGACGCCCCCAAATGTAGAATGCTATGTAGAATAGAACAGCTGTGCCGAGGAACTGAGTTACAAATGAAGCAATAATTGAAGCCAACCTTCCGTGGAGTATCCCTTCATTTGGATTACGTGGAGGACGTTTCATGATATCTTCGTCAGGTGGGTCCATGCTTAAGGCTAGAGCTGGTCCACCGTCAGTTACAAGGTTTACCCATAAAATCATGCCAGCCGTAAGTGGTAACTCTAAGCCCAGCAAAGCGAAGATCCCGATGACAGCTAGCTCATCGAAATTGCAACGCATTAGGAAAAACGAAAACTTTCTTATGTTGTCATATATGGACCGTCCTCCTTCCACAGCATTGACAATAGTTGCAAAGTTGTCGTCTGCCAACACCATGTCTGCTGCTTCCCTGGTTACGTCTGTGCCAGTGATGCCCATTGCCACTCCAATGTCTGATTGCTTCAGAGCCGGCGCATCATTTACGCCATCGCCAGTCATGGCAACAATGTGCCCTTTCTTCTTCAAGGCTTGGACTATTCGAAGCTTATGTTCAGGGGAAACTCTGGCATAAACCGTTACGTTTTCTACTATTTTTTCGAATTCTTCGTCACTCTTTTGGTCCAATTCGGCGCCTGTCAAAACCATGTCGCTTTGAAGCATGCCCAATTCTTTGGCTATGGCAACTGCAGTTAGCTTATGGTCACCCGTTATCATTACGGTCTTTATGCCTGCTTGTTGACATAGATCGTTTGCTTCGCGTGCTTCCTCTCTTGGAGGGTCAATCATTCCCACTAAGCCTATAAAAACGAGATCTTTTTCAACGGTTTCATCGTCAATGTTCTCTACAACAGTGTCGGATAGTTCTTTATAGGCTACGCCAAGCACACGCAGGGCTTCCCCTGCCATCGCCTCATTGATTGAAAGAATTGTGTTTCTCTCTTTCTTGTCTAGTTTTTTTGTTTCTCCATCTTTCAAAATGTAGGAGCAGCGGCCTAGAATTATCTCTGGAGCTCCTTTCTCATAGGCAACAAGCTTTTCGTCAGATGTTTGATGAACGGTAGTCATTCGTTTCCTTTCGGATGTGAATGGCACTTCGTGGACGCGGGGATACTTGGCTTCCAGATCCTTTTTTGTCATCCCAGCCTTGGCTGCGGCTACAATCAACGCGCCTTCGGTTGTGTCTCCTAAGATGCTCTTGCCGTCGTAACTAGCATTGCTGCATAATGCGCTGGCGCGTAGAAGCAGATTAAGGTTGCTATCTTCTTTGGGGATTATGGTCTTGTCATTCAGGAGGAAATCGCCTTTCGGTTCGTAGCCGGCTCCCGTCACGTCAATCATATCACCCTTCACATAGATCTTTCGTACTGTCATTTCGCCTCTAGTTAGTGTACCGGTTTTGTCTGAACAGATTATCGTCGTAGCTCCAAGGGTTTCTGCGGACGCAAGTTTTCTTATAATTGCGCTGCGTTTCGCAAGTTCCCGGGCGCCAAGAGCCAATGACACTGTGACCACTGCTGGTAAGCCTTCGGGCACGGCTGAAACAGCAAGCGCGACTGACACTTCAAATGCTTTCACAATGCTTTCCAGGGCTTCAGCATCTGAGCCCACGCCGAGGATGAATATCTCGTAAAGTTCCATGGCAAAAATGATAGCGCACACAACCACAATTATTATTCCGAGTTTTTTGGCAAAACGCTCCAGCTTCTGCTTAAGAGGAGTTTCTTCTGCCTCCACGGTTTGCACCATTTCAGCAATTTTTCCAAACTCGGTTTGCATACCGGTGGACGTGATTACGGCTTTTCCTCTGCCATAAATAATGTGAGTAGCCATGAAAACAGAATTCTTCCTATCGGCTACAGGTGCTTTCTTGTCAACAATATCTGTTGTCTTTCCGACTGGTGTCGATTCACCAGTTAAAACTGCTTCGTTCGTTTTTAACTCAACGATTTCTATGAGTCTTCCATCCGCTGGGATGCGGTCACCTTGCTCGAGTATGGTGATGTCGCCCGGCACCATTTCTCTTGCCGGTATAATCATTTCTTTTCCGTTGCGTATTACTCTCGCTTTTGGCGCTGTGAGTTTTTTCATGGCCTCCATTGCTT
This sequence comes from Candidatus Bathyarchaeota archaeon, assembly GCA_029882515.1. Taxonomy (GTDB): domain Archaea; phylum Thermoproteota; class Bathyarchaeia; order Bathyarchaeales; family Bathyarchaeaceae; genus JAOUKN01. Next base: position 7,833 of record JAOUKN010000006.1, read on the forward strand.
TTTCAGAGCGGAACTCTTGGACGAATCCAATGACAGCATTAAGGATGACGATAATTGCTATTGTTGAAGCCTCCACGATTTCCCCAATTAAGAAGGAAATGGCGGTTGCGATCAGAAGCATAATTACGAAGATGTTCTTGAACTGGTTGAGAAATATTTCAAGAAGGGTTGTTCTTTTCCGTTCGACAAGCTCATTGTATCCGAACTCTTGGAGTCGACGATTGACCTCTTCTTCACTTAACCCTTTTTCATCAACTTTTAAGGTATCCTGGACTTCTTTGATAGTCGCGCTGTGCCACGTTGAAGTCATAGTAATTCCCTGTGTTTCATGTGTTGTTTAAACGTGCTTAAATTCTGACCCTAGCCTTAACACAACGTCGACTTATAGCCTTTTCTTTCATGTTCAGAATAACCTAATTCTCACATCCCAATCAGAATAGTTTATAAACAGATTATGGCAAAAAATGTCGGACTATAGAGAGGTAAAATAAATGGAATGGTTACTAATCGCCCCCTTGGCAGCTTTAGCTTCAATCATAACCGCAGTCTACCTGTTCTTTTATGTCAAGAAGCAGGATAGTGGAACCGCGAAAATGCGAGAAATTGCTTCAGCAATAGAAGAAGGTGCCAACGCCTTCCTGAAAAGAGAATTCCTGTACCTTGCAGTTTTCGTTGTAATCATGGCTATAGTGCTGGGTGTTCTCCTTCCTAAGCCCATCTGGATCGGTGAGACAGTTACTGAGAACCTTAGTTTAGCATCAGCGTACGTTTTTGGCTCAATCTGTTCAGCTTTGGCGGGCTACTTTGGAATGGCAGTTGCTCTAAAAGCAAACGTCCGATCAGCTCATGCAGCAAAAGAAGGGTTAAACAAGGCGTTTCCAGTAGCGTTTCGTGGTGGAGCCGTCATGGGCTTGTCTGTAGTTGGATTCGCTCTGCTTGGAATAAGCGTTGTTTACTATCTCACTGGCGATCCAGAAATAGTTCTCGGCTTTAGCTTCGGAGCAAGTGCTATGGCTTTGTTCGCAAAGGCGGGGGGAGGAATATACACAAAAACCGCTGATGTAGGCGCTGATCTTGTGGGCAAAGTGGAAATGAACTTTCCTGAAGACGATCCCAGAAATCCAGCAGTAATAGCAGATAACGTTGGCGACAATGTAGGTGATGTGGCAGGCATGGGCGCTGACTTATTTGACTCTTATGTTGCCAGTATCGCGGCAGTTATGATATTGGGACAAGCCATGGGACTCGTGGAAGTAACTCTACCGCTTATATTCGCTGGAATGGGAATCTTGGCATCTATTATTGGAGTGGGATTAGTGAGAGTTGGGAAAAAAGGCAACCCTGGAAAAGCTCTGAACTGGGGAACGTACCTAACCTGTGTTATTTTTGCCGTCCTAACATTTTTGGTGACTTATTATCTAGAATTCAATTTTGGCATCTGGGGGGCAGCTGTTCTTGGATTACTAGCGGGAGTTGTGATTGGCATCACAACAGACTACTTCACTTCCATAGACAGACCCCCAGCAATAAAAACCGCTGAAGCATCAAAAACCGGAGCAGCCATCAACATAATAACTGGATTTTCATATGGTCTAATAAGCATGTTTCCGCCGCTCCTCGGAATCGCTGTCGCATCTGCAGGAGCATACTTTTTAGCAGAGGCATTCGGGATATCTGGAGTATATGGAGTTGGTATCGCCGCCGTTGGAATGTTATCCATCGTCGGGATGATCGTTGCCGGCGACGCCTATGGTCCAATCGTCGACAATGCAAAAGGAATCGCAGAGCAGTCGGGACTAGAAGAGGAAGTGATAGACATTGCAGATAAATTAGACGCTGCGGGCAACACTGCCAAAGCCATAACGAAAGGATTTGCAATAGGGGCTGCTGGGTTGACGGTGCTTGCACTGCTCGCTGCCTATCAAGAAATCTCAGGGGCAGTTAGTTTTGATTTAATGGACCCATTAGTTTTAACCGGCGCTATGATAGGCATAGCCATGCCACCATTGTTCTCAGCGTTAGTGATGCTGGGCGTCGGCAAAAATGCCTTTAGAATGATAGAGGAAATCAGAAGGCAGTTCAGAGAAATCCCAGGTCTAAAAGAAGGAGAGGAAGGAGTAAAACCAGACTATGCAACGTGTGTAGACATCGCGACAAAAGGAGCCTTGAAGGAATTGATACTTCCAAGTGTCTTATCGATTGTTGTTACTCTGGTTGTAGGCTTCGTTGGTGGTATAGAAGCCCTTGGCGGATATTTAGGCGGCAGTATATTTTCTGGCTTGATCTTTGCCCTTTTGATGGCTAACGCTGGCGGACTATGGGATAACGCCAAAAAGTACATTGAAGCAGGGGCATTCGGAGGTAAGGGTTCAGAACCTCATAAGGCTGCGGTTATAGGCGACACCGTTGGGGATCCATTTAAGGATACGGCGGGACCTTCTCTTAACACCATGATTACAGTTATGTCGTTGGTTGCTTCGGTGTTCGCTCCTTTGATTGTCATGTTCGCCTTGTCTCCATAAGCAAAAAAGGTAGCCGCCAAATCTGATGCACGCGTTGTTCTCTTCATCCTACTCGCGAAATACAGCATCGAGATAGGCTTGGCGATCAACCGCTGCCCCAGCAGCATTTCCTGCCATGTCCTGAAAAGGACTTGGATAGAACCCAATAACGATGGAAAGGAATGCAAGAATTATTGTGGCTACAAGCATAATTTTAGGCGCCTCTGTGGCCTTTTCGGAGATTGCTGTAGTTTCCTTCAGAAAGATTGTTTGGATCATTCGCAGACAGTAAGCAGCTGAAAGTGCTAGATTGAGGATCATTAATATGGAAAAAGGAAGCATCCCAGCTTCTACACCCGCTGTCACAATTGTCAACTCGCTCCAGAAAAAGTTCAGGGGAGGAATACCAGCTAACGCTATGACTCCTATGGCAAAAAGTCCACTAGAAATTGGCATTGAACGCCCGATTCCAGCCAACTCTTTAAGGCTTCGTGTCTTTGTTCTGTAGACAAAGGAACCTACACTAAGGAATAACAATGCCTTCACAAGGGCATGGTTGAAGATGTGGAACATGCTTCCGGTCAATCCTCGTAGGGATCCAATGGACAGTCCTAATAAAATGTAACCCATATTAGCGATGGTGCTGAAGGCAAGAAGCCGTTTGATGTCGTCCTGCAACAACGCCATAAGATTTCCGGTAAACATGGTGAGAACGGCGAAGATTGCAAGCGTAATTCCCCAGGCTCCATGCATCATCGGAAACACAAACATGAGGACTCGGATAAGCCCATACGCAGCTGTTTTAACCATGGCACCCGAGAGCACAGCGCTTATGGGACTTGGTGCAGCAGAGTGAGCATCTGGCAACCACATGTGGAGCGGAGCCATTCCTGCTTGCAGTCCAAACCCAGCAATGATCATGGTAAGAATTAGATACATCCAGACTGTGCCTTCGGACTGAGCGAAGCTTGCAGACAAGTATGCAATGTTGAGCGTTCCAGTCATACCATACAAGAAAGACATGCCGAAAAGCAAGGTAGCTGCCCCAGCTGCACTCATGATTAGGTACTTGTATCCTGCCTCTACTGGTTCCCATTCCTCTTTTCTGAAAGCTACTAAAGCATATGAGCTTACACACATGATTTCCCAAAAGATGAATAGGGTGAAGAGGTCTCCTGCAAGGACCACTCCTACCATGCCCGTGATCATGCCCAAAAGGAGTGTGTTATATCCGATAAGACCTGGGTTGGGCTCTATGTGTTGAAAGGAGTAGATGGAGACTGCGAGCCCTATGAGGAGGAATATCAGAACCATGAAGAGCCCTAAGGCGTCAATCTCTAGACAGACGCCTATTGGTGGTGCAGACAAATTCAGTATTGTTGTTACTTTTCCTTGAGTGAAGCCTTCCATATAGTAGATTGGAAGAAGCAGAAGAGTAAGTGCAAGTCCAAATGCGACATATCCAGTAACGAGTTTCTTGGAAGCAACCCTCTGGGCCAGCACGTTGATCAATGGAGTGGTAATTGTGAAGACAAGAAGTGAGTCCAGCAGAGGTGTAAACAACTACTCTTTGAGCCTCCTAAGTTCCCTGACATCTAGAGTCCCGTAATGTCTGTACGCGTGAAGAGTAATTGCTAATCCCAATGCGATTATGCATCCCCCGATCCCAATAGAAATAACCGTGAAAGCATGACCTAATGGATGCGTGGCTCCAAAGACACCATAACTTGAGAAGGTTATAAAGTTCAGATTCACAGCATTCAGCATGATCTCCAGTGCGATAAGAAGTCTGATCATATTTCGTTTCACCAAAAGGCAGTAAAGCCCTATGATGTAGAGGACTAAAGAACATGCGAGGTAATAGGCTAGGGGTATCAACTGTGATCACCTTCTTCTATCCGCAAAACTGTTGCGCAGCAAGCTGCAGATACAAACAACAAGAAAGCTAAGATAATCAAATCTAATTGGCGCTGACCCCAAAGAGTATAACTGACTGCGGTTCCAACCTCATTAACTGGAACCACGGTTTCGGCTATAGAAAACTTGGCATATTCAAAGGGTACGAAATCTTGCTGAGCCATTAGGAGAAACAGAAATAAGGTAAGCACCGCGACAAGGGTTCCAAGGATTCTTAACAGATCAACTTTCATTCTTCTTTCCTCGTTGTTAGCATGACCACTGAAACGAAGAGAACCACCGCGGCGCCCGCATATATCAACAGCTGGAAAACCATGACATACGGAGCGCTTAGGAAGCCGAAGAGAATTCCAATGCAAATACACATTCCACATAAACAAATAACCGCATATAGCATGTCCTTAACCTCAACAGTAAATATTGCTAGAGAAGCTATGACCACAATTAGAATTGTCTGAAGCAACTCTTCCAACCTAATCAACCACCGAGAATCAAACTTGAAAGATATTCTGCAGCGGGCGCAATATACTCTAAGACTAGTCCAGGTAACACTCCAAGCAAAACAGAAATTGTTGCCAAAATGATTACAGGAGCACGTAAGGAGATAGGGGCTTCTTTCATTTCATTGAGTCTTTTTGGAAGAGGACCGAAAAAAACTCTCCAAACGAACCAAAGATAGTAACCAGCGGTAATCACGGTGCTGAGGACAGCAAAAATAGTAATCAGGCCTTTTCCAGCAGCGAGTCCTCCACCAAAAATCATCCACTCACTCCAGAAAGCATTCAGCGGAGGAGTTCCGGCCAAGCTAAAGACACCAATGAGACATGCAATACCCATGACCGGCATTTTTCCGATTAGACCTCCCAGCCTTCTGATATCTCGTGTTCCTGTTTGGTGTATGATTATGCCAGCGCACAAGAAGAGGAGGCTCTTGCAGACAGCGTGGTTGATTATGTGTAGGAGGCCACCCATAATTCCCAATTCAGAGGCAACGCCGAGTCCAAAGAGGATGTAACCCATCTGGCTGATGCTTGAGTAAGCCAACAGCCGTTTAATGTCAGTTTGTGCTAGAGCCATTAGGCCGCCATAAGCAATTGTGATGATTCCAAGAATCGCAAGATAGTCTGATGCTTGCAACACAATCTGACCAAAAGTGGTTAATAGAATTCTAGCCATTCCATAAGCTCCACATTTAATCATGACTCCTGACAACATTGCGCTTATCGGGGTAGGAGCCTCCGAGTGTGCGTCAGGTAGCCACGTATGAACTGGAAACGCCGCCATCTTCACAAGAAATCCAATCAGTAACATGACAAATATTACGCCAACCATGTTTAAGGGGATGTCACCGGCTACCAACGGCAACTCTAGGAGGTTGAAGGTCTTAGTGTAAGAAAAGACGGCGAGTATGCCAAGAAGCATCGAAAGAGCGCCGATATGGGTGAATATAAAATATTTGAAAGCAATGTTCAATCTGTTCTTGGAGGTTCCCCAGTTCGCTATCAAGAGGTAAGATGGAATCAACATCAGTTCCCAGAAGAGGTAAAACTGTATAAGATTCGAAGACAGTATTACCCCAATCATTCCCGTCATGAAGAGCAATAGATTGGCGTAATAAGCAGGTTGGTCTCTTTCCTTCTCCATATACTTGATGGAATAGAAACAGCAGAGAGTGCTGACGGCCGCTGCGATCAACGCTATTGGGAAACTAACCGTGTCGACCAAGAATCCAAAGTCTACCTTAATGGAAGGTATCCAAGCATATCTGAACGTTATGGATCCTTGCTTTTCCATTACGTCACTACCCATACTGATAAGCATAACAACAGATGAAGAGGCCGCAATTGTTGCCATCCACCCCACGCCTCTTCTTATCTGCCTACTGAAAGCATAGAGAAGAATTCCTGCAATTCCAGGAATGACTGTTGCCAACAAAGCCGCATGCTCAATCATGGGAGCGCCCTCCTAAAACCCTCCTCCAAATAAGAGCAAGAGAATCGCTAGCAAAATAAAGCCAGCAAACACTGCTAGTATGTTGTAGGATAAAACTCCACTTTGTATCTTTCTGAACTTTTCGGAAAGATTAGTAACCGTTTTGGCGATTAGCCTATTGAAGCCCTCTAAGCCTCCGAGTTCTAAGCGGGGGTAAGCCAATTGTGAAAGCATGGCCATTCCTCTGTAGGCTGTGTCAAGAAATTTCCTAAAGCCCATAATTTGTGGCTTTGTTATTCCTTCCGTCTCCACGTATTTATGAGTGATTCTTGCGAGAGACAGAAAGCGGCTAGCCGTGAAACTGTTAAGTAAATTGAGGCCATACTCTAAACTATTATGTATTTTCTGTGAGAAAAACCGTGCAGAAGAGGCGACTTTATAATAGAATGCGTCAATGTAGAAGCGATTTCGCAAAAACCTATGGGCTGTCTTCAGAAAACTGTATTTTTCCATTAACCTCCCAGCGTCAGCTTCATGCATTATATAAATTTTGTAGGCTGGATAGCCTCCAAGTGCCACCGCCACACATGTCAAGACCGTGCTAATCGAAGGAATAATGTATCTAAGAACTTCCGTAATGTTGTTGAAAGTCAGTTGCCCTAAGAATGGCATCGGTAGAAGAAACTTGTTAAAAGGCCAGATGAGAAGAATGGCCAAGAAATCTATGAACGCCGTTAATACAAGAGTTGCAGTAAGGGAAATAGGCATTAGAGACGGGGGCTTCTTGATGCCCTTTCCATCTGATTTGTAACTCTCCTTTCTAAAAACAAGTCCCATCATTCTAAGACCGTAAAAGGCTGTGATACCAGCTCCAATTATTAACAGAGCAAAAATCAAGTAGCCTAATATCATGTGTGTAAAAATTCCTGCCTCTGAGGCGAAATCTAAAGCCACTGTTTGAATCCAATTCGTACACCAAAACCCACTCAGGGGCGGTATCCCTGCCAGAGCAAGAGCTCCCACTTCCATACTTCTATGTGCAATCCTGCTCTTGAACCCGCCCATATGGTGCATATTGTCTGATCCAACTGTATAGGAAATGTAAGCTGCAGAGAGGAATAACAGTGCCGAGACGAAGGCGTCCACTGTGAGAAGGAAGGTGCCAGCTAAGTATCCAAAGCTTATGTCAGCCATCAATCCTGCTAAGCCAAACGCTGCCATCATGTACCCGATCACGCTTGAGATACCATATGAAAGAACTTTGAATATATTATCTTGGGCCATTGCTATGAGAGCGCTAATCACGGCAGTGAGTGCACCTACGAGTGCCATGACTAAGAAGAAGTTGACCATGTCACCATATCCTCTGGCTCCATGGAAGATAGGAAGAACTCTGGCCATAAGAAAGGGACCAGCCAAACACTCAGTCAGAGCGTTGAAGGAGGAAGGTGAAGCAGCCAGTGCATCCGGTAGCCATTCTTGCAGAGGGAACTGAGCCGCCTTTCCTATAGCCCCACCAAAGAACATGAAGGCGGTGATAAAAAGCATGCCAGACTTCGCTAATTCTCCAATTAAGGTGTTATTTTGTGCGAGTTCTGTGAGGTTAAGGGTCTGAGGATCGGAATAGGCGTATATCAACAAAATAGATGCCAGCAAAAGCACGTCTGCAATACGTAGGACCATGAAAGTTTTTAGGCCCATATGGGCTCGTTTAGGGTCTTTGTGCCAAAACGCGGCGAGGCCGGTGCAGCATATTCCAACTGTTTCCCAGCCTATAAACATGAAGAGGAGGTTGTCTGCCAGCACTATTACCAAGTATCCGCCTATGAAAAGCTGTATCAGAAACCAGAATCTAGCCAAACTCGGCTCTTCCTGCATGTACGCCACCGAGAAAACAGTAACTAGAAACCCTATGCAAGAAATCACACATGCCATCAGCACGCTTAACGGATCAATCAAAACCGACAGCTCAGGATAACGCCATGGAATTCCCAAAGGATCAATCTGTCCAGCAAGAATATCTGGAATCATCGAAAAGGCGAAGCAAACACTCAATCCAATTGACAACACAGCCAAGTAACTGCTGGATTTTCGACGAATTGTGCCAATAAGTGGAGTGACTACAGCTCCTATAATTGGGATGATCCAACAAAGCCATGGCGCATATGGAAACAATGATTGCTGTCCTCCGTTCAACAACCCTTTTCTTTGCGGTTCGATGAAGGCTTTGACCGTTTGTAATGAATAGTTGCCTCTGTGCGACTAGTGAAGGCGAGTTCAAATTCAGAGGTTGTTTTGATAGTTTTTGTCGGACAAACATCAACACACTCTCCGCAGAAAAGGCAACGGTCCAGATAATATGTAATCTCTGCTTCTGAGCCTTTGCCGGTCAGTTCAATGGCCTTTGACGGACAAATTTGAGGACAAAGGCCGCATCCAATGCATTTCTCGATGTCCCAAGCAACTTTAGCTCGTATTCCTTCGACTGGCGTCGCCTTCTCTGAGGGATAACATAATGTTGCAGGTTTCTTGGCCAAGCTCTTCAGAAGTTCCCTTTCCATGGCCATCTAGATCACCACCAATATGATCTGTAAAAGCGCTAGGGGGGTCAAATACTTCCAAGCACCCTCTAATACTTGATCAATTCTAAATCTCGCAAACAACGCACGTAGATTTGAAAGTATGAATATGCAAACGATGAGTTTTAGAAAAAAGTAGACAGATGGGTGTGGTAGCCAGAAACCTAATGGTCCTCCCAGAAACAAAGATACTAACAACGAGCCAGCCAAAACTAACTCGAAATTCTTTGAAAGCTTCAGCAAAGCCAACTTCTTGCCACTGAACTCTACCAGCCAGCCTGCTACAATTTCACTCTCAGCCTCTGGCACATCGAAAGGAACCCTCTGAAGGTGCGCAAGCAAGCATATCAACGCTACAGCAAAGCCTAGTGGCTGAGTTATCACATACCAAATTCCCACAGCCTGCGACTGGACAATTCCACTTACAGATAGGCTTTTACTTGAGATGGCTGGGCCAATCATTGCAATCGTCATCGGAATCTCATATCCGAGCATTTGAAGCCCAACCCTCATTCCACCTATAGTGCTGAACCGATTTGTAGAAGCCCAAGCACCCATAAACATGGCAACGATAACCAAAGTCGTTATGAACATAATTACGATCAAGTCTCCTTCAAACCATATAAGAGCTGAATAGTCGATCATGGGAATCAGGAAAAGTGGTGTCATGGAAAGGGCAAGTACCAGCATGGGTACGACGGAAAATACAGTCTTATCAGCGGCTATGGGTATAATATCCTCCTTCGCCAAAAGCTTAAAGAAATCCGCCACAGGTTGAAGTATCCCTTTAGGTCCAGTATACAATGGACCATAGCGGTTCTGAAACTTAGCCACAAGTTTTCGATCCATCCAGTCGCTGAAGAAGGCTAAGCAAAACAAGAACAAGAATCCTGGAAACAAGAATACTTGGAGAAGAGTTACTATTTCTTGCGGTACCATTTTGTAGCGTACTTCCTTAACTCCTGTTTATTCCACATCCAACGCTTTCTTGTTGCCGTGTCTACGAAGACCAACCGTTCGGCGCAGGCTATACAGGGGTCAATACCAGCTATGACAACTGGTATGTCAGCGATATTCTCTCCGATAAGCATCTTACAGAGAGTCGGTATATTGGCAAGTGTTGGAGCTCTCACCTTTACCCTCACAGGTTTTTCAGTGCCATCCGCCCTCACATAGTGAAGATCCTCTCCACGTGGTGCCTCCACTAGACTTACGGCTTCACCTTTTGGAACCCGCCTCGGAACCCTGACCCTAACATCTCCATTTGGAAGGTTATCCAACGCATACCGAATTATGCTGATGCTCTCAAGGACTTCGTCAAGCCTCACCATTAATCTGCTTGCGACATCACGTCCGTCATAAGTGATCACTTTGAAAGGAATTTCCTCATAGGCTGCGTAAGGGTCGTCTGCCCTAACGTCACGAGGGATGCCACTCGCTCTTATGGTTGGGCCTACTGCACATAATTCTAAGGCGTCGCTGGGGCTTAGCATCCCTACCCCAACGGTTCTTCTCAGAACTGTGGGATCCTTCGTGCACATTTCCGTATAATATTTCGCCCTTTCTTCAAGGTGGTTAAGGCCCTCCTTCAAAGATGGCATTATCATGGAGGTTATATCTCGGCGTACGCCTCCGATGGTATTCATTGCGTAGTTCACGCGCTTGCCTGAAATGTTCTCTATTAGTTGTAACACAAGCTCGCGGTCTCTCCACGAGTACATGAAGAGTGTGTTGAACCCCATTTCATGACCGACATCTCCTAACCAAAGGAAGTGGTTTTGGATTCGCTCCATTTCAGCTAGAATCGTTCTGATGTATTTTGCTCGCGATGGAATCTCAATGTTCAAGATTTCTTCCACTGCTTGGGAGAAGCATGTAACGTGGGCGAAGGCGCAGATTCCACATATTCGCTCGATGAGGTAGAGGTTTTGATTGTAAGTGCGGTTCTCTGCCAGTTTTTCGACTCCTCTATGGATGTATCCAAGACGTGGTCTCACTGAAAGAACCTTTTCGTCACTGACCTCACACATGAAATTTATTGGCTCTTTGAGGGCGGGATGTTGCGGGCCAAAGGGAATCCGTGTTGCCAAGTTAGGGTTTCTCCATTGCTTTCCGAATATCTTGAGGAGCCCATTCCTTCCTCATGGGATAGACGTCACTGGGCCACCCGTCTGGCAGGAGAAGGGGAGATAGGTCTAGATTTCCTTTGAATGTAACACCGAGAAGGTCGTGAACCTCTCTCTCGTACAAGACTGCACCGGGAATCAGATTCACAATGCTTGGCAAGACCGGGTTCTTTTTAGACGTCTTGACTTTCAGTGAAAGCACAAGATTTTCACGGGTTAAGTGGTATATGAGTTCGATTTTAGGTCCAACATCGATCCCTGTTATTGTGGACAAGTGTTTAAACCCTTCAGAGTCAACCAGTTTTTTCATGCTTTTCCGAAAATCAGTCTTGTTAATTGTCATGGACATTCTTCGGGCACGGGGGGTGCTGATTTCTTTCGCTTTTTCCAAAAGCCTGCCCTTTGTAAACTTCATTGTTGTCGTTGTTTTTTCCCCCAGTTTTGGATAAGTGTAAGGAGACCATGAATAATGGCTTCGGGTTTAGGAGGACAGCCTGAAATGTAGACATCCACTGGAATAACGTTGTCGACACCCTCGTAGACGTTGTAAGAGCCGTTGAAGGGAGCCCCACTAGTCGCACATGAACCGATGGCGATGACTGACTTCGGACTTGGCATCTGCTCGTAGATGCGGAGAAGCCTATTTTTAGCTTGTCTAGTTACGGGACCGGTTGCTACAAGCACATCGGCGTGTCTGGGGCTTCCCTTTTGAAGTATCCCAAATCTTTCAAGATCAAACCGCGGTGAGAGGCTAGCCACCAACTCAATGTCACAACCATTGCAAGATCCAGTGTTGAAGTGCAGTATCCACGGCGACTTGGCTCTAGCCCAACTTATCAAGCCCGTTTCTTTTCCCTCCGCCAAGTCATAAGCAACCAAACCAGGGCGAGTATTATCACTGCACCAAAAATCGCTGGGTAAGGTCCATGAACGCTAAAAGACATTGCCAGCAGAAACGCAGAGATGTCAAAAATCATGAAGAAGGTTACATATAAGAAGAAACTTCTAACATTTACTTGAAACTTCTGTGGTGGAAGTTCCTCACCGCAGGCATATGGGGCTAATTTGCCCTTGGTTTTCTTGTTTTTAGGGGAAATCACTGCCCCAACTAAATAGAGTACGATGCTGAATCCTAATGAAACGATGAATACGAAGGGCAACGAGAGTAAAACATTAATCACCGGTTATTCTTCCTGAATGACACCCCCTAGAGTGTCTACTTACCCGTTTGGATGTCGTTTCTATCTCCAACTTTTTAAATTGGAAAGTTATTTTGGTGCTGAGTCTAAATAAACCATTCGCAATCATCTAAAATAGGTCATGTCTGTGCAATAGATTAATTCTGTCCAGACCTCAAAAATCTTTAGAAAAAGTTTTATAGTTTCATCACTATGTGATGAAATCCTTCACATAGCATCTTGGGAGTGAATGATGTGAACGAAAAAATAGCTAACCCAGCACCCCTTGGACTGTTAGGTTTTGGGATGACGACGGTGCTACTGAACCTGCATAATGCTGGTTTCTATCCATTAGACAGCATGATTCTGGCAATGGGCTTAGTTTACGGTGGATTAGCCCAAGTGATCGCAGGCATAATGGAGTATAAGAATGGAAACACCTTTGGCACAACAGCATTCAGCTCGTATGGCTTGTTCTGGTGGTCTCTTGTGCTTCTACTTGTACTTCCACAAACAAAAATCTGGGATGTGCCTGCAGTAATCAATTCCACAGCCATGGCAGCATACTTCTTTATGTGGGGATTGTTCACTTTCATAATGTTCTTTGGAACACTGAAAACGAACCGTGCGCTGCAGTTCGTATTCTTAAGTTTAGCTGTGCTCTTCTTCCTATTAACCGCAAAAGAACTAACGGGAAGCACGGACTTAGGCATTATTGCGGGATACGAGGGAATAATCTGCGGATTAAGCGCAGTATACACGGCATTAGCGGAAGTGCTAAATGAAGCGCATGGAAAAATAGTTTTACCGTTATTCTCAACTAAGAAGTAATAGCGACAGCAAACTATAAACACACTTTTTCTTTCAAAATAACAGACTTTCATCATGGTTCTACGTGCTTAGAAATAGTATGTATGGTACATAGCTGTGACAACAAAGTTTATATGCTATATAATTTTTTCTCAATAAGATTCTAGCATATCTAAAGTGATTGACATGCTGTTCAAACCTATTACCTGGGTCAAGAAAGACCCAGAAAAAAGCAATGTGTTTTGGCCTTCGGACGAACTCAAAAAAAGAGCATGGGTAAATGCGGATTCAATCTATGTGGAGGCAGCGAAAGACCGTGTGGCTTTTTGGGCAAAACTTGCCCGTGAAGGAATTGACTGGTTCAAAAAATGGGATGAAGCCTACCGAGAGGAGATGCCATACTACAAATGGTTTGTTAACGGAAAACTAAACATTTCGTACAATGCGTTAGACAGACACGTAAAAACCTGGAGAAGAAACAAAGCGGCAATAATATGGGTGCCCGAACCTCTGGATGAAAAAGAAAGGGTGCTTACGTACTTTGACTTGAGCCGTGAAGTCAACAAATTCGCTAACGTACTGAAGACACTCGGAGTGAAAAAAGGCGACCGAGTTGGAATATACTTACCAATGATCCCGGAAGTCCAAATAGCCATGCTGGCATGCGCCCGCATTGGAGCCATACACAGCGTAGTCTTTTCTGCCTTCAGTGGCAAGTCCTTGCAAGAAAGAATGCTTGACGCTGAAGCTAAAGTCCTCGTAACAGTGGACGGATATCACAGACGTGGAAAACAAATAACCTTGAAGACTGAAGCAGACAAGGGAATTGAAGGAACACCGATACAGAAAGTTGTAGTTGTGAAACGAATGGGAATGGATGTGAACATGGTTGAAGGTCGAGACTACTGGTGGCATGATTTAATGAAAAATGCAGACAGTTCATGTGAACCCGAGGTCATGGACAGCGAAGACATATTGTACCTTCTTTACACAAGCGGCACAACAGGCAAACCCAAAGGAGTTGAACACCACACGGGCGGATATGCGGTACAAGCGTACTGGACGGCAAAATGGGACTTTGATCTTCATGATGAAGATGTCTTCTGGTGCACTGCCGACATTGGCTGGGTTACAGGTCACACCTACGGCTGCTACGGGCCACTACTATGCGGTGCCACGATGTTAGAGTATGAAGGCGCCCCAAACCATCCACAACTAGACAGGTGGTGGAGCATAGTAGAAAAATATGGTGTGTCAGTCTTTTATACGGCTCCGACAGCGATAAGAATGTTCATGCAATGGGGCGAAAAATGGCCTAGAAAGCATAACCTAAACAGTCTGCGAATACTCGGAACAGTAGGTGAACCAATAAACGAAGAAGCTTGGTTATGGTATTTCAACAATATCGGCGGTGGAAGATGCCCAGTAATTGATACCTGGTGGCAAACTGAAACCGGAGGAACATTGATCAACTCATTGCCAGGCATAGGTCCGTTCATCCCAACGGTTGCTGGTAGAAGCTTCCCAGGCACAAACCATGATGTGCTAGACGAGTCGGGAAGCCCTATGAACATTGGCGAAGGAGGTTATTTGGTGCAGAAAAGTCCGTTTGCACCTGGAATGCTTAGAAACGTATGGAAAAACCCAGCAAGATACAAGGAATACTTCAGCGTTTATAGCGAAAAATACTACACAAGTGATGGAGCACGAAGGTGGGATGAACTTGGAAATATTCGGTTAACTGGGAGAGTTGACGATGTAATGAAGGTAGCAGGCCACAGGCTGTCAACGGCAGAGCTAGAAAACGCGATAACAAGCCATGAAGCGGTTGTGGAATGTGCAGTTGTGGCAGCCCCACACGAAATAAAAGGTGAAGTACCTGTAGCTTTTGTAACTCTAAGATCTGACGTAGAACCTTCAGATCAGCTCATAAAAGATCTGATAAAGCATGTTGACGCAACGATTGGACCAACGGCACGACCTGACAAGATAGTATTTACTAATGAACTGCCAAAAACACGAAGCGGAAAAATCATGCGAAGAATCTTGAAGTCCTTGGTCAGAAACGAACCCATCGGAGACACTACAACGCTCATGAACCCGGAGTCGGTTCAGCTACTTAAAGACGAGGTTGGTTACAAGGAATAACCCCCTCTTTTTACCCACGCTTTTTATGAAAAGAAGCGTTCGATAGATCTAGGAAATTCTATAGAATAAATTGAAATTTCAAAGTCAGGAACCCATGTAGGGAATGGGCTTATATTACGCAGCCCAAAAGAAGTGGATGAAAATTAGAATAGTCCCATTGTTGCTCTGACAGTGTCTTCGTCAACAGACTCTATCTTGAATCCTTTCTTAGTGCAAAGACGAATCATCTTAAGGTTCCTTGACAGGATGTCCCCACTGATTGTCTCCAACATCATGTCTCTGCTAATCTCAAGGATATAGTCGACTAATTTCGACCCAAGCCCAAGCCCTTGCCACTGGTCTCCCACAACCACAGCAAACTCGCCGCGTTTCTGCCCAGGTTCCAGGATGAGTCGTGAAGCACCAATAATTCTTCTCTTGTCTTTCTTCTCTTCTGCTACTATAGCGATTTCTCGGTTATAGTCTATGTTGCAATACCTAGTTAAGGTTACGTGGGGCATATCTTTGATCACCTGAAAGAACCGGAACCGCATCGTTTCCTCTGAAAAAGACTGAAACAGTTCATAGAGAAGAGGTTCGTCTTCAGGCTTTATGGGGCGGAGAACAACAGATGTTCCATCTTTTGACTTCCATTGGGCAATATACTTCTTGGGATATGGAGTAATCACGGTGTGTTCGTGAGGTTGGACTTTTCGCAGAATTACTTCCGTGTCTATGACTATACGAGCGTCCACGGCCACAGCATCGTTTTCGCTAACCATGATTGGGTTTATGTCTATTTCTTTTATTTCGGGAAAATCGATCACAAGCTGAGAGAACTTCACCAAGATTTCTTCAAGTTTAGCACAAACAGGACACTCACTTGATTCCAAAAGTTTGTAAATAGCGGTCTTCTCCATAAGCCGCCTTGCAAGCACCTGGTTTAGCGGTGGAAATCCTATGTTTACGTCTTTTAACAACTCTGTGGCAACTCCGCCCATGCCAAAGACGATGACTGAACCAAAATGCGGGTCTTTCTTTGAACCGATTAAAATTTCGCCGCTTTTCTTCTGGATCATCGGTTGGATGGCAACACCATGAAATTCTGCTCCAGATTTGTATTCCCTGACTTTTTCCGCCAACTCTTTGAAGAACCTCTTGACTTGTGCAGGTGTCCACACATTCAAAACAACTCCTTCAACTTTAGATTTATGAACTATCTGTGGCGATAGCACCTTAAGAACGACAGGATACCCCAGTTTAGAGGCTGCAGTTATGGCTTCTTCCGAAGTTTTGGCAACAAGGGTCTTTATTGTCGGGATTTTGTAGGCTTCAAGAAAATGCAGAGACTCATGTGTATTTAGAACTTTCTGTCCTTTCTTAAAGGCCGTTTCTAAAACTTCTTTGAGAAATTTGGGAATGGACAAGTCCACGGAAAACTCCTCGGGAGTTTCGTACAAGAGCTCTAGGTTCTTCGTGTAACCATGCATATACATGAAGGTGGAAACCGCCTGCTCGGGTGTCGCGAATGCTGGAATACCGTTCTTTCGTAGGATTCTTTTGGCATTCCGGCAGCTGTCCTCACCTATTAGAGAGGTAAGGATGGGCTTCTTGATTTGTGTCGAAAGTTCTACGATTATCTTTGCGGTTTCATCTGGATCCGCTGCGCCTTGAGGGGTGTATATGATTAAGAAGCCATCGCTGTTAAGATCTTTGAAGCAGATTTCCATAACTTTCCTAAACCTATCTGCAGTAGCTTCCTCCAAGATGTCAATAGGATTCTGGGTGCTACAGTAAGAAGGTAGAACACTGTCCAACGCGTGAATAGTTTTGCTACTTAGCGCTGGAAGCTTCCCACCTTTCGCGATGAGGAAGTCAGTAGCCATAATTCCAGGTCCGCCCGCATTGCTGATTATGGTGAGGTTTGGACCTTTAGGGTTCGGCTGCATGGCCAAAGCTTCGGCGCAGCTAAAAAGATTGTTTATCGCCTCAACACGAACTATTCCGGCGCGTCTAAAAGCAGCACCATAAACAGCGTCCTCTCCGCACAGAGCCCCAGTATGAGACAACGCTGCCTCAGCGCTTTCAGGAAAGCGCCCTGCCTTCACGACTATAATAGGTTTAGTCCTAGCAAATCCCCTCGTTGCACTCACAAACTTCCGTGCATTCTTGATAGACTCGATATAAAGCACAATGCTTGTTGTCTGAGGGTCAGTCCCAAAGTAGTCGACTAAATCTCCGAAATCGACATCGAGCATTGACCCCACGGAAACCACAGCACTAAATCCTACGTGAGCTTCCGAAGCCCAATCTAGCACGGAAGCACATAACGCCGCACTCTGTGAAATGAATGCTATCTTCCCGGAGTTGGCTGCTTTGTTCGCAAAACTGGCGTTAAACTTGATTCTTGGGCGCATCACGCCAAGGCTGTTAGGTCCAATGATGCGCATGTTGTAACGGTTTTTGTGTTCAAGAATTTGTTTCTCAAAAGCTTCTCCTTCTTCTCCAGCCTCCTTGAAACCTGCTGAGACAATAATTATTCCTGAAACTCCGGCCGTTCCGCACTCTTCGACGATCTGCGGAACAGTATGTGCCGGAGTTGCTATGATCGCCAGATCTATTTGTCGTGGGATTCTCTTAATATTGGGGTAGGCGGTTATGCCGTGTACAGTGGGTCTGAAAGGATTGACGGGATAAACTACCCCTTTGTAGCCCACGCCAATCAGATTTCGAAGCAATTTGGTGCCTACAGAGTCTTCTCTGTCACTTGCTCCGATAACGGCGATTCTTTGGGGATTGAAGATTTTACTGAGTTTTTCAGTGCCCACTTCTGAAGTTTCCTCCCCGTTCACAAAGCCTATTCTTTTCTTGATATTGACATGGATAGTAAATACTTTTTGTGTTTAAGAGGGTGTTTGTACACTTTCCCCGCATCCAAAGGTTTTCACCTTTTGGAACAGTATTCTACTTTTTTGGGCATAGATAAACCTAGCGAGATATGGCATCATCATTCTAATCTTAATCTATGAGCTAAGAAGGGGAGAAAGGATTTTTTGGATAAGAACGCAATAGAATAGATGAGAGCGCGCGCGATGTGGACTAAGAAACCAAAGAAGGCCAAAGTATTCTTCAAGGATAATCCTTGGATTCTCCGACTTGGAGGAAGTCCAAGTATCGCGGCCGACATAAATTATAGCGCAGACTATATAGTCGCAAAGGCTGCTAAGGATGCGTTGTGCGTTGCTTGTAAGGGCGCCAAATTCCTGTGTGGTAAGACAAGATGCCCGCTGGTTGTTAGATTAAAATATTACTTCAAGACAATGCCTCTAATCGATAGTTTGGGTGTTGATGGGGCTTCTCCACCGGGAGTTTTCGTAGGGCGCATTGGATATCCATATGTTTATGCGGGACCTTTGGTTCCACCGATTCATGAAGACACCAGCGTGTACGACTCGCCGGAACTATGGTTTGGTAAATCCATCGATGACATTGTGGCTTTTAGATCAATGTTGATACGTGGGAAGCATCGGGTTCACGTGAAGAAGTTTGAGGAGGCTGGGAAGATTATGGAGAGAACCCGAGAGTTGGCTTTATCCGTGGGACCGGTGGATGTAGAATTGGCTTTGAAGAAGAAGCCGCAACGAGCCCTAGTTCTAGATGATGAGATTCAGCCCTTTGGACCTTCAGCCCTTCTGAGAGATGTAAGAGTTGGGACCTCTCGTTGGGATCAGCAAATAGAAAAAGCATACGGTGACATTGACCTCAAGGCTGTAGAAGCCGTAACTGCATTGTATAGGAAGAACGTGCTTGTTTCTAGGATACAACGAGCCTTTAGCGTTGGTTCCTTTGGTTTGAAGGATAACAGGCGTTTGGTGCCGACTCGTTGGAGCATTACGGCAGTTGACAGCATCATTTCAAAGGATTTGATTCGAAAAATCAAAATGTTCCCAGAGATCAATGAGTTTCGTGTTTACGAATCAAGGTATCTGGATAATAGGTTCGAAGTTTTGATGATGCCGGGGGCTTGGAGTTATGAGGCTATGGAGGCTTGGTATCCAGGCACTGTTTGGAATCCAACGGGTCGCAACATTGTTGTCTTCTCTGATTGGGAGGGATTTGCGGGGCGCACCACCTACGCCAGCATTGGGGGGTGCTATTATGCGGCACGGCTAGCTGTCGGTGAGCTGTTGGCAAAGGAGAGACGACAAGCAGTGGTGGTGGTTTTGAGAGAGGCCCATCCTGGTTACATCATGCCCGTGGGCGTTTGGCAGGTGAGAGAAAATGTTAGGAACGCCATGAAACAGAGGCCACGAAAATACAACACGTTAGAAGAGGCTCTTCAACGGATAACTAGTCAATTTCAGATTCCCCTTAAAGCATGGATAAAGAGAAGCAATCTACTACAGGAAGCCCTATTCCAGAAGAAAATCACAGAGTATGTGAAAGGGCACTGAGAATACACGGTTTACAATGAGTCAGCCAGTTCTAAAACCTTGTCTTTGATCTGGTTGAATATCTTTTCAGCATATCCATGCGGGAAGAAATATGGATCGTCGATGTTCCAAACAATTATCCTATCTGCACATTCGGGGCATCTGCTTAAGATGATGTCTCGGTGTTCAGATTTCATGGCGACGATTAGGTCATAGGTATTGAGTTTCTTATCTGTCAAACCCTCTGGAGCGTGTTTTAGATACTTTTGGGCGTTCTCTCTTGTTACGTAGTTCTTCGCGACCACTGAAATTGGAATTGCTGGATCTACCCCTGCGGAGTCAATATCGATCTCTGGCTTCAACTTCTTCAGTAGGGCTTCTGCTACAGGGCTTCGATAAGCATTACCGGAACACACGAACAAGACTTTCATGCTATTCACTCAAGTCCTAAGTCTATAACTAGTCGAGATTTTATAAATTTCTAGAATTCTTTCGTTGCCTAGAAATTTATGGAGTCAGAATCTAGAGCACTGAAGGCTTATTAACAAAATGAAAAACTAATCTCAGGGAAACTATGTCAAAAAGAAAAAGTTGGACTGAAAAATTAAAGAATAGCAAGGATTTGCCAAAGGTAGAAAAAATCACTGATAAGTTGAGCAAGAGATGGGGCACAGGCACAGTGGTTATTCCGGCACCGATGGAAGTGAATGAAATGATGAGAAGAGTGCCTGAAGGAAAGCTTATCACCATTAATGAAATTCGCGTCGCCCTTGCTAAGAAACACGGAGCGACTATTGGTTGTCCTATGACCACAGGCATTTTCGCTTGGATTGCAGCCAACGCCGCTGAGGAACAGAGACAAATGGGTGAAAGAGACATTACTCCTTATTGGCGCACCTTGAAAACTGGCGGAGTGATAAATCCGAAATATCCTGGCGGAGCCGAAGCCCAAAAGAAGCTTTTGCAGAAAGAAGGACACACGGTGATTCATAAAGGCAAAAAATGTGTTGTTACCGGCTACGAAAAGTCATTGGCAAAATTGTAGAATATATGCACGCACTCACACGTATCTATTTTCTTGAGGATTTTTCTTCGGAGAACTACGTGCATTGACTGCTGTTTTTGAAGATTATTGCATGGAAATCGTTTTCTTCTGGTATTAACAAGCGCGGGGAAAATGGAAATGAGCGTCGCACGTATAAGCGTAGAAAAAAAGGGAGGGGATAAATCTTCTTAACGTAGGACTTTCAGGTATGCGTTATTCTTGCTATTCTTCGATAGGGCAGTACAGGTCCAGAATCAGTTCTTCCTCTGATGCTCCGGGCTCGTGCGCTTTTTCCAAACATTGATGCTTACCGAGCTTGTATTTGCTTGACTTGACCCAGTCTACGATGTTCTTCCAAGATTCTAGATAGCCTTCCTTCTTGAAGAATTCGGACTCTATTTCCTCTTTCAACTTACACGTTGTGACAGCGTAGAGTCCGCCTTGGAACTTCTTGATTTCAACATCTCCGGTAGGTTGTGTTTCTGGCCCCACACGAATCCAGAACTCATATCCATACTCCTTTCGACCTGACGAAGGATCTGGGTTGTTGAAACCGAATACCGGGTGTTTGTCGATGTCTTCAAGTAGACCCCTAGGTTCAGCCCATGAACGCATTTTCTCCCATGCATCATGTTCTGGTGTCGTACTTGTCGCGCAGACACTGGCCACACG
This sequence comes from Candidatus Bathyarchaeota archaeon, assembly GCA_029882515.1. Taxonomy (GTDB): domain Archaea; phylum Thermoproteota; class Bathyarchaeia; order Bathyarchaeales; family Bathyarchaeaceae; genus JAOUKN01. Next base: position 29,153 of record JAOUKN010000006.1, read on the forward strand.
CATTGGTTCAAGATTCACGATTTTCACTTCGAATTTCTTCATTTTTCTTTCCTTTTCCTTGGTATGTGTTCTTAGGATGTAATCTGCTCGTCTTGCCGCTTCTAGTTCGCGTCTTTTTCTTGATCTGGCATACGCCGTCGCTAGGGCCTGCAGAAACTCAGTGCCATCAGGGCTCAACTCGTACTGTCCTTTGCCTGTGTGTTTCAGGAGGCCTGACTTTACCAGTATTCCTAAGTGGTGTGCTAATGCTGTCTTGCCAAGCTTTGTTACAGCTTGCAGTTCTCTGAAAGTCCGTGATCGTGTTAGAACTGCTGTGAGCAACAACAACCTTTTTTTGTTAGCCAGAGACCCCAGAATGAAGGCGACGTCTTCGCTAGACTTCGTTAGTGTATCCCAGACTAAGTTGTCATTAGTGCGGCTCATGATCCACATCCTCCGCTGAATAGTGATTTCCCGTTATTAAATATTTCGGATTTGGCTGAATCGTAGTTCTAATTTCACTGAACACGGACTAGGTTCCGCGCGCGCGTCTCAGACTATGTATTTTTGGTTCGATTTTTCAAAGTCTTTGACGATTTCCATCACTCGTTTTGGCATTTCTATCGCGTTGAGTGGAATGTCTCTCAAGAGTGTCCATGGGCTCTCTTTTGCCAATCTTGTCGCTATGTGGTCTTCACCGAAACATTTCTTTGATATCTCATAGACTAGGTTCCGGGCATCAGCTTCTGAAACGTGTCCTAGAGCATGTATGTACTCATGGACTAACAAGCTGTAGACAAATGCATTTACAAGTCGTTTCGACTTTGTGGCGGCTTCAACGATCTGGATGAGGGTGCGGTTCAAGACTATGTTATTTGTACCTAAAGGATGATACGCGCCAAGATGAATAGGCAAATCGTCTAAGAAGAGCATCATGCTCCCCCTGTTTTCGCCCAAGGAATCCTGAACGGCGTCTTTGACTATTTCCCAGATTTGGCTGAATCCGCCTGCTTTGTCAAGTCTAGAACGATAGCCATCAGCGGTTAAGGAGGTTTTACCGGTCTCTGGATCCCCGTTGCTTATGGTCGTTCCATTCCTCTTAGTCGCACAGTTGGAATTCCAACAGAAGAAGTCGTGATTGGAATTGTCGAAAAGCACATGCATTAGTTTTTCATCCACATAATCTATGACGTATGTCATATTTAAATTTCTTGTTAGGCATGCATGTATCAATGTGGTTCAAGTGCGTTTTCATTAGCTTATGTAAGGCGATTTCAAAGGAGTGCTCTTTTCTGCACATTCTCGATGTTTCTTGATTGCGTATTCTATTCCTTGGCGCAGATAATCTCTTGTCAGCACACCCACAATGTCTTGAACAGGTCTTCCTTGACAGAAGAACTTCAAGGTAGGTGTCCCCATTATGCCATACGTGGCAGCAAGTTCTTGGTTCTCCTGATTTTGCAGAACGTTAAATTTTGCGAATTTCAATCTACTTACATATTCCCTGGAAAGTTCAGTGTAAACTGGTTCGAGCATCTTGCAGTAGGGACATTGTGGGTGCCAGAACTCAACTACGACCAGTTCCTTTGATTTCAGAACCTCCTCTTTCCAGTTTGTGGCATTTGTCTCTACTATGTCTTCTGACATTGTTCATCATCTTAGTTTCCTATATTTCATTGACTTAAAGCAATTTCGAAAGCGTATGGATAGAAGTTTAAGTTTCAATTCCATAACTATAAATCAAATTGAGATTTACAAATCTCCATTTTTTGTTGGGAAAGATATAAACTTAGAAAGCCCACTTACGTGTAGAGGTGGCTTGTTGTGACGTGTTATTTTAGCATATTCAACATATTTTCAAGAAAGCTGGAATAGAGGTTACAGGAGAGAACAAACGAGAAATTGACAAGGTCATTCATGACATCGTAGGTGTAGAGTACAAGAACTGCTCGGCTGCTTGGAGAGAAGTGAAGAAGAAAATAACAGAGGATGACGAAGCTTTCGTTGCTAGGCTGAAGGAAACGCTAACCAAGCCAATGTAAGCGTGCGTGTTTCTTTACGTTTAGAACTTGTTCAGCGATACTATTTCGTCCAAGTTTTTTCTGTTCCCAGGGTTGGTGAATACATCTGTCGATGGGTATCCTAGCGGAGTTGCCGCAACCACTTCATACTCATTAGGAACTTTCAGTAGTTTCTTGATTTCTTTGTTGTTGAAGGCTCCGATCCAGCAGGTTCCTAGACCTTCGGCTCTTGCTGCCAAGATTAAATGGGTGAACGCGATACTCACGTCTAATAATATGCTCATTTCCCCCATGTACCCGCCTCTGTTGATGGGCAGTTTCTGTCCGCAAGCCACGACGATTAGTGGTGCGTCCATCATGAACTTCTGGTCGTTGCAGGCTGCAACCATCCTTTGCCTTAATCTTTCATCCTTGACTAAGATGAACTTCCATGGTTGGCGATTGCCGCCAGAAGGTGCCACACGAGCTGTGTCCAAAACTCGGTTTAAAACTTCGTCGGGTATCGGTTCTTTCTTGAAGGATCTGACACTTCTTCTCGTTCGAATTACTTTGTAGAAGTCCAACTTCAATTCCTCCATACAGTTTCTAACAATGGAACTTCTTATAAGCAAATTGGGGAACTGACTTGAAGGCATGAGACTACAGAAAACCAGTGGCGGTGTAATCGTGGGTACTCACGTGAGACCCAAGTCGAAACAGTTCAGAACAGTTGTTGAAGCAGGCGAACTTGTAGTTTTTTGTCGAGAGACTCCAGTAAGGGGTAAAGTTAATAGGGAACTGATAAAAGAACTTTCGAGGCTTTTTGGCAGAAGGGTTGAGATTCTTTCAGGGTTCAGTAGTAGACAAAAGAAGATTCTGATCAGAGATATTGAAGTAGAGGAAGTTAGCAACATCTTAAAAGCCGCTGCGCAAAGTTGAGGTGCATTTCGATGCGATTCAAGATAAAGAATGAACTGAAAGAAACGGATTACATGAGACTCAGAGAGTTTCTTAAAGAGAACCCGAATACTTCGATTGAACTTTTTCTGGGTGTGGATTTGGAATTTTTGTCTGTGGGTCCCGTTGTGGTTGCTGCTGAAGGGTTCGGCTATGAGATCAGCACGGAAATATTGTTTCGAGAGCCCATTGGCTTTGAGATTTTCGATGACGTAAAGTTGGACGACGATGTGCATGGCGGTTTGGCGGTGAATCGTAGAAACTTCAAGTTGTCCAAGATAGTCACAGAGGCATCCCAACTGGAAGGGGATGTGAATAAAGTTTTGAGGATTGTGGAGCAAGTTGTTAATCATATTTGTAGTAGGTTTGGCAGAGTGATTGAGCAGACTTTTGATATCGATTCTGGGTGGGTGGATAATCAGTTGAAGCTGATCTTGAGGCAGGAAGAGTTGGAGAAAAGAGGTGAAATTCCTCGACCCTTTGGTATAATCCATGCGAAGGGATCAGGGGATGCTAGGGAACGGGCGGGTGACTTGATTCCAATCTACTTGGAAACAGATAAAGCGTATTTGTATGAAGATAAGAAAGTTTTCATGCTCTTGCCGAGAAACTTTTGCATGAAACTCTTGAAACTTCAAGACTCCGCAATGGTGTCCGTAGATCAGTTTACCGCAGAAGAGAGAGGAGCACTGGATAAATTTTGTATGAGGCAGTACGTTAAGGCAAGGAGGATAGGAGGGAAGACTTACTATCATAACCTTGATGAAAAGACACGCAAACTTCTTCTGAGAGGCATGAAGAAGTCCCGATAGTTAACAGTCCACGCGATTAGGCTAAAAGTCCCGAAGACTCCATGGAGTTCGTTCCAGAAAAATTACAGGACTCCTTATTGAAAGACCGAGAATTTTCAAGAGACCTACACTCTTCTATTGGACGTTATGGTCCTAGGTGTCCTGCTGTTGTCTGTGCTAGCACTGTTTTCAGTCCGGCTTCCACCAATGTTTCTCGTGCCTTCCTCATCTCGTGTACAGACGGTCGCTCCATATCTAGTCGACGAAAGCTAGGAAAATAGTCTAGGAGACATGCTTGAACCTCTGGGTTTATGCCTACTATCCTTTCTCCCATCTCTCGAATTTCCTCCAACGTTATGAAATACCTGTTATAGGGAATGCCAACTCCAACGAACAAAGACTCAGGATAATAACTATCAATGATGTACTCTGTAATGGACCATGCGTTTTCCAAATACCGCCTAGCAAGCCCGTCATCAATGATTCCAGTTATCCTCATGAAAGTTTCTGTCCGTAGTCCCTTCAAATCCGGACCAACACCTGTCACCCCAGCCTTCACCAAACCATCCACAAACTCAGGCGTCAAAACCGTCGCATTCGTGTCCAAATGCAATCGAGCCCGCTCATCAGGATTCAACTGACGCAACTCCTCAAAAAACCTGATCAACCAAGCCTGGTTCAACGTGGGTTCTCCTCCAGATATCGCCATGCGGTCTACGCCATACTTGTTTCGTTCAGCCGTCAAGACCGCAGCTGCCTCAAAAGGCGTCAACGCCGGCGTCACATTGTCGTATGTAACCATGTAATTTTGACACTGGGGACACCCTAAGTTACAGCCGTGAGCGAAGCATGCAACCTCCACATAGCGTTGGCTACTCTTCTTGACCCACCAAGGCGTACCCACACCACCAACCGAGTGAGGCTGAAACCCCGAAATCCTCCGAAGCGGAACATAATCTTTAGGTAGCTCCAGATCGATGGTCATGCCGTCTCGAACGGGTGTTACACACGCTGGTTTGGGTTTTCCATTAATGGGCATAGCGCATGCGAAGCATCCACCAGTCTCGCATGGAGCAAAAATCTTGGTTTCGTCAGGAAATTTTCCAAATTCTAAACCCAGTAGTTCCAAAGCATGTTTTACCGTAGTTCGTTCTGGCACCGCAAAATATTCGCCATCCACGACTATCATGATCTGTTTTCTGGGAACAACATCTTTTACTCGTTCAACCGCGCTGTGAGGACAGGCAACATAGCAGACGTCACAATCGATGCATGCAGTTTCAAAACGCTCTATGCTAGGCTTATCAACACCTGGGCAACTGAAATGTTCGGTGCAGAAACCGCAGTCTCTGCATTCTTTAGAATTTCTACGGCATACATGGAAAAGCGTCACTGAGATCCCTTATTCATCTTGCTCAAAGAAATCGGCCAGCTTTCTGGTTTCCGATCGACTCAAAATCTCAGCGCATTTTCTTGGGTCTAGCGGTTTGAAGTCCAAACCTAAAGTTGCCAACATCTTCTGGACTCCTTTTCCCATGTGGGGAGCTGCCAGTATTCCTCTGACTTTACGATTCACAGAGTTCCTTACGGACTCGACGTACTTAGCCAACTGTAAAGCCGCATCACGACCTGCTGTCTTACGTTTAATCTCCACCACCACAAACTTCCCGTTCCCATCAATGCCATAGACGTCAATGAACCCAGGCTCCACCTTCTTCTCATAAGAGATGGGCTTAAACTCGGCTTCAATCAACGACGGCCTAAGCAACACCGCCTTCTGCATATCTTCCTCGCTCGCATACAGGGAAAACTTGCCAGCATCGACCAAACCCAACAACGACACCAAATAGACACGATCAAAAAACAGCCTAACTGATTCCAGAGGTTTACTCCGAACTGCTCGAATCTGTAGAACCTTGTCACGGACTTGAGTGTGAAAGATACAACCAGGCGGCTGCCAGTTGACAGGTTCGTAACCTGTAGGACGATGAACCAGAACAGAACCATCCTCTTTAATCAAAACGATGCGTTCTCCAGCCTTCAGCTTGGAACTGGCTCGTCCTTTATAATCAACCCAACAATTCCCTACAATAACCAGACTCTTACGTTCTGAAAACGCTCGCCTAACTACTTCTTCGGCTTCTTCAAGGCTTGGTCTTTCCAACACAATAATCGTCTTGTGTTTATTCATCGTTCTCTGCCAACAATTTTAGAAGCAGAAACTACACATAAAACTTCTGAATAAACATGGCTGAATGGAAAAAGAAACGCAACATCGTGCACCATTACAATCAGCTGGCATCAGTCTATGATATTCAATATGCTGATGAACAGAAAGCGAAGATAGAAGCAGTTCTAGAAAAGGTGGCTTTAGAGAATAATAATTTTGTACTTGATGTAGGATGTGGGACAGGACTTCTCTTCCCATACATAGCAAATAAAGTTCAACTGTTCATAGGCATCGACATATCCCGAGAACTTCTCAAAAAAGCAGAAACACGCAAAGAATGCTGTTCGAATATCCACATTCTACTTGCAGATGCAGACCATTTACCCTTCAGATTCTGGAGTTTCAACATAACATTTGCCATAACTCTTCTGCAAAACAGTCCGAATCCTCTCGTAACATTACAGGAAATAAAAAGAGTAAGCAAAAAACATGCCAGAATAATGGTCACTGGCCTAAAGAAGAAGTTTACCCAAAAGACCTTCACCATTATACTTGAGAATGCAAAACTAGAACTTTCCGCTCTAGAAACGGATAACAACCTTAAGGATTACATCGCCAAATGCCACTTCAAAACTGAGACCTGATATGTCAAAGGTATTTGAATCAAAACGTTCTGAAAACGTGATCTTCGTCAGACATGACTGATGATTCTGCATCTTTTTTATTGATCGATCGTCATGTCAAAGAACTTCCACAATAGATTAATATTGCACTTGGAACTAGTTACCGAAGGTGATAAAAATGTCATGTGGATGTGGAAAGAAAGCAGAATCGAAACCAGATGATCCATGCGGCTGTGGAAGCGGAAAGAAATACAAAGACTGCTGTGCCAAATAAACTAGAAGAAAATCCCAGCATCCTCCACTCTTTTTTGACGCTTAACCTAAGGTATCTATCCATAACATCTTTCTTTAAAGAAGTCAACGTGTGCAGACAGACTCATCGGCCTCCAGACTCATTCAAACGCCTTCTTAAGACCTCACTAACTAGTTTAGCCTTCACGCGTCCCCTAACTCTGTCCATAACCATACCCATCAAAGCACCAAACGCACCCTTCCCCCTCTCCTCAACCAAGTCCCTATTCTCTATCAACAAGTCCTCAATCATCAACTCCAACTCTTCTCTCGAAATCATCCCCAACCCCAGATCCTCAATCGCACCTCTCACCGCAGCTCCCTCATGCTTTGACAACCAACCAACAATTTCAGGAATTGCCTCCTTAACAGTCTCACCAGAATCCACAAGACGAAAGATTTCAATAATTTGCTCATCAGCAACCTTCTCAACATCAACACCATCCCGTTTCAAAGCCTTCAAAGTCTCCGTTAACATAGCCGCCACAACAGTAGCCGAAACGCCAGTCTCCCCAACTATCACCTCAAACAAGTCGCCATACTCAGAATCAAAAACCTGCCTCGCAAGCTTCTGGTTAATTTCATACTCTTCCATCAAATGCTTCAACCGTTGCTCCGGCAACTCTGGAAGACAAGCCCGCAACTTCTCAAGACGCTCCCCACTCAACCGAATCGGAGGGACATCAGTCTCGGGGTACATTCGAGCAGCACCAGGTCTTGGTCGCAGATAGCGAGTGGTTCCGTCAGGCTTTGCCCCACGAGTTTCCTCAGGAACTCCCTTCAAGGCGTCTCTGGCTCTTTGGGTTACTCCCTTCAAAGCGTCGGTTGCGTTTTCCAAAGTGTCCGCAACAAACACCACAGCATCCGGTGGTTCAACCTTCATAAAACCCTTAAGCCTATTCATTTCCTCCTTAGTAATCCTGTAAGCAGGCATCTCATCACTGTGAAAAATGCCTCCAACTCGTCCCCAGAAACGAGCGATATCAGCCATCTCCGCTCCAAGTCTCATACCAGGAGCGAGCTCCATTCTAAGAAGACTGCCAAATCTGGGCAGCCTTACTGCCAACACCGTCTTATGTTCCTTGACAACTCTTTGAATAACCTTACATCTAGTTTGTTTGAACACCGAGGTAACGTCGACAAACTCGTCTGCAACATCCTTTTCCTCAACTCCACGTTTCTTCAACGCTTCTTTTATTCGGAGAAGGTTGAGCTGCCGCTGTACCTCGTTCTCAATTACCTTAGAAATCAATTCAAGTTCTTGAACACCCTTTATTTCAATGAGAGCTCCATCTCGAATGGAAATGTTCAAATCTTGTCGAATGGTTCCTAATCCACGTCTGACTTTTCCAGTGGCCCTGTAAATTCTCCCGATTGCCAAAGCAACTTTCTCTGCCTCTTGAGGAGAGTAGAGAACGGGAGCGGTTGCAACCTCGACGAGGGGGATTCCTAAGCGGTCAATGCGGTAGCCAATTGTGGAACCTTCTTCTTCGGTTTTTCTGGCGGCATCTTCCTCAAGGTCAATGTGCTGTATGGGAATCTTCTTCTCACCAGTGATTATCGCTCCACCGAGGGCAATAATGCAGGTTCTTTGAAAACCCGTTGTATTCGAGCCGTCTATGACTGTTTTCCGCATAACGTGAATTTCATCTACAGGCTTTGCTTCGATCATGAGCGCAACCGTGAGCGCAATTTCCACTGCCTCTCGATCAAGATCATGGGGAGGCTCCTCATCCATCTCCACGAGACACGCGGTTTCTTTAGTTGCCTCATAAAGTATCTTAACGCCCTTCTGGAATTCGAAGAGCGCGGCGGGATCGATCTGACCAAGTTCACTTTGAGTGGGTCTCAGTTGCCGTATAAACGTGATTTCTGGCTCTTTCTTGAAGAGTTTGGGTCTGCAGGAGCAGAAGAGTTTTGTTTTGGTGTCTAATTGTTGGTGGATTTCGAGTCCGACTTTCAAACCTATTTCTGAATAGTTCACACTCATGTCGTTGTCTCCTTTACTCGTCTTCTTTGAGGAGGGTTCTTGGAGAGAATTCGTTGGCTGTGTTCTGGGTGAGAATTCTCTTAGCTTCTTCGGTGTCTTTTGTCTGTCCGAAAACCCACATGAGTTTTACAAGGGCGGTTTCGGACAACATATCCTCGAGAGGCGTCACTCCCATCGCTAAAAGGTCTCGACCTTGATCGTAAACGTTCATGTCTATGCGTCCCCAGATGCACTGGGAAGTCATGGCAACGACCATCCCCGTTTCTATGGCTTTTCGGATGGCAGGGAAACAGTAGTTGCCTACATGACCTAGGCCGGTTCCTTCGAGAATGATGCCTCTATATCCCTTTTCGATGTATGATTCAATGGTCTCTGGATTCAAACCGGGATGGAACTTAACGAGCGCAACTTTTTCGTCGAAGTTCGGTTTTAAGACTAGTTGTCTAGATGGATGTCTTTTCTGGTAGTGTTCTGCTAGCATGGTGATTTTTTCGTCTTCTATCTTGGCGATTGGCGTTGTATTTATAGACCTGAAGGTGTCGCGTCGACTTGTGTGGCACTTTCTGGCTTTGGTTCCTCGGTGGAAGACTATGGTTTTGTCGGAGATGGTTTCGTGCATGGCGATGACCACTTCGGCGAAGGGAGCGGTAGAGGCTGCTTTGACTGCTCCTATTAGGTTTGTGGCGGCGTCTGAGCTAGGGCGATCGGCAGACCTTTGAGAGCCAACGAGTATTACAGGTACAGACAGTTCCTGTAATGCAAAGCTTAGTGCTGCGGAGGTGTATGCCAAGGTGTCGGTCCCGTGGGCGATGACAACGCCTGCGGCTCCATTTTTGATGTGTTTGGCTACGGTTGTGGCTGTTTCTGTCCAGTGTTTTGTGGTGATGTTTTCGCTAAAGAGGCTGAAGAGAATCTCGGCGTCTATGGTGGCGATTTGGGAGAGTTCTGGGACGACGCTGTAGAGGTCGCTGGCGGAGAGGGCTGGGCGTACGGCGCCTGTTCGGTAGTCGACTCGGCTGGCGATGGTGCCGCCTGTGCTTATGATGGCGACTTTGGGTAGGTGTGGTTTTTGTGTGGGGAGGGGTGGTGGGGTGAAGGTGGGTTTGGTTCCGGTGCCGATTTTTTTGATGTTTGTTGTGGAGGTGATTTTTATTCCGGTGTTGTAGCCGCTTTGTAGTTTGATTACGATGTGTTTGTCGTCGCCATATTCTGATCGGGGGATGAGCACACCTTCGTATGCTTCTTTATCTCTTGTGATGCGGATGATGTCGCCGATTTCAGCTTCTGCTTTTTTTAGAACTTGTAATGCTCTGCCTTTGTAGCCTGCGAACTCTTTCCTCAAGCTTTATCTCTCCAACATTTATGAATGTGTGATTGTTATCTTAATAATCTCTGTCTAAACTGTTTAGATATATAAGATTCAATTCTTCTTTTCCATCTCTATGTTGTTTCTGTGTGGGTCAGTTGGAAATAGAGAAAGAAAAGGAGATTATTGTGTTTATGGTGTTATCTTTGGTTTTCTTATTGCTAAGTAGACTGTTGTTGCTATAAAGACCACTGTTGTTCCTATGAAGATGTACATTAGGTTTCGGATAGTGCTAAGTTCATTTATGAGTGTCTCTTGATCTGCTAGAAGATTGTAGTAGGTTGCATTTAGGGCTTCAAGATCCACTAGAAGCTTGGCATAACTATCCAATAAACCATGATAAGTTGAGTTCAAGTTGCGGTAATCTGCTAAGAGATCATTATACTTCTCCAACAACTCATAATACAATGGAGTAATCGGCGTCATTAATGGATACTTATCTTGATTGTTGTCATCGATAAGGTATGAGGTGTCTCCTATTCCATCACCATCTGTCTCGTTCTGATAAGGACCACTAGACAAGTCAATACCAGTATAGTGAGTCCAGTAGTTTCCGCCAGAAGGGTAACCGTTGTCCCAAATATTAACAGATGCATACGTACGAACTGTGTTGTTCATAAAGATATTATGAAATATTATATTGTTGAAGAACTAGAGAGATAAATGCCGTTGTAGTTGTTTGTTAAATTGTTCATGTAGATTATGTTGTTTTTCCCTGAAACGTATAACGAAATTCCGGATGGATCGTTTGCTGTTATCTTGTTTCCAAATATGTTGTTACTCGACGAAAAAGAACAGATCTCTATGCCAACTGTGTTTTTCGATACGTTATTTCCAAGTATATTGTTGTTAGTAGCCCAATATAGCTCGATGCCATACCTGCAGTTTGTTACGTAGTTTTCAGAAACAGTATTGTTTGAAGAACTCCAGATACAGACGCCAGCGTAGGTGTTGTTTGTTATGGTGTTTTCCGAAATGATGTTGTAATCTGAAGATTCACGTATAGAAATGCCACAATTGTTGTTTGTTATGTTGTTTCCATAAATGTCAGCATATGAGGAAAAGAATAGATCGATACCATAAGCGAACCCCTTTATTTCCATGTTCTTGATTGTTATGTTGTTTCTTCCATGGCCAAGGTCAAAAAAGGATATCCCTCTACCTCGAGCTCCTTTTCCTTGAAGAGTGTAGCCTGCTCCATCAATTACGATGCTATCTCTATAGACCATAATTCCATTATAGTCACTCGTAATGTTTCCAGTTAAGGTGTATATGACACTATCAAAGCTCGAAATAGGTGCTGTTGGGGGGTCGATTGAGCCATCAGCTCTAATGTATATGGTTTCGCTTGTGTTGGCTGTTTGAATGCCGAAAGCTAATCCCGCTATAAGCATGGTGGATAACAAACACAAAATTGTGAAGGAAGTTAAAACAGTTTTATTCATTTTGCATCAATATTTTGTAAAGCTTGTTTAGATCTATTTAATTCTATATTTTAGAACGGTGAGGAATAGGCTGACTTAAACCCTTCCCTCTATAGAAGAGACACAATTGAACTGTAGAAAGTAGAGGTATGAGAGATTTCTACAGTTGAACTGTAAATCTAGAGGTTGCATGTTACCACTCCTCTTCATCAATAAGCCATTCTTCCTCAGTTGTTAAGAATTCATCCCATTCTGTCTCTTCTTCGTCTTCTTCTGATTCCTCAAAGAACTTTTCACCTAAAGCACTCATGAATTTCTCTTTCAATCCGTTGGGTTGTCTTTCTGTTCTAACTAGAATTTTTGGTTTGCAGATTTCATAAGGTTTGTATTGTGGTTCTGGAAGCATAGGGAATTTTGTCTTTTTGTCTTTAGCTACGTAAAGCCATTCACCTTTATTGAACTCTAGGATTTCTTTTCTGTGTTCTGAATGTCTTAGAAGTCTGTGTATTTTCAGTTCATAATCGTCTTGGCTAACTCTTCCTAGCATTAGTCTGGTCCTAGCTCGGATTCTAGGGTTCAAGTCTTGCATTCTTTGAGAAGCCATGACGAAGTGTAAGCCTAAGTTTCGGGCAACAGAGAAAATTTTCCTAAGTCGGTTAAAGATTTTCTTGCTTATGGTTGAACTGTCGAAACAGTTTTGACTTTCTTCAACAAAGAAAACTATTCTCTCATGCTTCTGATACCCTTTGTATGCTCTGAGATAAGCTATTCTGTAGAAGTGTTTGACTATGCTGTAAATGAAGAATGCAGTTTTCTCTATACTCTCGGTTTGGAGTAAGAAGATTATATCTCTATGTTCTTTGAGAGCTTGTTCGATTTCTGGACCTCTAAGGACCGTGAAACTCTTATCATGTCTAAGGAAAACATCTTCTAAGTTGATAGTATGCTCTGTTTCGATAACGTCTTTGTCTCTTATTCGCATGAATGGAATAGCTTGAAACTCATGAATCCACTTGGGAAAGTCTTCAAAGATTATAACTCTAGTGTTTGGTATTGCTCTAAACCGTGAGGCTAGGGTTTTCAATGCTTCAGTTTTTCCGTGACCTTTTGAACTGATTAGTAACAAGTCTCCAAAGTCTAGCACATCATGAACTATCGAATCAACATTCTTTTGTTGCTTTTCAGAGGAGTGGTTGAGTAGTGCGTCCACCTTCTGAGTTGCTTTCATTTTTTCCATGCGTCCATGTTTTGCTACCTAAAACTAGGGCGATTGAGTCTAATAAACGCTTCGATTTAGGCTTATTTTACGTTTTAAAGCACAAAATGAGACTATTTGCACATATAAGTCGATTCTTAAAGGAAAAATGTAGAGGGAAACGTTAGGGTTGGCCAACTAGGGGGATGCAGGAGTCTTTTAGTTTGTGGTCAGCTTAGGGCTTCATCAATACGCATAGTCATTATGGTTTTTCACACATATGTCTTGGCTTCTTCTAACCCCAAGCTGATTTCCACTAATGACTAATATGTCTGAACATTTTTTTTAGCTTTTTTTATTATTGAATACAAAAAGCTCATGAATGTCAATATCGATAACAAGTCAGCAATGACACTGATTAGTTCTGAATGATGCATTCCAATTAACGGTCAGTCGTTCCAGTATTTAAATCTTGTGAGTTGTTTAGTATGGCTTTTTTAGTGTGGTTTTGCTGAGTTAATGAGAATTTTCACACAATACCGTGAGAAGAAATCACAGAGGGCTAGGGGAGTTTCAAGTGGATGCTAAGTTCTTTTTTGTTTTGGTTTTTCATCTATTTCTATCAGAAGTTGCTTACAATGGGCGTTGAGTTTTAGGTCTATTAATTGGCCAAGTCCTTGGGTTAGGAAAGTTAGAATTCTGTCAAGTTTCTCATTTGCTTCTTTTAGTTGGTTGACTATTTCGTCTTCATTCATTCTTTATTCCTCAATTCTAATTAGTTCTTTTGGCTCAAAGATGTTTCGCCAATGGAGGCATTTTCTTTCTAAGTTTTCTGTAAGCATCTGTAAATATCTTTGCTTCCTCTTTTATGTATTCGATTATCTCCTCATACTCCTCTTCTTCGTATAATTCACGAATTTGCTCATTCGTTATTTTTGTTTCCTTGAGAATTTTGTTATAACCTCTGAAGTTGCCTTCATTTATCATAACAAGAACATGCTTCAAATCTGTGAAGGCTCTATTATAGACACAACGCAAATCCAGACCTCTCAAACCATATTTTTTGGCTCTTTCTTTCAAGAACATGAAATCAAACAATAGGTTCTTTCCCACAATTATGAAACTGAAAGGATTTTCACAAGTTAGAAGTGGCAGTACTTTCTTGATTATTCCTTTTTCTGAAGACTCCCACTCTTTGAATATTTCTATTTCATCAATTGGTTCTCCAGTTCGTCCAACCAATCTTTGAATTTGAATTGTGATAATCTTATCTTTTTCTGGGGCTAAGCCAGTAGTCTCCATGTCGAAATAGTGTTCTACCAAATTTGATACTCCTCAGTAATTAGTTCTTTGGGTTCAACTATAAGGTTTTCCGTATTTGTTATCTTATGAAAACAACTTTTGGAAGAATTTAAATATACAACAAATATACTATATAGAAAGTGAATTGTCATGTCCTATACTTACACACCAAAGTTGGGTTCACTTAAGGAATTCCTGCAAAGAATAAAATCTAAAAAATTGGGAGTTCCAGACAGAGTTACCACACGTTACTTAGTATCTATTGGATACAAAAGCAGTAACGACCGCCCGATAGTTCGCATACTGCAGTCAATAGAATTTATAGATAGCAATGGTGTGCCAACTCAGAGTTTCAACGATTTCAGAACAGCCAAATCCAAACAAGTAATGGCTTCTGCTTTGAGGAAGACATACGCAGAACTGTTCCAGATATATCCAGACCCTA
>JAOUKN010000066.1 GCA_029882515.1 Candidatus Bathyarchaeota archaeon
CATCCTGACACCGAATGAAGCAGAGGCAGAGGTACTCAGTGGTCGCAAAGTGACGGGTGTGAGAGCGGCAAAAATGGTTGCGGAAAAGATTAGGGAAAGTGGAGTAGAAAACGTCATCGTAACTTTGGGAAAGAATGGAGCAGTAATGGCGACAGAGGAAGAAACCGTTCATGTAAGGGGAATAGAAGTAAATACAGTTGATGCCACGGGTGCAGGAGATGCTTTTTGCGGAGCGTTGGCTGTGGCGATTTCTTCAGGGAAGGACCTGAAGGAAGCTGCGATGTATTCGAACTGTGCTGGGGCGCTAGCCACTACAAAGATCGGTGCCCAAGAAGCACTGCCTAGAGCCTCAGAGCTTGAGAGCTTCATGAAAAGTAAAGAATTGATATGACTAGGTTTGAAGAATAACCCTATTCATAAATAACTTGATAAATTTCTCTCCCAAGACACCTGTACACAAAGTTATGGGGTTTCCTACGCGCACCGTTTTTGGACGCAGATTTCCTCTTCTATCAGCTATAGTTTGACCTCTTGTATATTCACCTCTTGTCTCAACTTCTACAAAATACTTCTTCCTAGTCACTAAGCTTGGATCGATTGCAACTGCAACCGCCATTGGATCATGTAAAGCGAGAAAACCGAAAGAGGCCATATGACTTCTTGTTATTCTTCTAACAAGTTCTGCACCTTTCGTTTTTGCTGATCGCATCTTTTCGTATTCCCTTGGGGTTATCAATGCAGAAGGATCCATCGTGACATCCAAACCAACTGCCGTGATGTGGAGGCCAGATTTCAAAACAATCATAGCCGCTTCTGGATCCGAGTATATGTTGAACTCTGCGGCTGGAGTGACGTTTCCAAACCCATATTTGGTAACACCAAAGGCTCCACCCATCATTATCAGTTGCCCAACATTCTCTGCTATTCGGGGCTCCTTCAACAATGCAAATGCCAAGTTAGATAATGGTCCTGTTGTTACAATAGTCAATTCGCCCTCCTTCGAACTCAGAACTTTCTCAATCATGAGATCAACGGCATGCTTCTTACTTAGTGGCTGTTTTGGTTCCGGCAGATTTGAATCTCCGAGGCCGTCTTTTCCATGAACCGCCTCGGCTGTCGTCAGTTCTCTAGATAATGGCTTGGATACCCCCTTTGCAACCTCAGGCTTTTTCTTCAAGTCAGGCATGCTTTCGACAATCTTCAGAGCGTTCTTGCTAGCTTGGTCCACATGTACATTTCCGCTGACTGTAGTTATGGCTTCGACTTGGAGTTCAGGAGAGCGCAGGGCGAGGATTATAGCTAAGGCGTCGTCTATTCCAGGATCCATGTCTAGGATAATTCTTTGGACCATTCTCTCACCAGTGTCAATAACACGTCAAATCCGTGTTCCTGCTTTCCCCCGGCTTGTTCTTCAAATAAACTAGGTTCTGGATAGCATGGTCCTCTTAATTTCTGTTCCCTTCTGCAATGCGACCGCTTCAATGTGCTCTTCTATGCCTGAAGTCCTAATCTTCCTCTCCAGAACCTCTTCAATCTGGAATACACCTGCAGGATTGTTCATATTGACTAGAATTCGAACAGGCTTTCGATTACCCGGTTCAATTTCAACCTTTGTGATGGAGAGAGCAGAGAGGGAGTGGATGTCCACTTTTCCTGTTTTATAGGGGATCCTAGCCCTTCCTTGGGCCATGTCTGTTCCATCGGCCACTTTGGCAGTCCCTGCTTCCACGCTCAGGCATCTGACTTCCTCGTCGTGGGAGAAGATGGCGTGAAGTATTTCGGACTTCAACCGTAAATCGAGAGCGTCTTCTCTAGGATAGACCTTCTTCAGAAGCCTGTCAAGAATAGGACTTGCAATAATGCAGCCGTGAATGTGATGGTCAACCCGGTGGACAACATTTCCTATATCATGAAGGTAGGCTCCGCAGAGCACAATTACTTTTGCGTCTTCAAGAGAGCATGCACCATTGGCGACCGTTGTGGGAGTGACTTTCCCTGTGAGGATGCCAAAAATCTCTAAGGCGCTGCCGGAGGCGATCTTTGAATGGACGGGGCCGTGGTCATTATACATTAGACGCTCGACGGCCATCACATTCGCCATGCGAAGATAACCTTGGACCTCGTTGTCGCTTTCTAGCAAACCAAACATTTTCTCAACTTTGGGTTCGTCCAGATGAGAATTTATGAGGTCAGACGATACTACTACCATTTGGTCACCTCCTTAACACAATAACGATGCTATATAAAAGATTGAATAAGTGTTAGAATCTCGCCTTAGACTGGAAATCAAAGTGGTCGAGAGCGTTGTCAGAGCGAGAGTGTCGGCGTTTCACCTTCGGACAAGTATCTCCAAGGAAGGGCCTTATCCATGTACGTTGGTGGGTCTGTTTCACGTATGGTTAACCCATCCACATCTATAACGTAGATTACATGTAGGCGCGCGTTCCTTATTTCAGTATAGCTTACCGGCGGGTCGGTGTAGTATAGATCGCAGAGTTTCTTGACCTCTTTTAGCTCTTTTTTGCTTCTATCCCTCGGAGCTTTGGCAAGGGCTGGTGGAATCTGCATAACATAGTGAACTGGGGTTCCAAGACCAAACTTGTCTGCGTAGTTGCTGTACCGAGCTATTTTGCTGGCTATTCTTGCCTTGCAGTAGGTCATTGGATCTAAAGCGTGTTCTGGGGGTACGAAGCCTGTCTCAACTTCAATGACCAACGTTCCATACCCTTTTACGCCATACAAGTCGCATGTTAAACCCCCGTCCGCAAGGCGCTCAACGTAGACATCGTATCCTTTGAGTATGAGATGTTTGGCACACACAAGCTCCATAACGGTGTGGTTGATCTTGACCACGTTTTCCTGACGGAGCTGGATCAGCGCGTCTCTTAAGGCGTTAAGTTTCTCCTTCATGGTTTCGTTGACGCCGTCTTTCAACCTTGCCAATAGTAGATCTAAATCTCTCTCGAACACTCCCATGCTTGAACTTCCCGAAGAGGCTTTAGGAACCCTGTCTTTCAAATTTTATCGACAATTCCATTAAAAATACTGGCGAAAAAATTTATATGGGCATATATATGAGACAGTTATACACCCAAGCTGAGGAGCATGCTTGGATGGGTTGACAAGGCGAGGTTGACTGCCAACTGTCCCTAGGAATGCCTTGCGCGATAGCATCAAACATGGCTTCTCGAAGGACGGAAGGTCGGCCAGCTGAACTGAGTTGTCCCATTTAGGCTTAGGCTCGGCTTGGGCTCTTTTATTTTTGTGCAAGATCAGTAAGCGGCGAACAGTTGGTAAATAGCACTTATGAGAGGATTTGTCTGGCGACTTTCATTCCGTATTGCTGACACATCTTGGAGACTTCCTCCTCTCTGTCACCTGATGCCCTGATGATCCCAGGTATCATCTTCATCTTGTGATGGAGGCCAAACGCTAACTCCAGCATTCTAATGCAATCTTTACCATCCCTTCGCGTTCCTGAGGATGTAAAGCAACCGCCAACCTTATCTGTCAATTGACGCCTCTTTCTATAGAGGGCTATCGACTCATCGATGAGTTTTTTCACCCGCCAACTGACATTGCTAAAATATGTGGGAGACCCTATCACAATCCCATCAGCTTCAACTAGATCATTAAGCCCGCATTCCTCAATCCTTTTCGCCTCTGCCTCAACTCCTAGCCGTTCAGCTCCTTCACCTATTTCCTCAGCCATCCTTTTGGTGTGGCCTGTTTCAGTATAGTACGTGACAAGTAGCAGCTTCATGGTCAACCTATTCACCTATCTCGAACAATATGTGAATCTTTGTTAAAAGACCTCATTCCCCTTGGCTTTCGCGTCTGTGAGTCGGTTATGAGCCGTGTAGCGGAAAGATGGTTTTCTTCACATCTTTAATTGTTTTCCGAACCTTCTCGAAAATCCTTGGATCTCGAGTCTTTACGTCCTTGTCGAAGAGTGCTCGGTACATCTCCTCGTTCTTCGGCGTGACCCCCGCTACTGTCATGAACATCACCGCCCAGCATCTGGAGACGTTGGCGGGTTCGTAACCTCCGCCACCGAATACTAGATATCTTCCGCCAGAGAATTCGTGTGCTAGATTATGGAGAGTGGAGCTGACTTCCACGTAGGATTTGGTCGTCAAGGATAGACCCACTAAGGGATCCTGATAATGAGTGTCCACACCGAACTGGTTCAGCAGGATTTCCGGCCTATATTTCTCAATTAAAGGCGGTACTATCTCGCTGAATGCTTCAAGATAGGCTTCGTCGAAGGTTCCCATTGGCAGAGGCACGTTTACAGAGTATCCCTTGCCCGCGCCTTCACCAACTTCGTCAATATCGCCAGTTCCGGGATAAAACCTCCCAAAAAGGCCTCCGCCATATCGGTGAAGAGAAATTGTGAGAATCGGCTCTTTGTAGAATGTCCACTGGGTCCCATCCCCATGGTGCCCATCCACATCAACGATTGCGATCCGCTTCAAACCGTGCCTTTTCTGGAGATGTCTGGCTGCTATGGCAACATCGTTGAAGACGCAGAAGCCAGCAGCGCTGTTCCTTGTTGCGTGGTGCAGGCCTCCACCGACGTTAAACGCGTGGTTGACATCACCACTCATAATGAGGTTCGCCCCTAGTATTGAACCTCCAACCTTCGCGCATGAGGCCTCATAGATTCCCTTTCTGGCTGGTGTATCGCCGTAATCGAGGTGGCCAGTTCCCTTCTCACACATCCTTTTCACTCGCTGGACGTACTCTTGTGAGTGGACTAACATTAGGTCCTCTTCGCTGGCATAATCCGGCTTGTAGTGTTTGACCTCTTCATTGAATACTCCCAATTTTTGGAGCAGCTCAAACGTGTCCTTGTACCTCTTTGGCTTGAGAGGATGGCTTGGTCCGAAGTTGTAATCCAGATAATCCCCATGGTACAGAAAGGCAGTCTTGTCTGTCATGTCCATCACTCAGTTCTTATTGTTAAAACCCTTGTAAATAAGACTACTCGGCATGCGCGCGTTAGGAACGAGAATAAGCTCAATGCTTGCAGTACCACGCTACAGTATTGTGAACACATGCTTTCATTTTTAACTAGAATTGTCAATATCCTTGGTGAGATTAAAACAGAATGCCTGGGTCTTTACGTAAGATTTATCTTGCTCTGAGTCGTTTCTAGGGATTCAGACTGTGTATATGCATCTTAGGTGTAATGATAAGATGCCGAGAACTTTGCGAGGAGAAGCCGTGCCGAGAAAGAACATACGCATACCAAAGCCGATGATGGACAAGGTGGAAAGAATCGTCGAAGAACATCCGGAACTGTACAACAACCGTCAACAATTCATCGAAGCAGCGATAAGAGAAAAAATTGAGAAGTATGCGCTCCTAAAGCCAGATGAATAAGATACGCCAGCAGAACTCAAAAGGTCAATACGGACAGAGATGCAACTGCCAATCACGAATTGCGAGAAGATGAGAGGCGTATGAGAAATGGCTAAAATTCTCATCTCCTACAGAATCCTTCCAGCAGAGGTCACAGTCGATCTAGAAAGATTGAAAACGAAAATTAAAGAAAAACTACCAGAGTACTCCTCGGTCCACAGGTTCGCTGAAGAGCCTATAGCCTACGGTCTGACAGCACTGATTGCACACATAATCATCCCTGAAGACAAGTCAGGCGTATTGGAAGATCTAGAAAAAACTCTCCAGAAAATCAGCGAGATCAGTCAGATAGAAACCCTGACAATCCACAGATTCAGCTAAGTTTTTCAGAGTCTATTTTCGTTTCCGAGAGATATGCTCGCCATAGTGGCAATCGTTCCGAAATAGACTGTGGAACGTGCACGAAACCAACAAGCCAAGCAAATAGGTTTTCCACTTTCTAAAGATTTTTTCGTCGCGAGTTAAATATCAAGAGTCTGCGCATGCACATGTTTTTTCAACATAGGCTGCCATCTGATTGAAAAAGGGAAAGTTGGCTAAGCTCGTAAGAGCTGGCTACAGGTGTTCTTGGACTTTGAAGCCCACGTTTATGTCTCTTGAAATTCCCTCGCCGCCCAGGGTGTCTTCGTACAAGTAGTAGGGCTCTTTCTCTGTCATTCCACCAAATTTGAAGTACAGGATACCGTAGACCCAGTACTTTCCTACTATCTCTGGCGTGAAACTCACGGAGACCGTGACCTCGGAGGGTACGATTTCTTCCCCTACCCAAGTGGCAGGGTCAATCCAAGCTGTTTCAGTCCAGTACTCGTTGACTCCACCCATCTCGCTGCGCACTATGATTTTTGCTTCCACCCAGGCACCCATGAAACCGTAGTTCAATATCCTGCTGTACAGCGTCTGCTCCATATCTGAGGAACCTACGACCCATTCTGGCCAAACGCCAGAAGTCCCGTGGGCCCCTCGCCTCCGAACGTAAAGCTCTGGTCCGCTCAGCTCACCTATTCCTGTGAAAACGGTGAGATGTGTGACATTCGCCCACACGTAATTCGCTGCTGTGTTTACGCCCGAGTTTGGTATCAGAGTCCAGTTGAAAGTCGTGGGGTCCCAGTAATACATCATTAGTGTGGCTTCGTTCACGGTTATTTTGCTCTCGTTGTAATAGAGCTGGATGTAGGCCCAGTCGACGGGCGGACACTTAGTAGTTAAGTTAGCGAACAAAGCTATTGCCGCGGACCCCAGCGTAACTGCGCGCGTAAAGTTTGCTACGATTGTTGCACTTGTCACGTTTCTAATGAATAATGTAATTGCCCCGGCTGATGCAAGAGTAACATTCACACCTAGAGTCGTGTTTATAAATACTGATGCCCCTAGGATGCAGCCATACCTACAGCCGATCGCTGCACTAGTATCATTCCAGTTGCAGGCCATATTGCACTGGTTGTTATCACCTGAGTTCATATCGGCATCAGAGATATCGAAGTACATTCCACTTATTTGATTGTTGAAGCAGAATCTGTTGTTATCTACAGTGTTGCCTATGCTTCCTGGATCAGAAATGTACAGACCGTGCTGATTGTTGAAATCTGCAGTGTTGCGAGTCAATGTGTTATTGCTCGAAGCATTATTCAGACGAATGCCATACAAGGTGTTATTGTTTGCAATGTTGTTTCTTATGGTATTTCTGGATGAGGTGTAGAGGTCTATTCCGTATCGGCATGAAGACAGGGCATTTCCTTCTGCGAGATTATTGTTTGAGTTGATGTCGAAAGCGATTCCCCAGTCATATGAAGACACGTTGTTGAGTTTTATCTTATTACTTGTTGACGCCTCTACCCAGATGCCACTACCGCCTGGAACAATGGTTGTTGAAGACACGGAGTTATTAATTATTGTATTGTTATATGCTCCAAGTATGTGAATTCCATTAGTGAACTTCGACACATTGCAATTCTTTATTGTAACATTATCAAAGGTATTTAGGATACCGTCCCCGGACAAGCTTCCAATCATCGGTACTCCATTGCAGTCTAGGGTAATCCCCGGCACTCCTATCTCTAGTCCGATTCTTTGAGAGGGTCCTGTGCTGAAATCAGAACTGTTTAGCGTACGGCTTTGTATTAGAACATCACCGTATTGGCAGGGAGTCGTGCTGTTGCAGAATGATCTTGGATACTTGCTCAATAGTCCGTTTAGTGCGTTTGTACATACGGGCCCAAAGTAGAAGTTTGATAGAGTTCTCATCAAATCGCCTCCAGCGTCGTCGCCTCTATACCAGTTACTGTACGTGCATCCTCGAGTACAATTGAGAGTTACATTCAGCGAGGCCCATCTAGTACAAGGCTGTGCATCACAATTCGGACCGTCGGGTGCAGTGGAACTTGTGGCGGTGCTGTTATACTCATCATGAAGACTCCCAAAGGAGTGCCCAAATTCGTGAACCATTGTCTCGTTACCAGGTGGTTGTGGTGGATCAATACCTGAGTAGGTTACAGCATAACTAGTTAGTCCTATAGGAGTTCTATATCCACCCCCTCCATATCTGTTGCTATTAAAAAGCACTATTACCTCGTCTGCTGGGCACTGTGTAGCCAAGTTTACAACAGCAGTCGAACTACAACCGATTAGTCTTGGTATGCCAGTATAGTTATATTGGCAACCCAAGTTTCGCGATTCATTAACCCAATGAATGTTGATGCTTCTATTGTGGGTATTGAATGGGGCAACTGACAGAAGTGTACTTTGGTGTGTATTGACATCTGTTGCAAACTGGGGTAATTGAGCAGTTGTATAGTTATGTCCTACAAAGACTATGTCAAATAAAAGAGAAGATAATCCGTTATTAACCAGTGTATTGCAGTTGCTTCCTCCTCTTTCTGGAATGCCCTCTACACCTACACTTAAAGCCAGAGTATCATCCGGATAATATAAGTTGATCCAGGCAGCATTTTCAAAATAGGGAATTATCAAGGTAAAATTAGTTTCATCGAATTCAACAGAACCACCAACAAGGGTATCTCCATCATGATAATCGTACTGCAAGACATTGGGAATGCCAAACGTAAATGTATATAAGATCTTTTCTGATTTAGAAATAACCTGAGCCTTGTGGCCTGACTCTGGTTGTATCCTCCTGTCTGGAGCAAAGCCAGATTTCTTATAGACATCTAGCACAGAGAAAGAACCACTATCGTAGTTTAACTCCAACATGAATATTCTGCCTTCAACAATAACTGTCATGGTATCGCTACCTTCCCATCCTGCGTCATCAGTTACAGTCAAAGTAACAACGTACACGTCAGAATGGGAATAAGTGTGAGTTGGTTTCACCCCAGTTCCAATTGTTGGGTCAAAAGGATCGCCGAAGTCCCATTCATATGAGATTATGATTCCATCCCAATCGTAAGATCCACTTCCATCAAAAGTCACACCCTCTCCGAGAAGCACGGTCTGATCAGGACCAGCATTAGCTACCGGCGGTTCACTCTCACACGCATCTCCTACGCCATCCCCATCAGAATCTAACTGATCAGGATTGAAGGCGTACGGACAGTTATCGATATCATCTGGTATTCCATCATCGTCAGGATCATCAAATGCGCGCACGGCGGGCCTTTGAACGACGAATACTGTTGTAACCAGCAGAGAAAGCAACATGATCGTGCCTTTGGGAAGCCGTGTCAATTTACCTCCCAAGTTCTTAGCTTTTGCAGAAGTCACGACGAGATAGAAGAACATGATGGCCAAAATAGGTGGACCCACTACTTTGAAGGAGCGCAGAAGCAACTGAATGGACTGAAGCATCGGTGAGGCAGGTATCGCCAGGAAACCTAAAGCCATCATTGCAAAGCCACCAACTAAACGCAACAAACGCTTATTCCCTTCACTCCATTCTCTAGCCTTCCCTATCGAAAAGAGGTTAGAATAAAGAAGCAGAGAAATCGTGATTAGCGGCAATACAAAGATGAAATTGTGGTAGAGTAGGATGGGAATCGCTTGAAGTCTTGTTGCATTATTCGCCAGCTGGCCAAGAATGAACAGGTAAGGTCCGCCAGTGCAGGGCAACTCGAAGCAGACAGCCGCAAATCCCATCACGAAAGCTCCTAACGGACTCGTTACACCCTTAAGCATCTTCATAAGCAACGGCTTCAAAGAGCGAGGAACCTCCATGACAAACCCGCCACGCCCGTACCAAAAGACATCCTTGAGATAGAAAACTCCAGCCAAGACAGCAACTAACCCAACCAGCAAGCTAAAGATGCTAGAGAAACCGCTAACCTGCACAAACGTGAACAAACCCAACCCAAACAAGAAATAGGCAATGAAGACAGAAAGACAGAAAGCCAAACCCACCTTCAAAGCCCTCTTCCTACGATTCGCAACAAGCATCCGAGCACCTATCAAAAATACCAAAATAGCAATAGAACAAGGACTAATCGCGTCAACTAAAGCCGCAACAGTAACAGTAAGAATAGAAAGCTTTCCCGCCGTGCTTACGGTTTCCTGATATAAGGCTTCTTGGCTTTCCACTTCCAAAGCCTCATCAACTAAAGAAATTTCTTCCATAGCCCTCTCTATCACTTCTTCAAGGCCCTCGAGAATCGGGCTGTCACCAACAAAATACATATCAGAAACAAAAAGCGTCGGAACACTCCTGCGCTCCAACGGGAGACCATGCGTGCTACAGTATTCATCAAAGAGTGGAAGATAACTTCTATTGTTGTAAACATCAAACTTGTGAAGCCTCAGAGGATATTCTTGCTCCATCTTAGCAAGAAAGGGCTCAACTTTAGCGCAGTGAGGACAACCATCCCCATAAAAGAAATATACATCCAAACTGTTTCCGTTCAGCATTGCAGAAGAATCATCTTGCTCAACAGAAGCAGACTTGGTCTCCCCCCCAAAAAACCAGGAAGCTACGAACAAACCGACCACTAACACAAAGGTACATAATTTCTTATTCAAACTCCAAAAACCTCCTCTCTCTCCGATGACAGGATATGTATTTGCTGGATATTTAAATTTCACGAACAAACTTCCATAGGTAACACATGCATGCACAAACTTGAGGGCATAATGTCACAACATAAGGTAGATCCGCATAAAAAAGAGCAGAGTCTGGTGGGATATCTCCAAGTGTTAGCGGTCCACAGATTCAGTTAAGGCTTTAGAGGATCAGTTATCGGTCTCTAGTAACATTTGATGTCTGAATCACCTATGAGATTACTTAACAATTCGCTAATTCAATGAATCTTCCGTCTGCTGTCCTGACGCAGTACATCCCAAAAGCGTTTATCAATCCGGATGAACATCAGTGGACCGCTGCTCTTAGAAACTTGCCGAGCCCTCTTGAACAGGT
>JAOUKN010000176.1 GCA_029882515.1 Candidatus Bathyarchaeota archaeon
CTGACACTGGCATAATCATAGAAAAGGGACACGAACTCGAGGGAAAGAAGGTGAAGGGCAAAATACTGGTTTTCCCAAACGGCAAAGGGTCAACCGTTGGATCCTACACTCTTTACAGGATGAAGAAGAACGATACGGCTCCAGCTGGTATCATAAACAAAGAATGTGAAACCGTGGTTGCTGTGGGAGCAATAATCTCGGAAATACCATGCGTTGATGAGATTGATCTCTCGAAAATAGAGACAGGAGACGTTGTTCAATTAGAAAATGATACTGTTAGAATAGAGAAGTGAATGATGCTTCGACAACCTGTTCCATCTGCTTTTGTTTTTGCGTGCGCATGCGCTGGGGGTGAGGATGATGCACGATCGCTTTGTGTTCACGAGATAGGCTGAAACAGGTTGCTGAGGCAATCGAGCGTGGACCGTAAACCATCTTAACTAGAAAGTCTATAGTGGCTCAGACATCTTTCTCGCTTTTACGAGTTTCCAACCACCAAGGAAGGATTTAGTATAGAGATGTAAGAGGCTACACCGTCTACATATGAGAATCTTCGATTTGTTCTTGAAGTCTATTTCATATAACTCTAAAGCCCCGTGACAATCCACGCATTTTCCTCTGAACTCTTTTTGTTCGGGGAACATTTTCTTTCTGAAATATTCTGACATGTTATATTTCCTGTCGATCACACGCACTGGATCGTTCGACTATGTTCTATTTTCAAAACTGAGAACCATCCAAAATTATAAGGGTTTTACTAATATCTACATATACTTCAAGATACACAAAATCTGTCAAACAAACAGAAAGATACTCTTAATGGTGTACAATTGTCGATGCCGCTGTTGTAGTTTAATCAGAAACAAGTAGAAGTCGCATTCAGTTCAAGGTAATAAAAATATGATACTCTAAGAAGCCGATAAAGGTGTGGGTAGATTTATTTGGAGAGCACCTAAATTGTGAACGAGGGAGCTATAAATAATTCGACTCCGAAGGCCGACGCTGTTAAAACTTGGGGGATCTGCAATTACAACAAAGGAGAAACCATTCACCCCCGATACAAAGGCGATCAAGAGATTAGCCGAAGATATAAAGCACGCGGACGTTAGTCCCCTTATCCTGGTTCACGGAGGCGGTTCATTCGGGCATCCCGTCGCCAAACAATACAGAATAAATGAGGGCTACAAAGATTCTTCACAGATCATTGGATTCTCGAAAACACACCAAGTGATGACCGTCCTAAACAACCTAGTTGTTGATTCGCTGATAAACCAAGACATTCCGGCTATAGCGGTGCCACCATCCTCTTGCATAATCACAAAGTCGGGGCGAATAAAGAGCTTTGAGGAAGGACCATTGATTAAAATGCTGGAGATGGGATTTTTACCAGTTCTTTACGGAGACGCCGTCCTTGACTCAGACATCAACTTCACAATCTTGTCCGGCGATCAACTGGTCTCCTCTCTCGCAATGAGCCTTAACGCAGAACGTATAATCATAGGCGCCGATGTCGATGGTCTCTACACGGCAGATCCCAAAACCGACTCCTCAGCAAGGCACATTCCACATCTTACGCTAACAGAATTGAAGCGACTGCAACACAAAATTGGAGAAGCAAAGGTCACCGACGTCACCGGAGGCATGCCAAGAAAGATGAGGGAACTGATACCTGCTGTCGATAAAGGGATACCAGTGATAGTTGTCAATGCCACAAGACCCAACAACATCTATAAAGCACTTAAAGGACAAAAAGTTGTTGGAACCACGATCGAAAGAGGGTGAAAACCCTGCCCAGCCCAACTGAAAAGAGAAAATCAGACCACCTGAAAATAAGTCTAAAAGAAAACGTCCAAGCCAAGCAGACAACCACAGGATTTGAGGATGTCTACCTTGTGCACAAGGCTTTGCCAGAAATCGAACGGGAAAAAATCGACCTCTCAACCGTTGCCTTTAATCATGAATTCTCAGCCCCACTTATAGTTGGAGCGATGACCGGTGGTGCTCCAGAAGCGAGGAAAATTAACAAAGCCATAGCCGAAGCTGTTGAACAGTTGGGACTTGGGATGGGAGTTGGGAGTCAACGAGCAGCCATCGAAGATCCCAGTCTAGAGAATACCTTTGCTGTTACAAGAAAGAAAGCTCCCACAGCCTTCCTAATAGCCAACATCGGAGGGCCTCAGCTTGTCAGAGGCTACGGCGCCAAGGAAGCCCTGAAGGCTATTAAAATGATGGATGCCAACGCCTTAGCCATCCATCTGAACCCGTTGCAAGAGACTATTCAACTCGAAGGAGAAACAAACTACACGGGTATCCTCAATAAGATAGGCGAAATCGCTGAAGCAATCGATGTACCAGTGATCGTCAAGGAAACGGGAGCTGGCATATCCGGAGAGGAAGCGAAGTTACTTGAGACCGCTGGCGTCGCAGGTGTAGATGTGGCTGGTGCTGGTGGAACGAGCTGGGCTGCGGTAGAATACCATCGAGCAAAGAGAGATCAAGACGAGCTCAGGCAGAGGCTGGGCAAGGCGTTTTGGGATTGGGGAATACCAACTGTGGCAAGCCTCGTAGAAACTGTTCAATCTGTTAACTTACCAGTCATAGCCTCGGGTGGGGTACGCTCTGGAATTGAAGTTGCAAAAGCTCTAGCCTTAGGTGCGAGTTTGGCAAGCATGGCTTTGCCGATCTTGCCTTCAG
>JAOUKN010000067.1 GCA_029882515.1 Candidatus Bathyarchaeota archaeon
TACGTTCAGACATAACGAGGTCGCGGAATGCATAGGAACATTGTAATCTGGATAATTGCCATTGTTCTCGTCGCTAGTGTATCAGTCGCGGGAACCGCCTTGTACACTGGAACAGGATCTATCCCCGAGAAAAAACTTGTAGTCTCCACCACTACAAGCCTTTTCGACACCGAACTCCTCGACACCATCGAGGATCAGTTCGAAGCAAAACATCCCATAGACATATACTTCATATCCGTGGGAACCGGTCTTGCGATATCTCACGCCCAGAGAGGTGACGCCGACATGATCCTAGTACATTCACCATCAGAAGAACTGATGTTTCTGGAAGGCGGATACGGAACTTGCAGAAAAATCATAGCCTACAACTTTTTTGCCATAGTGGGACCAGAAGCAGATGTTGCACATATCAAAAATCTGTCTCCTACACAGGCTTTGTCGAATATCGTGGACACTGGAAGAAACAAGGGCACAAAATGGATATCAAGGGGGGATGATTCTGGCACTCATATCAAGGAAAAACAACTGTGGGCCACTGCTGGTTTCAACTGGGCACTCCTGCGAGAGGAAGAGTGGTATGTAGAAGCTAGTTCTGGAATGGGAGGAACATTGCAAGTGGCCAACGAATTTGACGCCTACGCCTTAGCGGACATGGGCACCTACCTCAAATATTACAAAGACAGAATAATTACCCTAGAATCCCTAGTAACACAAGGAGAAGAACTGCTAAACGTCTACAGCGCCATTGCGGGCAATTCAACAAAACATCTCAACATAAACTTTGATGACGCCATCACCTTCATAAAATTCCTTATATCCGAAGAAGGTCAAGAAATAATCGCCGATTTCGGCCAAGACATATATGGCCAGAGTCTCTTCTATCCAGCGGTCAACGGTCTAAAACAGAATGCAGATTCAACTATTGCTCAATGGATTAGAGACTATGCGTTCTTGGATGGGTATGAATGCCCACCAAGATATTGGGACAATCATCCCGAACTCTATGAGTAGCAAGTGACGTTCAAAATGTTTTGGGAATTATTTCAGAATCCAATATTTCAGATAACCATTAGGTCTCTCCACATATCTGGAACAGCTACACTGCTTTCAACCTTTTGGAGCCTTCCGTTAGGCATGTTCATTGGCTTAAAGTCCTTCCCTGGGAAACAGTTTGTTAAAGGCATTTTCAACACGTTGCTTGGAGTGCCAACAGTAGCCTTGGGATTAATTCTCTACCTCCTCCTTTCAACATCTGGACCCTTAGGTTTTCTTGATCTCTATCTTACTCCTCAAGCCATGATAATAGGTCAAGCACTTCTCGTGACACCTATAGTAGTCAGCTTAGCAACCAGTGCCGTGGAATCTGTGGACCCAAAAATACAAGACTTGGCAAAAACTTTAGGAGCTTCAGAGGTGGAAGCTTCGCTTGCTGTTCTTAGGGAGTCAATGGGTGGAATCGTTTTAGCTATTGTAGCGAGTTTTAACAGAGCCATAGCTGAATTAGGGGTCGCTCTTGCTGTTGGCAGAAACATCAAAGGAACGACGCAAGTGTTGACAACAGTCATCGCAATGGAAGTCGAGAGACCAAACATAGAGTACAGCATTCAGCTAGTGATCATACTTTTGGCGATAGTTTTCACCGTCACCATACTTACCAATCTGCTTCAGAGACGAATAACATGAGATGGCTAATAAAACTCAAAGACGTCACAAAACGCTATGGAAAAATAACGGCGCTGGATAGTGTCAGCCTAGAAGTTAGAGAGAAAGAAATTCTTACGGTTCTGGGTCCAAATGGATCGGGAAAGACGACAATGCTCAAGATAATGGCTTCCATT
The DNA here is from genome assembly GCA_029882515.1 of Candidatus Bathyarchaeota archaeon. GTDB lineage: Archaea > Thermoproteota > Bathyarchaeia > Bathyarchaeales > Bathyarchaeaceae > JAOUKN01. The sequence continues at coordinate 1,839 of JAOUKN010000067.1, forward strand.
GACGAACCAACCAGCGGGGAGGTCTTCTTCGATGGTGAGAAAGTCAACAACGGCAACAGAGGGAACGTGAGAAAAAGAAGCACCATGGTTTTTCAGAAAACGACTCTCTTCAACACCACGGTCTACAAAAACGTGGCTTACGGCTTGAAGCTACGAGGCTACTCAAAAGAAGAAACAGATGAGAAAGTCAAGGAAGCCCTAGAGTTGGTAAAACTTGTGGGGTACGAAAACCGTCATGCCAAGAAGCTTTCTGGGGGAGAACAACAAAGAGTTTCCCTTGCCAGAGCCCTCGTGTTGAACACAAAACTTCTACTCCTAGACGAACCGACAGCGAATCTTGATCCCAAAAACGTTTCTATCATCGAAGAGACGATCTCACGTGTCAACCGTGACTTCAACACAACCATCGTCATGGCTACTCACAATATGTTTCAAGCGGAGACCCTGACCAGCAGAGTGGCTGTGCTTCTTGGAGGTAAAATGGGGGAGATTGGCATGCCTCGAGAAATTCTTAGAGGTCCCTCGATAGATTTGGCAAGCTTTGCGAGACTCGAAAACGTGTTTTCTGGCAGCTCGAAAATTCTTCGGGAAGGAACTTCGATTATAGAGGTTGATGATGGAATAGAGGTAGAAGCCGCCGTACGACAATCGGGAAAGGTCACCGTCTTTGTTAGACCAGAAGACATAATCGTGACAAAGAGCCGGCTGTTTTCTAGTGCGAGGAACGTGTTCAGAGGAAAGATCGTTGAGGTTTCAGATTTCGAGTCAGTGGTGAGGTTGAGAGTCGATGTGGGAAAGGAGTTTGTCGTTCAAATCACAAAACGATCTTTTGTGGAAATGAAGTTGAACGTTGGCTCTACAGTCTTCCTTGCTTTCAAGGCGTCGTCAGTTCACTTAGTCTGAGAAGAGGGAGGGGATTTGCTGGCTTCTGTTTTCTCTTCTCCAAGTTCATGGAGGATGACCATAGCCTCCCCTGAAGAAATGCCTAGTTTTGTTGCCAATTCTGCGGGAGTGATCGCTGGGTGCTCAGTGAGAATTGCATTTCGTGTGTAGGCTTTGTGTTGAGGAAACATGATTATGCTATGAACTGTTTCTACGAGAATGGGCCATAGAGGATTACTCACGTGTTTTTCTGGACTTATGTGATCGCCTCCACAACTTACTCTGCTCATTCGATTTAAATTGTTAATATCCTATCAAGAGTTATATCTTATATCACCAAGTAGTAACGCATCTCATTGGACATTGGGAGAAACTTTATTGACAATTAAGGCCGTGATTTTCGATCTTGACGGAACATTGGTAAACTTTAATCTGGACATTAAATCTATCCGAGCTGAAACAATACGGTTTCTCAAAGGGCAAGGCTATCCGTCATCCCTCTTTTCCATGAAGGAGACTATCTACAAAATGCTGGGCAACCTAGAAATCTATATGAAAACCAAAGGTGAAGAAGCGAGCAAATTTTCAAAAATCAAGAAATCTGTACTGTCGATAGCGGATCGATATGAGTTAGAGGCAACCCAAACTACGCATCTGATACAGGGAGTTTTGGAAACTGTTAAAGCATTGAGAAAGATGCGACTTAAGACGGCACTTTTTACTATAAGAGGCCCCGCGGCAACGGATCACTTTATCAGACAGTATGATGTTGCCAGGTTTTTTGATGCCGTAATCACCAGAGAAGACACCGTTGCAGTTAAGCCTGATCCCGCCCACCTAAAAGCGGTATTAAAGATCTTACGCATTCAACCAAGTGAGGTCGTTGTTGTGGGAGACAGTGTGTTGGATATGCAATGTGCCCGAAAACTTGACATGATTGCAGTTGGTGTGTCCACCGGCATTGCGTCGCCACAGGAACTCGCTCAAGCACAAGCATGTTATCTAATTTCGTCCATCATGGAAATCCCTCGTCTAATACAACAACTGAATAGCCGCAAGAAGAATTGATTATGAATGACCGGTAAACTGATTTTAGAGAGATGATAGAGTTGAAGATGTTTCTCTTGAGTGATGGCTGTTTCACTCTTGACAAAAGCCTTCTTGTGTACACAAAATATCAAGGACAGACCTATGAGGCAGCTTTGAAAGCTCTCTTAATTACCGCAGATACGGAAAATATCCTGGTAGATACGGGAATTGGAGAATTACCCGAAAAATATGGAAAATTTCACGTTGTGAGACGAGAACGAAACCAAACAATCAAAGCACAACTTAAGATACATCACTTGACGCCAGATGATATACACATAATCATTAATACGCATCTTCACTTTGACCACTGTGGCAATAACTATCTCTTTCCAAAAGCGGAATTCTACGTGCAAGCCAATGAACTGCGTTATGCCTATGATCCTGATCGTTTTCAGAAAGCCGCCTACATCAGAGATTTCTTTAACGCAAAAATCGAATACAAACCAATTCAAGGAAAACACCAAGTGAGCGATAACGTAATCCTCATTCCGACACCAGGCCATTCGCCAGGACATCAGTCGGTCCTTATAAAAATGGAAGAAAGAAACTACGTGTATTGTGGTGATGCCGCTCCGCTTCAGGAGAATTTGAAACAAAGAAACATTCCGGGAGTCCTTTACAGAGCAGATCAAGCATTGAATTCAATAGATATGCTTCGAACCATCAAAAATGCAGTCTACATTTATTCTCATGACAATGAACAGCTGACACTAGTTTAATATTTTATCGAGTTCAAACGTAAGCTGAAGAAATTACGCCCTCAAGAAGAGAAAGTAGATGCGAATTCGCAAGCTCAAAGCTAACAACATTGAAAATCCAGTTGAACGTCTTAAGGTTAAGAGTTCCTGTTTTCCTTAAGCTTGTGTATCCCATTGAGAAGTTCTGAAATCACCAGCTATGAAGGCCTAAAGAAGTATCGGGGCCACATAGGCCATTCAGCAGGTATGTTCGTATCAAAATCAACTAGGACATCCATGCCAACTTTGATATTTTCAGGTTCGATGCCCTTGATCATACCTGGCAGATTTGGGCCATCTTCCAGTTTCACGATGCCCACCGCATAGGGTGCCAGTGACTGAAATCGTGGTGATGCGACGTGGATTACTGTGTAGGTTAAGAGTTTACCTTTTGGTTTGAGTTTGATCCATTCAAGATTTTTGGAGAGGCAGTTTGTGCATACTGGTCTTGGAGGAACAAGTAACGTGCCACAGTTATCGCATTGGGCAGCCATCAGTTTTCTTTCTTTTGCGAAGTGATAGAAATTTTCTATCGTAAAGAGATGAGATTCGGGCATTTCTATCCCCTCTTGTAGATGTGAACTGTGGCTGTAGCACCAGACCCACCGACATTGTGAGAGAGGCCGATTTCTGCGTCTTCTACTTGGCGTTTCTCAGCTTGGTCTGTTAACTGTAAGTATATTTCGTAAGCTTGGGCCGTTCCAGTTGCCCCCACCGGGTGTCCTTTCGACTTCAATCCTCCACTCGTGTTGACTGGAATTTCTCCTTTGATGTGGGTTATGCCTTCTTCCACTAGTTTTCCGCCGTCTCCGGGTTTGCAGAAATTTAAGTCTTCGTATGCGATGATTTCGGCTATTGTGAAGCAGTCGTGCACCTCAGCTACGTCTATGTCGTTTGGTGTTGTCTTTGCCATTTTGTAGGCTTCTTGTCCGGCAAGTTTTCCCGCGTTCAGAGTTGTTAACTCTTTTCTTTCATACAGACCTATGGTGTCGCAGGCATGTCCTGAACCGATTATGTGTACTGGGGTGTCTGTGAATTTGTTTGCGAGTTCTGGTTTTGTTAGGATTAGGCAGCTGGCGCCGTCAGTGATTAGGGAGCAGTCGAAAAGTTTTAGGGGCCAAGCGATTACTCTGGAGGACAAAGCTTGTTCTAACGTTATTTCTTTTTGCATGTGGGCTTTCGGATTTAAGACACCGTTACCGTGATTTTTTACAGCCACCATGGCCATCTGTTCTTCTGTTGTGCCGTATTTGTGCATGTGGGCAGTTGCCATGAGAGCGTATAACCCAGGAAATGTTATGCCGTGCCATTGTTCAAAAGGAAAGTCTGACGCCATGGCCAAGAACTCAGTCACTTCAGCTGTGCTTCGGTGCGTCATCTTTTCAACTCCTCCAACCATGACAACGTCGTACAAGCCTGATAAAACAGCCAAGACTCCGCATCTTAATGCGACCCCAGAAGAAGCACACGCAGCTTCCGTTCGCATCGCGGGCACCGGTAGTAGTCCAGCCCAATTGGCTGAAGCTGCACCTGTGTGACCTTGATGCTCGTAGGATTCTCCCATGTGACCAACGAAAAGGGCCTTCACAGTCTTTTTTGGGTCAAGGTTTGGGCATCTGTCGAATGCCTCTTTCGCAGCTTGGGCGAAAAGTTCTCGACCGTACAGTCCTTGCATTTTACCGAACTTGGATAGCCCAGCTGAGACAATGGAGACTAAGGGTTTACCAGTCATGAGTTTAATCCTCCGATAGTGATGAGTTTCCATTGTGAAGTTCAGTATATAGACCTAAACAAGTATTAAAGGCATTCCAGAGACGTTCAATGTCAAAGGATCACTAGTTTGAGTGGTACTATTTCTGCTTTTGAACTGGAGACTTTAGCTAAATTCGCAATAAATCGGAACTGCGCGCGGATACGGATTCCTAAACTCGCGAGAGCTCGAAGAGGACATTGAATCTCCCATGATGGTTTGTTCAGTCTGGATTAAATCCTAAATATCACCATATGAGTAGGCGACCCCTTGTGGCACGCCTCCTGATGGGTCCCAATTGTTTATTTCTGTACCATTAGTACCATATTCATAGAGATATCCTGGAAACGACCCTCTGACAATCCACAAATGCCCCGAAATAGCATCGCAAGCTATCCCAGATGGATCGGTTGGAGTAAAATCCCAACTTGTTTGAATGTTTCCATAAATATCTATTTTGTAGACTTTATCGGTTCCGAAATCAGTCGCCCAAAGATATGATCCATCCCACGCCAAGCCTCTACACTGCTGAATACCGTCGTAAGAGAAAGATCTCTCAGTAACTGTTGGATCGGCTGGATCAACCTGATAAATTAGCTTATCTACCCAATCCGCGATAAACCATCTTGATCCATTCCAAGCCAAGCCTTCGGGATTGCTAGAACAACCTGAAATATTCCATCTGGTTACTTCAGTACCGTTGTTAGCATGAAACTTGATGAAGACGTCAGCGTCTGGACTTGTCGCGCAGTCGACTACATAAATGTATTCATTGCCGTCTTCAATTCGGTATTCGCATCCAAAGGGTTGGCTTGCACCAGTATCCCAACTTAGAATCTCGGGTCCACCTGGATCAGATTTGTTGAGTTTACGGACGAAGTCATCATTGCCAGAAATCCACAGATATTCAGGAGCACTAGTTGCAACGGGTTTGATGACAACTGTTGCAGTATATGACAGTATGGACGATACAATTATAGGACATAACAAAAAAAGAGCGACAATGAGGGGAATAGCTACGGCTACTTGCCTTGTGCTTTTGTGTCTTCTGGCAAAGACTTTCTTCTTGTTCTCCGCTTTCTCCACATTAGCGAATATCGTGATTCCATCGTCTGTTACATATTTTCTTTTCGAGATGTTCTTAAGAACCAGAAAGTCGTTTATCAGCATTGCCCCAGAAATCATAGCTGCAAATCCTCCATATGCACATATGTAGGGAGCGTAGTTTCCTAATAGGTAGTAAAATCCTGTTCTTTCAACCCAGCGGAATAGAGCCAAATTAGCGGCTATGAGACCGATAGCTAGCGCAGCCAGTCCAAGAACGAATTTTACCTTCAAATATGAGAACTTATCTTTCATCTCTAAACCATCAGTAAGCGCGGGCGCAGGCGTTTCTACTGAAGTGATGGCATCATTAGTTGGTTGCTTTATTTCTTCGGTATCGGGTCCCTTCTCACTAGGTGCTGCATCCTCTTTGATTGGTCTTTCGTATGATTCTATTTCTTCGATCTTATCTGACATTACCAGTAATGCTTTCTGAAAGGTGACAACAAAATTCTCAAGGTTGTCTAGCATTGAGTTTAATGTGTGGGTGAAGTCTGGTGATTGGGTTTCATCTGTTCGGATTTCACTCAACTTTTAACCATCTCTTCTGCGTGCGTATGAGAAGGGGATTAGAAGGTTCTAGAACGAGTCTTGTGGTAATGGTGTATACTGGAAGGTTACTGTTGTCTGAGTTGTTTCGTCTACTTGGTCGTAGGAGTATGTTACTCTGATCAAATAGTATACTGTTTCCGACATACCGTGATGGATGTACCCAGCATCTCCGGATGTTAGTCCGTCTATGTAAGACTTAGTTGTAGAGCCTGTGGCAGCATCGTATAAGGTTTTGGCATCCCAAGCTGAACCATTCCAATGTTTCAATGTGATTTCAAATTTCGAAAACTTACTGTTGTTCACCGCTGATGTTAGTTCAATCTTGACGGCGCAAACTCTGTCTGCATCTGTCGCAACTTTGAATGCACATGTGCTGAAGTCACTTGCGTTGAATGTTGGTTCTTCAGAGCCCGCTGGACTGCCTGAACCCGGCAGATATCTTGTTTCATTTACAGCGTTCACGTAGATTGTCCATGAGGTTGAGGTAGCTCCGACAGTAAATTGCTGTGTTTGAACTATAGTTACAGTTGCTGTATAAGTCGTCAAAGCCAAGGTAATCATTGTCATAGAAGCAAGACAAAGGAAGCCCTTCACTCCCAATATCTTTGCAAGTGTGCTGGTAGTTTTCATTTTGGTTCAACGCGATATTCAACTATGATATGTAAATAACTTATGCATTCAGGATTCATATCGGAACAGCGTAGTAATCAAAATGGAATTCGCGACACTCTTTTGGTATCTGCTACTTCTTATCTGCTAATTTTTGTCCATGAACTTCACAGTATAGCGAAAATAGTACCTCATATTCAATCAAGATTGGATTAGCGATACTCGTTCTGTTGGGCACATATGTAGGGGCTTTGCACGCGTCTGCATGCAAGTCTAAATATGGTTTGGTGTGCTCGATATAAAGAATTGAAGTTGGTTTAGACCTTTCCAGAAGCCTATAAACAAGTATTTAAACTCTCCATAAATCTGCATGCTCGAAAGTTTCATGGTGGATAAGCTTTTGCAATAGTAAGTTCCTTGGTTGAAATGGAGTGAAAATTGGGAAGGATGCTGCTAGTGTTGGTTGCACTGGATTCAGATCAAACACATACCCGCATCGCATGAGACTAAGTAAAACCAAACACGTAAAGCGTAATTACCAACCTCGCACTTCAGGGCTATTGTCCACACCATATCTCTTCTTAATGAACTCAATAGTCTGCTTCATTGATGCTTCCAAAGATTCTAGCCCCTTTGGGTCCTTTTGGAGCATAGCCCATTCTGGAACCTTCTGTCCAGGAACTGCCACCGCATAGCAATCTGTCAAATCTCCCTTTCGCTGCTCCTTCGGCAGAAACTCGATTTTTACTTTCTGCCCGATGAAGAGTTCCCTTGGGAGTATATGTAACATCATGGCTAAAGTCGTATCCGCCCCATCAATTTTGACCCAGCCCATTGAGAACGGTAATTGGTGTTCAAAGGGAGCTGCCGCAAGGCACTGTACGGTAAAAGTGTGGATTACACCTGTCAATGGAAGATCTACCCAGTCACAATCGGCTACTCTGCATTTGGGATTCCAGCAATGAGCTCTGGGAGGGCAGTATACTGTGCCGCACTTGGGACATTTTGTTCCTTTTAGCTTTCCTTCTAATAATCCTCTGAAGAAGGGTGAAACCAGTCCATAACTGTGGGAATATAATGCAAAAGCGGCGCGGTCTATTACCATGAATTCTTTAGGCTTTCTCTTCAACGATTCTTCAACTGTGCCCGCACCCCAAGGACCTTTCACAATCTGATGTCCCTTAATTGACCATAATCCTCGGCTAACTATCGGTTCCCAGTATTCATGAGCCGGTGTTGAGTGATCTTCTACGACCGGATAATGTTTGTATTTTGCTTCTCGCCTTGTACGCTTTATTTTTCTTACTTTAAGTTTTATTTCTTCCATTCCAACTTCGGTCATTTTCTTCTCTCCTTTTTATTCACTTTCGAAGGTTACCACTGCGCCTTGGCAACCGGTTCCACCATGCCCGGTAATAAGCGCTTTTCTTGCGTCTGACACCTGTAGACCATCGGGCCCACATTTTTCTTTTATCTTTCCGGCGAGCTGCCAGTATAGGAAGAGTGTATAATAAAGACTTGTGGCACCTACAGGATGCCCTGACGCTGTCAAACCTCCGCTGAGGTTGGACGGGCATTCACCACCATATTCAACTAGTTTTTCCCGTATCAGGGTTTTTCCTTCTCCTCTGGGACAGAGCATCAAATCTTCCCATAAACAAAGTTCAACGCCGTCATAGGGAGCGAAAAGTTCTATCAGATCTAATTCTTTCAGTGGATTGGTTATGCCTGCTTGAGGGTATGCCCTTTTGGCTGCTATGTGCAAAGAGGCGAAGTTTGCCATATCGGGATAGGGCGTTTTTATCGGCGCAACAAAGTCAGGATATATTTTTGCTTCGTTCTTCATCCCTTCATAAGCAAAATCGGCCGTTCTATCGCCGGGTCTCATTGAATCGGTTCCCAGACCAACTCCCGTGATCCACATTGGTGTATCCGTGAACCGGCGAGCTTTTGATTCTGTGGCCATCAATAGAACACAGGCACCCTCACTCATGACCGCGCAGTTGAGAACTCTATAGGGCCAGCTTACCATTCTGCTTTTCCAGTAATCTTCCAGTGTTAGGGGAGCAGTACCGTGCTGGCTCACCCATTGAGAAAAA
>JAOUKN010000068.1 GCA_029882515.1 Candidatus Bathyarchaeota archaeon
GTACTGGTCCACCTGCATACAAACGTTAAACCTAACCGACAATTGGTATGACCATGAATCAGGACGGTGGGCTTTCAAATGGGACAAATGGATTAAGGACATCCCAAGCCAAGGAATCTCGCTTCCTAATACACTTGTGGAGTCAGAGAGCTATCCACAGAAAGCGGATATAATTGATGTTATTGTTTTGAAAGAGTTACAGAAGAACGCAGAATGTGAACTATGTGATATAGCGAAACTGTTAGGTGTATCCCCACAAAAGGTGCAATATCACTATAAAAACCACGTGATTGCGAAAGGCCTTATCGAAGGCTATGTGGTTTTCCTGCCACACTTTGAAGCTCTATCTGATAGTTACTGCTTTAGATTTGACTTCCATGATAAGGAGTTCATGGCTAGATTTGCCCTTTCACTTAAAGACAAACCTTTTGTGCGCAGCATAGGTAAAATCTTCGGAAAAAACGCTTTATTTGTCCATATATACCTTCCTAGAGAAGAATTTAGAGGTTTAACAGATAGTCTACCAAAGCTAATTAGAAATGGTCAATTGAAAAGTTATGATTACACAATCGAGGATCCTTCTAGAAAAAAAGCACAAACTATTCCATACGAATTCTTCAAAGATAAATCGTGGATTTACGACCACAGAAAACACATGGAAAAGCTTCAGGAATTGGCAAGTCATAGTCTGAGCTGACATTTGCATGCATACAGATTAATTTATTTAGTAACTCCGATTGATCTTTCTTGATTCAAATGTTCAAAGAAGTAGAAGCAGCTTATGAACGAATAAAAGAAACCGTTAATTCCACTCCCGTAATGACCGCTTCAACCCTCGATGAGATAACTGACAGCGAATGTTTCTTAAAGTGCGAGAATTTTCAGAAAACTGGATCCTTCAAATTTAGAGGGGCCTTTAACGCCTTGTCACAATTATCTTTGGAACAGAAGAAGAAAGGGGTAATAACACATTCCTCTGGAAACCATGCACAAGCACTTGCCTTGGCTGCTAAACTTCTTGGAATTAAAGCAGTAATTTGTATGCCCAAAAACGCTCCTTCGGTGAAAGTGGCTGCAACAAGAGGTTACGGTGCAGAAATAGTCGTTTGTGGTACTCAGCCAACTGATAGAGAGAAAACGGTCATACCTCTCATTGAAAGGTACGGTTATACTCTCATACATCCCTCCAATGATCTTAAGATTATCTCTGGTGCCGGGACCGCTGCTTATGAATTAATCAAAGAAGTAGGTGAACTCGATTATGTTTTCAGTCCAGTGGGTGGCGGTGGATTACTGAGTGGAACAGCAATTGCAACCAAAGGTTTGCTTCCATCAGCCAAAGTCGTTGGTGTTGAACCGGAAAACGCATGTGACGCTTATCAATCATTCAAAGCAGGAAAGATTATCCCGGTGGAAAACCCGAATACAATAGCAGACGGTTTAAGAACGTCTCTTGGAAGTAACACTTTCGGAATAATAAGAGAGAAAGTAGATCAGATAATAACTGTTTCAGAAGAAGAAATCGTAGATGCAATGCAGTTTATCTGGGAAAGAATGAAACTAGTGGTTGAGCCTTCAGGAGCGGTTTCACTGGCAGGAGTATTGTCAAAACAAATGGGTTTGGAGTCTAGGAGAGTAGGAATAATAATCAGTGGAGGAAACATTGATTTGACTGGCTTCTTTGCTAAAATTCGGCGAAGAATAAAGTCCTCCAAGTAAGGGCGCACGCTTGAGTTCATTCGTGGTCTGGATTAGATTATGTCTCAGTAGTTTCTGAAGCTAGCATGTTCGGAACAGTTTGTCTTCGATATTCCCTCCACTTATCACACAACAATTTCTTTTCCAATGAACATGCCTTTGTTTTCTATTATCAGAGCGACGGGAATGACACCTGCTTTCTCAGCAATCTTCTTTCCTTATCTCAGAGCAAAAATGCATGCGCACATGAGAAATGATCTTGAAGAGTAGAAAAACTCAAATCAGAATTAATAAAATTAAAAGTGGAATTAGAAACCGATGACACAAATCCAACCAAGGCAATAGAGCTTTACAAAAAAGTTGGGTTCAAAGTATTTCGCAAGCTACTGGTGTATTTAAGAAGAAACTAGATACGCGCGAGGGTTTTCTAGCTAGCTAGCGCGTTCATTTCACGAATATGTTCGGGTTAGTAACTACCCAGTGAGTTTTCATGAACAGCTCCATCGGGAATGGCTGGCCGTGCCCGGGGTACACGGTGTTGATTTGTAAACGTTTCAGTTTTTCGACACTGGCGTGCGCTGCAACTGAGTCATCGATAATGGACCAGATTTCTGGTTTGTCTACATTGGCCAGCAGATCACCGCAAAACAGGTCGCCGCTGGCTGTCAGGATGCCTATTGAACCCTTTGAGTGCCCTGGAATATTAAGAACTTTAGCGTTGAATCCATATCCAGAGAAATCGTATCCATCGTCGATGTATAAATCGGGTTTAAATCTGTCCGATTTACTTAATCTGAAGAACAACTTGAAAATTATTGTGATGAGAATATTCTGTTTGTTTCGATTCCATAACATGTCTCCGTGTTCGACCATTCCGGAATCGTCCTTGTGCATGGCTATTTGTGTGCCGAATTTTTTCCGAAGGTACGCTGCATTACCGCAGTGGTCAAAATCACCGTGAGTTAGTACGATCAGCGTAAGATTTCCCGGCTGGCAGCCCGCGCTTTCAAGTTGTTTTTCGATCGCGCCGCGCTTGTTGGTCCTACCCGTGTCGATCAGGATAAATCCGTCGCCGGTTCTGACGAGGTAGCAATTGACAGAGACATTAAAAACAAAAGGCGTGGTGAGGATGTTAATCTCCAAAGTCATTTGAGCCTCCTGTGTTCAAACATGCACGCACTAGATTTAATTTTAGGCTTTCGTACTTAGGCGAATATTAGCGGTCTTGTAGGTTATTTGCACTGAGGTTAAGTGAATTAATAGTAAAGCTTTTCAACAGTCGTATTTCATGATGTAGATCAACCAAGACTGGGATTTGAGCGTATGATCTACGAGAAGATAACAAACCGAAGAACGATTAGAAAGTATACGCCGAAGGGTGTATCGAAGGAAATCTTATTAAAATGCGTGGATGCTGCAAGGCTTTCTCCTTCTGGAGCTAACCGTCAACCACTAAAGTATGTCGTCGTTAACGATCAAGAGCTATTGAAAGCAGTCTTCAACACGTTGAGTTGGGCTGGATACTTACCAGATTATCAACCTAGCGAAGAAGAGATGCCGAGAGCATACATCATTATACTCTTGGACAAAAACATACGTCAAAACTATGGTCACGATGCAGGGATAGCTGCAATGAGCATTTCCATGGTTGCCTATGATGAGGGTTTAGGCTCGTGCATTCTCGGGGCTGTTGATAGAGAAAAACTTAGGGATGCCTTGAATGTGCCGGAGGGTCTCGATATAGTTCTTGTAGTTGCTCTTGGATATCCAGACGAAAATCCAATAGCCGATGAGGTTAGAGATGGAGACATAAAATACTGGCTTGACGAAAATGGAGTACTACACGTGCCGAAGAGAAGTCTCAAAGACGTAGTTAAATGGAATGCATATTACGCATCCTAAGTCAACCTCTTTCTAACCTCTTAGTTCTCTTCAGTTTCTCCATTCAAGGAAACACTTTCAATATGGCAATAGGGAGCTTTAATTTTCTCCTTGGCAACAATGATAAAGAGGCATTTGTGTGGAAAATTTAATTTCAGTTTCGAGTGCGCCGATTGCAAGACTTGGTGGCAAAAGGTACTATGACCTTCTTGGGACTCTTGAAGTCATGAAAAAGGCTTACCTTGAATCAATTGTTGATGGTTTTGAGTTACAAGTTCAACCAGAGTGGGATAGTGAAAACCCACCCTTAACAGACACACAGTTTGCAGACTGGACACAAACGCCTAGGTACACTGTTTCAGAGATTTTGACTCTTCTTGAGAAACAAAAACTGCCAATCCTATCGGTTCATGCTAGCAGGGATGTTGGCAGCTACCTTTGTTCAAATCGAAAACGACATTATGAAAAAGGAAAACGTCTAATCTATGACACTCTGTTTCTTGCTGATAATTTGGGAGCAAAGATTTGTGTATTCCATCTTTGGGACACTTGGAAAACTGAAATTGATGTTCACAAACTGAAGAAAGACTTTCTTAACATAACAGCTCAATTTGCCAAGATCAAGGCTTCTGTGGAAAATATTCCCACTCACTTAAAGAAACACACCCCTTTTTCATTGGTTAAGCTTTTTGACTATGTAACACTTGACATAAAGTGGGCTTCTTTGTATAACGAGTTGAACATGTTTGAACCGATGATTGGTAAGGTTGTAAATGTGCATTTGCGTGGAACTCTAAGAGAAGGCAGATGGTTTCTGAATAGCTCAAATCTCGGTTTCTACGAAGCTCTAGACCTGATTAGAAATAGATGGAAATATTCGGGATTACTTACAGTGGAGCCAGAGGGCAAGAGAGACCGGTCGCTTTTCAACAGTTTTGTAAAAGCTATGAAGTCATTAAAAACCTAAGCTGCGTGTGCGCGCAAGTCTTCCTCAACTGAGTCTTGTCGATGGTTCACACATACAATTTTATATGGGAAAAAACCGCATGCATGGCTGTAAAACAGAGGTGCTTCAATGATGAATGAAAATAGGTTAACCCGTAACATCATAATTCAAACCCTTGTGAATGCCTTAGAACCGCTTGATTATATCCATGCCTTTTGGGAAGGAGGTGCTGCAGCCTTAAACAGGATCGATGAATGGTCCGACGTCGATCTTTATCTGGTCGTGGAGGACAAGAAAGTCGACGAGACATTCCTTGCTGTCGAGGAAGCCTTGAAATCGTTGACCCCTATCAAACAGAAGTACGATGTGCCACATCCTCCAGAGTCCGGGCTTTTCCAAGCTTTCTATAAACTGGAAGGCGCAAGCGAATACCATATCATTGACCTCGCCGTTCTAACACTCGGCAGTCCAGAGAAGTTTCTTGAACCAGAGATACATGGTGACGCTGTATTTTTCTTCAACAAATCCGGTAAGGTCAAGGCTCGCCCATTAGATGAGAAAGCGATTATTGGGAAATTGCTGAAAAGGTTGGAGAGATTAAGAACAAGGTTCGATGTGTTCAATAGCTTCGTACAGAAGGAGATTAACAGAGGCAATTACCTTGAAGCAATGGATTTCTATCGTGTTCTTACGTTGGCTTCATTGGTCGACGCCTTGCGGATGAAATATAGTCCTATCCATCACGACTTTAGGACACATCACATACATTATGAAATTCCATCGGAAGAAATAGGAAAACTCAAGCGTCTCTTCTTCGTCAAGGATGAGAAGGATTTACAGGAAAAATATCATGAGGGCACCAAGTGGTTCCACAAGATTATGTCAGAAATCAATCGAAAGGAGATAGAGAAGCTAATTCGAAAATCGTAAAGCGCGTGTGCAGGAGGCTTTGACAATCTACTTTGTTCATTCATTTGATCGAGCTTGATGATATGTTCTGAATAGACGATACCGAGACAGTCGTGGCCAACCAGTCTTGGCATATCTCAGTTTATCTGGGTTTTTCTTCAGCCAATTCATCATGTGGAAGAAACTTTTTGCTCTCTTCTTGTCTCTCTCCTCCAGTGGGCGGTAGCCTAGGTTTCTTATTTCATCAAGGTATGCAGTTTCCGTGAGAAATTGTGGCTCTCCCGTGACTTTTATCCTGAAAATTCGGTTATTACCATACTTCCTTATCAAATCCTTGACAGCTTTGTCGAAGATGTAGCCTCTGCAGATGTATACTGGTTCATCTGGCTTCAATTTTAGTCTGCCCAATAGTTTGAAAACAACCTTTGAAGCTTGTTTCAGATACTCTTTTCGATCGAATCGTGGAGGTCTAAAATACTTCACATCTAAGATTTCATACGAAAATTCTTGAGTCCTACTACGAAAAGCCCCTATGACCGCACCGAAAAGGAGGTCTCCGACACCAGCATCATCAATGATTATTGTCATTTAGTATTGCCTCTGCATGAATGGTTTCCACGAGCTTACCAAGCACGCGCCGCAAACATGATCTCCAGGCATTATCTCACTTTCAATCCCATGCAATAGTAGTCGGTGGTGCACTGTCTGCCTATTATGAATAACGGTAGAGAACATCGAAGAAGAAAAAACAACAAAACAGCGTGAGCAAAGAATAGATGCCAGTATGTGCATGCATGGTGTGCGCATAAAAAAGGTGGCTTTTCTAAACTCTCACTGGCTGCAACATGGCAAAGTGATTTCCTTCAGGGTCAAGTGCAATTGCTATCCAGCCTACGTCAGGGACCTCTTGTTTTGGCTGTACAATTTTTCCTCCTAAAGCCTTGATCTTCTCAATGTATTCGTTTATCGACTCAACAGAGATGTAGTTGACTGGTTTAAGCTCTGGGCGGTCCTTCTTGTACATGCCTCCATTCACTCCAGTTCTCAAGGGCGTGCCTTTCTCATCCGCGGGGACTGTCTCGATCATCCAGTATGGAATCGGTCCTGAACTTTTCTCAATTTTCCATCCGAAGAGTTCTGAATAGAACTTCTTCAGCTTCTCCACATCACTAGCAGGAATCTCAAAGTGCACAATTGTATGATCCATAATTATTCACACATACACTAATCCTCTGCAAGTGCTAGCTAGCTCTTTTTTGTATGCTTTTCTTTAGGTGCTCCGCAGTTTGAGCATGTTGCTTGCCGACATCTGCTAGTGTATTCAGTTTTGCATTCAGTACATACCCATGTTGGCATATTCTTATTCTCCTTTCAATTATGCTAGATGCCCCTTACTGTGAAGTGAAGCTATTAAAAATTTCGTGCATGACACATGCCATTTTCCAGACGCACATGTTGAAGGAAAGACAAACATGACTTTTTCATCTTAAGAACCTATCATTCTTCCAGATGTCTGCGGTGTCACTGTAGCCTCGACTTTCCCAATATCCTATCTCCTTCCTCGAAGTGAATTTTATCCTCGTAATCCACATGGCACTTTTATAAGCGTATTTGTCTGGAACAACCAGCCGCAAAGGAGCACCAGTTCCTTCCTCAAGATATTTGCCATCGAGTTTGTAGGCTAGAAGGATGTTGTCTCCCAGAAGTTCCTCCAGCGAAAGAGAAGTTGTGTACCCATCTGCGCATTCGAAGGAAACAAACTTCACAGTGTCCTCAGGTTCTATCATATTCACTATGTGTTTGAAACGAATTCCTTCCCATTTGAGATCTAAGACGCTCCATCCTTCTACACAATGGAAATCGCTCACAGATTCAACAATCGGAAGTTTCAGAAGATCATTCCAACTCAGCTTTATGGGTTTCTTGACTTCTCCCTCTATTGTTAAAATCCATTTTCTTAAATCAATCTTTGGAACAGAGCCTTCAATGGTTGGGTGATCCTTGCCCCATCTTAATAGACGTTTGATTGGCTTCTGACCTGGAGGGAAGCCTTTGCGTTTGCCACTACTACCATCTGATAGCATACCTTATTCGAAAGAATAAGCAAGTTAAAAGAGATAAGCCTTGTCATGCGCACGCTTTGACTTGAAGACGCTCCTATGCTTCAGATTGGAGACTTTCTACTTTATGGCTGTGTGAGTTTCATGAACTTGGAAAGCTCATCTTTAAGTTAGAAGCGAGGAGCTTGACTGAGAAAACCGTAGAGAAGGATAGGTCTCCGAGGGATTTGAAGAAACGCTTTGTGGAATAATCGAGGATTTGAGTGTTGGAGGTTGAAGACTATAAGAGAAATCGCGACTAATTAAGAACGAAGAGTAGTTACTCTGTTAAGGTCGGGGGAATTAAGGTTGGATGTTTTCGAGGCTATTCAAAAAAGGAAATCGGTTAGGTCGTATAAGCCTACACCAGTTCCGGTTGATGTATTGTGGAGAGTTTTGGAGGCGGCTAGGCTGGCTCCTTCGGCAGGAAGTGTTCAGCCTTGGCACTTTATCGTGGTCATGGATCCAGATAAGAGGAGAAAGATCGCTAGGGGATGTAGATTTGGTCGTTTTTTGGCAGAGTCACCTGTGGTTATTGTCGCATGCGGCAATCAGAAAGCTTCTCCGCGCTGGTATGCCATTGATACGTGTATTGCTGTGGAGAATCTTGTGCTCGCCGCTACTGGTGAGGGACTTGGAACATGCTGAATAGGTCTCTTTAATGAAAAAGAGATTAGGGAAATGTTGAAAATACCTAGCCGTCTGGAGGTCGTGGCGCTGTTGGCCTTAGGCTACCCGAGAGAGAAGCTGGATATCTCAGCTAAGCTGGCTCACTTGATAAGACCTAGAAAGAAGCTGAGGAAAATAGTCCATGTCGAAGAGTATGGTAGAAAGTTTCCAAGCCTCTCATAAAATGTTTGCAAGCACACACAATTTATATTGAGTTTGTTCGATATTTTGAGTTAACGGTGAAATTAAGATGAGTAGGACGATTGAGAATTTGAAGGATGCGTTTGCAGGTGAGTCGCAAGCAAATCGACGATATTTGGCTTTTGCTGAAAAGGCTGAGAACGAAGGCTTGATGCAAGCTGCAAAGCTTTTTAGAGCAGCAGCAGAAGCAGAGACAATACATGCTCTGAATCATCTTAGAATAATGGGAGAGATAAAATCAACAGTTGAGAATCTGGATGCTGCAGTTTCTGGAGAAACTTTTGAGTTTAAAGAAATGTATCCGAAATACTTGAGCATCGCCAAACAAGAAGAAAATGATCAAGCAGCTTGGAGCTTTGATGTAGCAAACAAGGTTGAGCAGGTACACGCTGGCTTATTCTCAAAGGCAGTTGAAGCGTTGAGAAATAACAAGGAATTGACAAAAATCGACTATTATATTTGCAGTGTCTGTGGGAACACAGTTGAATGCATGGCGCCAGAAAAATGTCCAATCTGCGGAGCATCGAAAACAAAATTCTTCAAGATAGTCTAGCGCGCACAAACACGACTTTATCATTTTACAATTTTTAAGATTTTGTCGACCAGAGGAATAATTTGCATGCATGAAAAGGAATCAACATTGTTTTTAGTGGTTGTAGCATCAAAGAACCACTAAATCAACCGCTAAACTCCTTTTTTCTCATCTCACAGAAAAGGACAATTAAAATGATGTTCAAAAATTCTAGAACAGAGTGTTAAGTAGAACATTGTTTCTGAAGTTTTAAGTGTAGCAAACTGCATATATACTACAAAGAAGTAAGAAACATGCATGCTCTTCGAAAAAGAACTGATGAAAAATGAAAAAGATAGTGCAAATGGCTCTGCTGTCAATGGCAGTGTTGACGGTGACTTACGTTAGTGCAGTAGTGTATGCCAATGCCGATGTAGGTTCTAATTATTATCCTCATCGCTATGTTCTTTATGCAGCGTTCAAGTATGAAGCAGATACACCGCCGACCGAGTGGTATGCACCGGAGCAGCTCGGAATATACGATGTAATAGAGTATGGACAGAATGGTTCTTCTTGGCTTCATATCGCGGTTGACAAAGAAAGAGAACCTTTTCCATTACAAAGCGAAAATCCAACATTCCTATACAAAGATGAGTTCTATACAGTCTCGTCATTCTGGGTGACCCCTGGATTGCCTGAAAATTTCAAGCAGTGGCAGATTCCAATAGGAGTAGCATTAGGAACAGGCTGGCTGTTCGCTGGAGTACTTTTCCTTCTTTTCCTTAAAGGAAGAAAAAATGAAAAGGTAGAATTGCATGCATGCAGAAGGCAGGCTTTTGTATAGAAAGCTCTTCTTGGTAATAGTTGCAATTGCTTTGTTGGCAAATGTAGTTAAGGTTACAGCGGCGTCTTCTAGTGCCGATAATGAAATAGAAGTGATAGGCTCCCGCTTTAAGAATAGCATAGCTGTCAATGGAACTGCTGTGATTGGTTTTCTGCTCCAATCTAAAACGGCTGTTTCGAATGTTGTTGTCTCCTATGTAGGCCAGCAGGAGAGGCTGGTTGATGAAACTATGAGCTTGGTAGAAGAAAATGCGACTTACGGTTTGTGGGAAGCAACAATAATTCCCAAAGTGTGGGAAGAGAAAGTGGGTGGGGAGACAAGACACTATATAGACGCAACGACGATGAAGCTATATGTTTTTCTTCCTCATGCAGTAAACGAGATAGCGATACCAGAAGGCCTTCTAGGCTATTGGAGCGTACATGAGGAGAAGGTTTTCTCTTCCTTTGTCAACATCGGGTTTTTTCTAATACTGTGTGGAGTTTTTTCTGTAATCGGAGTAACTGTCGCGTTAAAACAAAAACGTCAGAAAAAATGATAGTTCTCTCTACTTCCTTTTTGACCACATGTAATCTAGGTGAAACAAGTTAAATTGATATCTTTTGATAACGTCTTAACGCGGACCTAGTAATCTCTACATGTTCTTTCCTAGCTTTAGCAATTTGACATGCACGTATGCATTAGATGGTCAGAGCGCATTCTATTTCTGCAAGAATTCTAACTTGTAGAAGTTAGAACATCCTTGAGTCTAGAACCAACCATATATGCCTCTGAGTTACCATATCTATCTTTGGTGGTGAAGACTACGACAGAAGAAGATAAAGAACTACCA
>JAOUKN010000177.1 GCA_029882515.1 Candidatus Bathyarchaeota archaeon
ATTTTTTCCATGACATTCTTGAGTCATTTTTCTACAACGTTCTGATTGTGGGTATGGCGCTGATGGTTAACGGCGTCTTCCTATTCTTCTCCGAGCGCAGGGGAGATGGCAGAAGAGTGGATTATTCGGATTCCTTGTTGATAGGAGTCGCGCAGGGCACCGCGATCATACCGGGCATTTCGAGAAGTGGACTCACGATAGCTACGGCGTTGTTGAGGAAGGTGGAGAAGAGAGCTGCATTCATGTATTCCTTTCTACTCTCCGTACCGGCTGTGATAGGAGCAACCATTCTAGAGTCTGCACGTGTGTTAGCGTCTAATGAGCTGGTGATGGGTGGCTTGGACATAGTCACTATGCTCTTCGGCGTTGTCGTTTCAATGATCGTAGGTTACATATCCCTGAAACTACTGCAGAAGCTGGTCATGCAGGAGAAGTTTCATCTCTTTGCGTATTACTGCGGGATAGCTGGAATAGCGATTGTTCTTTATCAGTTCCTTCTCTGAATAGTATCCCGCGGATTCCGTTGAGTCTTCAGGGTTTGTGTTTCAGCCACTGATTTTGCAAAGCGCAAGAGAAACACGCTGAATCTATTTGTATCCAAATAGGTGTCAATTCAACATATATTTGAAACACCTATCTGTTTAACAACTGTTTCAAAACAACTAAAAACTAAAAGTGCCCACTTGTTTCAAAAGTCTCAGCTTTCTTTCCTTCAGCTTGAGTGTGAACAACGAAACAACTTCGGTCTAAACACCAATGCATGCGTGCACAATGATGAGTTTAGGAACAAAGATGCTATATAAAATATGGGTAAGACTGCATTCTTGGTGGTGAAGAAAGAAAAATGATTTTGTGTGCATGACTAGATGTCACCAGTCAGTCCACCATTACTGTGAAAGAAGGCCATCTATCATTTCACGCAACTGAGCCTTGCGCTCTTGAAAACTGATAGTCATTTTCTTCCAGCTTAATGTTAGTTCACCGCAGATAGTTCCTGTTGCTCTCCTGCGATCTTCTACAAAATCTCGAACCCGTTTTGCTTCATAGGCAGTCCCTTTAATGAACCTGTAAACTTCAGCCAATATGGTTACCTGTTCTGAATTTAGTAGTCTTATTTGACCACTTGATATTGCGGAGTCCCAGATGTCGGGATAAAGTAGATACCCCATGCCTACGAGTTTTTGTCTTGTCTCTTCCATTTCTTCAATCCTCAGAGTTCTGAGGACGCTCAGCTTCTCTTTCTTTCTGTATTCGTTTTGAAATGGCGTTTTCAAGCTCTTTCTCATCAAAGTCTAATGGGAGTGTGATTTTTCCATCTACAACTATGCACGTATTTTGAACTCCGTACTTGGATGCTTCAGATGATTTGGTTGACTTTGTTTGAATTTCTACTAAATCTTTGAACTTTGATGTTACTTGTCCCACTTTTTCCATAAGTGGCGCGAAATTGCAGACGCAGGAGCCTAGAGGCACGAAGACTTCAACCTTAATTGTATTTCTCTTCATTTTTTCACCAACCTATCAACGCATAGCCAATCATGACAATGCCAATCATAACAAAGGCTATTCCAAAGATCTTTGTTAGCCATTCGCCTGCTATAGCAGCTTTTTTGCTTACTGCCTTGCGTGCTGTCGCTAACAGTACACTTAGGAAAATGACTGGTAAGGCGTGACCTAGACCAAAAGCGGAGAGTAATAGGCCACTATGATAAGGTGTGGGCGCGCTGAATATAGTTAGCAGTATAGCTGGCAGAACCAGAGATAAGGCGCATGGACCTAGAGCTAGGGAAATGATTACCCCGAATAGAAATGAACCCGTCGCATAGTTATACTTTGAAAAACGCATCAAAGCATCTAACTTCAAAGCATTGATTCGTTCAGTAAAAGAACTGCTGGCGTTGTTTACTAAGTGGATTTTCTTGAACAAGCCTAAGTTGTTGATTCCAAAGAAAACGAGAAGAAGACCTGCGATACCGAAGAAGAATCGGTAGCTTGCCGGATCAGCTACAGGAATTAGAGAGGATATGGCGTAGCCGAGAAAGAAGAAAACTAGACACATCGCTATAGTGAAGCTGCAACCAATTATGAAGCCTTTGTGTATGCTTTTGCTGACGCCTATAGCGTATGTCAGGTAGACTGATATTAGGGCAATAGAGCAGGGTGAAAGAAAGGTTACGATTCCAAGAATGAACAAGCCTAAAGATTCCTCCAGCATCTTTTCATCATGCTCCTAAAAGCTGATCGATTTTCGACGGCAGCGTATCAGCAGTTATCGCGTCAGTGTATACTTCGGACACATTGAAGGCTTTGTCTATGAGAACAATTGTTCCATCTGTTATGGAATATTTATTGTAAGCCTCAACTATGTCCATTTTTCCATCGGCGTAATCGTTTCCTAAGACCCAAGTGATCCCGTAGTTTGCTTGGATTTGCGCAAGATCGCTACTTGCGCAGGTCGCCACAGCAACGGTGACGACAGTAACTGGTTTGCTGCTACAATAGGCGTTACACACAGTTTTTAGTTGTGTAAGTTGGTTGTCGTTTATGGGATAGATTTGTCCATGGCAACCCACAGCCATAAAATGAATAGCAATCACCTTCCCACTAAATTGATTAAGAGAGAATTGAGTCCCGTCTATATCTCTAA